>JAGQRB010000159.1 GCA_020425925.1 Planctomycetota bacterium
CGGGCGCTCGCCGCCGGGGCCGCCGAGCTCGCCGCCCGCGTCGGGCGCGAGGTCGCGGCCTGGCGCGGTCTGCCGCAGGCGAGACTGGACGCCGCGGTGCAGTTGTTGCAAGATTGCGCGGTTTTCGCGGTAGAACGCCGGCGCTAGCCCGGTTGCGGCCTATCCTACCGCCGCATCTCCCTGTGGATTCCTCTGCGGAGCAGTTTTGGACCAACCGTCGAGCACGCCTCTCTTCGACCAAGTCGACAATCCCGACGACCTGAAGCGCCTGGCCGCCGACCAGCTGCCCGGGCTCTGCGACGAGCTCCGCAGCGTCATCCTCGACACCGTCAGCGTGACGGGTGGTCACCTCGGCTCCGGCATGGGAGTCGTCGAGCTCACCGTCGGTCTGCATTACGTCTTCGACTTCAAGCGCGACCGACTGGTCTGGGACGTCGGCCATCAGTGCTATCCGCACAAACTGCTCACCGAGCGCAAGGCGCGTTTCCACACGCTGCGCCAGAAGGGTGGTCTCAGCGGTTTCTCCAACAAGTGGGAGTCGGACTACGACGCCTACCTCATGGGCCACGCCGGCACCGCGGCCTCGGCCGCGCTCGGCATCGCGATGGGCGACCACATGCAGGGCAAGGACCGCCACTCGGTCGCGGTCGTGGGCGACGCGGCGATGGGCTGCGGCGTCGCGTTCGAGGCCCTGAACCACGCCGGTTCGCTCGAGGACGTCCGCCTGCTCGTGATCCTCAACGACAACCGCTGGTCGATCGCCAAGACCGTCGGCGCGCTGTCGCGCTACCTCAACAAGCTGCGGTCCGGCTCGTTCTACAACCGCGCCAAGGACGCGATGCACGGTCTGATCCAGTCGATCCCGCTGGTCGGCAAGGACCTCGACGCGCGCCTCGGCGACGCGGTCGACATGGTCAAGAACATGGTCGCGCCGGGGCACATCTTCGAGGAGCTCGGTTTCCGCTACTTCGGCCCGGTCGACGGTCACGACGTCGGTGAGGTCGTCGGCGCGCTCGCCGACTGCAAGCGCCTCGACGGTGTCACGCTACTGCACGTGCTGACCGAGAAGGGCAAGGGTGTGCCCGGCAGCGAGGATCGCTACGACCGCGCGCACGCCGCCAAGCCGCAGAAGAAGCCGGCGGCGCCGAAGAAGCCCGAGAAGGTGCCGGTCGAGCCCGCGGTGCTGCCGCCGGTGGTGCCGATGACCAAGCCGGGCCGCGCCTGGACGACCTGGTTCGGCGAGAGCATGGACAAGCTCGCGACCGCCGACGACCGGGTGATCGCGATCACCGCCGCGATGCCGGACGGCACCGGGCTGATGGAGTTCCGCGACAAGTTCCCGCAGCGGTTCGTCGACGCCGGCATCGCCGAGCAGCACGCGGTCGCGATGGCCTCCGGGCTCGCGACCAGCGGCATGCGGCCGGTCTGCGCGATCTACTCGACGTTCCTGCAGCGCGGCTACGACCAGGTGTTCCAGGAGGTCATCCTGCAGCGGCTGCCGGTGGTGTTCGCGATGGATCGCGCCGGCCTGGTCGGCGAGGACGGCGCGACCCACAACGGCCTCTACGACATCGCCTATCTGCGCTGCATGCCCGGCATCACGCTGATGGCGCCGAAGGACGGGCCCGAGCTCTGCGAGATGCTCGAGTTCGCGCTGACGCTCGCAGGTCCGAGCGGGATCCGCTACGCCCGCGGCAACGCGCCGACGCGCCACGAGCTGCCGGGCTGGAGCGGCAAGCACCAGCCGATCGAGCTCGGTCGCATGGAGCCGCTGCGGCCCGGTCGCGATGGTGCGATCCTGGCCTACGGCCACATGGTGCAGACCGCGCTCGAGGCGGCGGCGCTGCTCGACAAGCGTGGCGTGCACGTCGAGGTCGTGAACGCGCGGTTCTGCAAGCCGCTCGACGAGGACGGCATCGTCGAGCTCTGCGACCGCCACGACCGCGTCGTCACGCTCGAGGATCACGCCCGCATCGGCGGCTTCGGCAGCGCGGTGCTGGAGTGCCTGAGCGCCCACGGCCCGGTGCGCGCCCGCGTCCAGGTGATGGCGGTGCCCGACGACATCCTGGAGCACATGTCGCGCAACCAGGTGATCGAGCACTGCGGCCTCACGGCCGAGGACGTCGCGGCGCGCTTCCTCGCGGAGCGGCCGGCGCCGGTCGAACGTTCGCTCGGCGTCTCGGGCTAGTCGCCCCTCCGGTCCCGCCCTTGAGTTCCGAGTCGGAGACCAGCCGCGATCGCTCCGCGCCGCGCCATCTGGCGCTGCTCGGCGACGAGCGCAAGGGCGGCACCAAGGCGCTGGTGCAGCGCCACGCGGCGTGGCTGCGCGAGCGCGGCGCCGAGGTCGCGGTCGTGATGGACCGCGAGTCCTCGCTCGCCGAGCTCGAATGCGATGCGGTCGTGGTCTTCGGCGGTGACGGCTCGCTGCTCGGCGCGGCGCGCCGGATGGCCGCGAACCAGCGACCTACGCTCGGGATCAACTGCGGGCGCCTCGGGTTCCTGACCGCCTACGAGCAGGAGCAGTCCGAGCTGGCGCTGACCAGGCTGCTGGCCGGCGAGCTGCACGAGGAGTCGCGGCTGATGCTGAGCTGCACCGCGGTCGATGCCGACGGCGAGCACACCGACGAGGCGGTGCTGCTCAACGACGTCGTCGTCACCCGCCGCTCGGTCGGCGGCATGATCATGTTGCGCGCCTGGCGCGGCGAGATCGAGATCGCGACCTACCGCGGCGACGGCCTGATCGCGGCGACCGCGTCGGGTTCGACGGCCTACTCGATGGCGGCGGGCGGCCCGGTGCTGGTGCCGAGTCTCGACGCGCTGGTGCTGACGCCGTTGGCATCGCACACCCTCGCGGCGCGCCCGATCGTGCTGCCGGTCGGCCAGGGCATCGACATCGAGGTCGTCGAGACCGGTCACAAGCGCCAGGCGTCGTGCCAGATCGACGGCCAGGTCCAACAGCAGATCCCGCTCGGTGGCCGCGCGCTGCTGCGTCCGGTCGCGACGCGGTTCCGCCACCTGGTGCCGAGCTCGACGCACTTCTTCCACGTGCTGCACCAGAAGTTCGGCTTCGCGGATCTGCCGCGCTCGCGCGATCGCGGCGGCCGTCCGCGCTGAGATCGTGCGCTTCGCGACCCGATCGCGTTAGGATGGCGCGCGACGGCCACGCCTCCGGCCGTCCACCTCGCGCCATGAACCGTCTCCCCCTCGCGTTCGTCGCCACCGTCGTCTTCACATCGCTCGCCGATCCGTCGCGCGGGCAGGGTTCGCCGGAGGTCGAACCGAACGGCGGCCCGGCCTCGGCCTCGACCCACGTGCTCGGTGCGCAGTCTTATGGCACGTTGTCCGCCGGCGACGTCGACTGCTACCGGATCTTCCTGCCGCAGGCCGGTGACCTGCGGGCGTGGACCGCCCCGGGCTTCGCGGCGCAGGCCGGCAACACCCGGCTCGCGCTGCTGAACCACACCGGCGCGCTGCTGCTCGAGGTCGACGACGGCAGCGTGCAGACCCACGGCAACTACTCGCTGCTCGAGCGCGGTGCGCTGCCGGCGGGAACCTACTTCGTGCGGGTGCGCGGCTTCGACGGCTCGACGACCGGCAGCTACACGCTCGACGTGATCGTGTTCCCGCCAGGTCAACTGGTGCAGAGCTCGCCGAACCCGGTCGCGGTCGGCGAGGCACCGGAGCCGAACGATCCGCGCCTGCCGGGCGGCAGCGCGACGACCGGGCCGCTGCATGCCACCGTCAGCGGCTCGATCAGCAGCGGCGCGGGTGGGCCGATCTTCGTGCTGAGCACGGCCGACTACGACTTCTACCGGGTCACCGTACCGGCGCCGGGGTTGCTCACCTTCGCGACCGGGCCGGGGGCGGCGCCGGCCGCGGCCGACACCGTGCTGCACCTCTGCGATGCGGCGCTGCAGCCGATCGCGATCGACGACGACGGCGGCCCCGGATTCTACTCGCTGCTGCGATACTCGGTCGCGACGCCGGGGGTCTACTACGTCGCGGTCAGCGACTACGGCACCGGCAACTACCGGCTCGACGTCGCGTTCGACGCGGTGTTGGCCTCGGGGCCGGCGATCGTGCTGCTGCGGCCGGGCGGCTGCGGTCCGGCCGGCGGCGTGCCGGTGCTCGAGACCCGCACGACGAGCGGTGCGGTGGCGGCTCGGCCCGAGAAGCCGATCCTCGGTTCGACGTTCTACCTCGATCTGCGCAACGCGCCGCCGAATCGGCTGATCGCGCGACTCTACAATCTGCTGCCGCGCACGCCGGCGCTGTCGCTGGCGGCGTTCGGTGCGCCCGGCTGCGAGTCGGAGGTCGACGACCCGATCGTCGACTTCTCGACCACCGACGGCAACGGCGTGCATTTCTGGGCGTTGCCGCTCCCGGCCGACGCGAGCTTCGTCGGTTTGCCGCTCGAGAAGCAGGTCGCCGTGCTCGACCCGGCGTTCAACGCGCTCGGCGTGCGCGTCAGCAACCGGGTGACCGCGATCGTCGGCATCGATCCCTGATCGTCCCGGCTCCGGTCGCGACGATCGGGCCGCGCTTGCACGCCGAACGTGCCGCCGGTACTGATGCCGGTATGGCAACGAAGACGGGTCCGGTGCTGCCGTCCCTGTGGATCGACGACCCGGACGCGGACGCCCGCATCGCGGCCGCCGGCCAGCCGGGCTGGCTGGTCGACGCGGCGCGCGCGCTCGCGCGCGACGGCCTGGTGGTGCTGCGGGGCGCGCAGCCGCGCGAGCTCTGCGAGCGGGCGATCGCCGACTACGGCGACTACTGCGGCGCGAACGCACGCTACGTCGCCGCGAACCTCGACGGCCTCGGCCACGAGAAGCGGCTGGTGAACTTCCACCGCACGTCGGAGGCGGCGCTGGCGCTCGGCCTCAACGCGCGCGTCATGCAGCTGCTCGACTTCGTGTTCGGTGCCGAAGCCGGGGTCTACACCTCGCTGACGTTCAAGTACGGGACGCAGCAGCCCGTGCACCGCGACACGCCGCACTTCGCGACCTGGCCGGGTCGCTACTTCTGCGGCTGCTGGACCGCACTGCGCGACGTCGATCCGGCGGCGGGACCGCTGTTCTACTACCGCGGCGCCCATCGGCCGGTGGTGGCCGCGGCGCCGTTCCTGGCCGAGGCGAAGGTGAGGAACCCGCGCGCCGGCCGCGCCGAGCTGCTCGCGCTGGCACTCGATCTCTACAACGGCGAAGTGATCCGGCGCGCGCCGGAGTGGGGCGAGCTCGTGACGCCGGAGCTCGCGCAGGGCGACGTCGTGGTGTGGCACGCCGAGACCCCGCACGGTGGCTCGCCGGCGCAGGACCCCGAGCTGCTGCGCTGGAGCATCGTCTTCCACTGCGCCCCGCGGGTCGTCCAGGTGCACCAGCACGACGCCTTCTTCGGCCACGTCGGCGAGCTGCCGCCGCGGCCGCGCTACGGCACGTTCGACGTCGGCGGGCGGGCCGTCGGCGTGACCGGCGACACCGCGTTCATGTAGGGGCGACGCGGCGGTCGCCATAGTTGCTCGCCGCTGGCCGGGCGCGATGCTACGTTGCCCGCCGTGAAGCCGATCCAGCCCCCGGACCGCCATACCGAGCTTGCCAACACGGGCGAACGCTTCCTGCCGAACATCACGCGCAGCTCGACCGGCCTCGAGCACTATCACCGCTACCTGGTCGCGGCGGCGGCGACCGCGGGCGCGCGCGTGCTCGACGTCGCCTGCGGCGAAGGCTACGGCAGCTTCCTGCTGGCGCAGTCGGCGGCGAGCGTCACCGGCATCGACCTCGACGCCACCACGATCGCCGAGGCCCGCCGCAAGTACGGCGCGGCTGCCAGGCTCGAGTTCGCCTGCGCCGACTGCACCGTGCTGCCGATCGCCGATGCCTCGGTCGACTGGGTCGTCAGCTTCGAGACCATCGAGCACGTCGAGGACCAGCACGGCTTCCTGCGCGAGGTCAAGCGGGTGCTCGCGCCGGGTGGGCGCCTGCTGGTCTCGTCGCCGGATCGCACGCCGTACAACCTGCGGCACAGCGACAACCACTTCCACGAGAAAGAGCTCGAGGAGGCGGAGTTCCGGGCGCTGCTGGCGGAGTACTTCGCGCACGTCGAGATCGGACGGCAGCAGGCGCTCTATGCCTCGTTGATCAGCCGTGGCGCGGGTTCGCCGATGACCTTCATCGAGCGACACGAGTCGGACGGGCGCTTCCACTTCTCGGCCGACCTCGAGGCGCTGAGCTATTCGATCGCGATCGCCTCCGACGTCGCGGCCGCGGCGCCCGGCCTGCAGAGCAGCGCATTGCTCGACACCGTGTTCGACGGCAAGGCGCATCGGTTCCACGAGGACAGCGCGGTCTACGAGATCCGCGATCCCGGCATGGTGGCACTGCTCGAACGTCAGCGCGCGGCCGAAGCGGAAGCCGCCGCCGCGGCCGAGCGCGCGCGCGAAGCACGGCTCGCGGCCGACGCCGCGGCAGCGGAGCGCGACTCCGATCTCGCCGCGGATCGCGACGTCGAGGGCGAGCGCGCGGGCGACGGTCCTGGCGGCGATCGTGGCGTCACCGACGGCAGCGGCAGCAACGGTGTCGGGACGACG
>JAGQRB010000160.1 GCA_020425925.1 Planctomycetota bacterium
CGAGGCGTCGGTGCGCAATCTGCTGCACCGGGCACTCGCCGCGCTCGCCGCCCAGCTCGACGATGGGCTCGACGATGGGCTCGACGGTGACGTGGACCGTTAGTCGCCGCCGCGCGCTCACAGGCCGAGGAACGCCGAGACGCCGTTCGACAGCACCAATCCGGTCGGGTTGGCTCCGACCGCGACGGCGGCGGACTGCCCGTGGATCGACAATCCGACGTAGCTCGGATCGAGCGGCAGCTGCATCGAATAGGTCGACTGGCCGTTCGACGGGAACATCACGCTGTTCACGCTGGCGCCGACGAGCTGGTAGCAGTCCGGCATGCCGGCGCTGCCGAGCTCGGGGCCGCGGTTGAGCTTCACCAGGCTCAGCAGCTGGA
This sequence comes from Planctomycetota bacterium, assembly GCA_020425925.1. Lineage (GTDB taxonomy): Bacteria > Planctomycetota > UBA1135 > UBA1135 > UBA2386 > JAGQRA01. The sequence goes on from JAGQRB010000160.1 coordinate 381, forward strand.
TGCCGAGCGGTGAACCGGCGGGATAGTCGGTCGTCGTGAACACCAGGTTGCTGCCGAGGACCGGCACCGTCGCGCTCAGCGTCAGCGGTTCGCCGTCGATCGGCCAGGTCCGGAAGCCGTTCGGCAGCTGCGCCGAGATGTCGACGCTGCCGAGATCGTTGGCCGGGCCGGCGGCCGCGAAGCCGACGACGGTCGAGCCGTACGACGGGTCCATCGCTCCCCATGCGAACGTGACGTCTTCGGTGTTGGTGTCGAACTGCAGCTGGAACGTGTTCTCGTCCTGCGCCAGGAACGCCGGCATCCGGTACCACGTCAGGTAGAGCACTCCGTTCTGGGTGTGCCGCAGCACCGCGCCCGGCGTGCTCGCCGGGGTCCAGAACCTGCTCCACGAACCCCAGCGGGCGACCGGCGAGCTCAGCCACGACGACGGTGACGGCGAGCCGTTGAGGTTGCCCGGTGCGGCCGACGCGAAGCCGTCGAGGTGGACACGCAACCGCGGCGTCGCGCCGCCGGGATAGGCCAGTCCGCCTGGCAGGTTGACCGTAGCCTCGGGTGTCCCGGTGGTGAGCGGCACCACCGCGGCACCGACCGGCGGCGGCACGTAGCTGCCGCCGGGCTCGACGCGGTAGTGATCGCCCTGGAAGCGCAGGCGCATCGCGCTGCCGGCGAGGTCGAATTCGCCCGCGGACTCGAAGTGCTCGTAGAAGCTGCGCGATGCCGGGTAGCAGCCGACGCCGTACGGCGTCACGGTCGCCGTCGCCGCCGGCGGACCGCTGACGACGAGATCGAACTCGCCGGTCGTCCCGTTGGAGCCGCCGACGCGGATGTAGTAGGTGCCGGCGCCGACCGGCACGGTCAGCATGGATTGGGTGCCGCACGCGTCGTCGTTGCAGCCGAGGCTCGAAAGCCCGGAGCACGGTCCCGAGAGGATCTCGATCGCGGTGTCGAAGTTGGCGTGATTGCAGGTCTGCACCGTCAGTGTGCCCGCGACGCCGGCGTCGTAGGTGAACCACACGTCGGCGCCGATGTTGGGGCAGGGCCAGGTCGTCGAAGTCATCGCGCCGGTGGTCCGGAACGGGCCGTTGACGCCGTTCTCGAGCGGGATCGCGTTGCTGCAGAGATCGTTGGCCGGCGGTCCGACCGCGGGGATCGGCAGGTTGTGCTGGTTGGCGGCCCAGATCAGCTGCTGATCGTGCGGCGTGCCGTTCTGCAGGTTGCCGTCGTTGTCGTCGGCGAGGAACACCTCGAGCACGGCGTCGGGCTGGTTGCGGGCGTCGGCCATGACGGTGTCGAGCACGATGTTGCTCGCGAGCGCGACGGTGGTGTGGTTGTTGCCGAGCGTCGCGATCAGCCGCGAGCGCACCTTCCAGCAGAAGCCCATCCAGGTCTTGCCCTGGTTGTGCACGCCGCCGCCGGCCGGATACTGCACCGTGTTGTTGCCGTCGCGCAGCACGCTGCCGGTCTGGAAGTCCTCGCCGACCAACGGGCTGCCGAGCGTGTACATCGCGATCGTGTCGGCCCAGCCTTCGCCGAGGCCCTGCAGCTGCGAGATGCCGCCGTAGCGTTCGTCGAGGCCGTGGCCCCACTCGTGCGCTACCACCGACGAGAACGCGGTGTTGTTGCAGCCGCCACCGGTGCCGTAGAAGTTGATCGTGTTGTTGTAGTAGTAGGCGTTGCAGGTCGCGTTGAGGTTGACCGTCGGCTCGACGCCGTCGAGCACGGTGAACGCCGGCGTGTTGCCGAGCACGCTGCGCAGGTAGACGTTGGTGCGGTTGGTCCAGTAGTAGGTCGTCGGATGGGCCGCCAGCGTCACCGGCGCCGACTGGTAGAGGAACGTGAAGTAGGCGGTCTGGCCCGGTGTCACGATGCGCAGCGCCGTCGGCCGGTTGCTGCCGTCGACGAGATCGGTGTGGGTGCCGCGCAGTTCGGCGGTGACCGCGACCGCGGCGGTCAGCGGCACGATGAACTCACCGTTGGCGTCGGTGGTGTAGACGCCCTTGCCGGGCACGGTGACGCGCACGTCGGCGAGCGGGACGAGCGTCAGTGGCTCGAGCGCGCTGGTGCCGAGGCGGGTCCAGGCCTGCACGACGCAGGTCGTGTCGATCGGCGCCAGTGCCGGCGCCGTTGCCGGGGTCGCGGCGCGACCGTGTGCGGTCGGGTCCGTGCAACCGGCCACACCGCATTCGTGTTTGTCGCTCTCGAACCGCAGCACCGCACCGCTGTGGGCGTCGACGTAGCTGCGGCCGGCGGGGCCGCTGCCGTCGGCGGCGATCGCCGCGATCGGGATCTCCCAGGCGAGGTGGAACGGCGCCTCGCGGTCGGCGTCGACGTCGCCCCAGATCACGAGGCGCGGATCACGGCGACGACCGGGCTGCGCGCTGCTCGGCGGTGCGGCTGCGAGCGCCTGCCACGCGAGCGCCGTCGCGATCTCGTCGGTCAGCGTCGGAACGGTCTCGAAGTCGGCAGGGATCGGCCAGGCGCGGCTGCCGAACATCGCGATCCGGCCGGCGCGGTTGACGCGCACGTCGGCGCGCCCACCGATCGCCGGCAGACCGCGGAAGAACTGGTCGTAGCGCAAGCACCAGGTCCAGCCCACCGGCTCGCCGACCGCCTCGCGGAACTCGGAGTCGCCGAGCCCGAGCAGGTCGGAGCGCTCCTCGAACAGCCGGCGAGCCGCCTCGCGCGCGTCGGCGAGCGTCGTGGCGCGGCCGGTCGCCAGCGGCAGGCCGGTACCGAAGATCGCGCTCGGGGTGCCGGTCGCGCGGCACCAGCGGGCCTGCCACTGGCCGCCGACCTCGGCGACGAAGCGTTGGAAGTCGCGTTCCCCGCGGGTTGCAGCGGCGGCGGGGATCGCGGGCTTGCCGCCGGCGGCCGTCGCCTGGGCGGCCAGCGGTGGGGTCAGGGTGGAGAGAGCGGAGAGGACGGCCACGGCCGCGAACGTTCGGAACATCGGAAGCACCGGGTAGAAGGGCTGGTGACGCGGCGCGACGGCGTGCCGACCGCTGCCGTGGCAATCGCGAGCGCGGTGCGGACGTCTCGCGAGATCGGCGGTTTTCTCGATCGGCGCCACGGCCGGACCCGTCCGGGATTGCTGTCACGCCCGCCCCGGGCTCCGGATGAGGCGGGCATGAACGAAACGCAGCAGCTCGATCCACCCCGCGACACTCCCGAGCAGACCTTCCGGCAGCTCGCCTACCTCGCGGCCTACGACGCCGTGCTCGACTGCGACTACGCGTTCCTCGCCTACCGCGAGACCGATGCCGGTGGCGCCTGGCGGCTACGGATCCGATCGTCGCAGACTGCCGGCGCGGTGTTCGAGCCCGACGCCATCGGCCGGGCCGCGCGCGCCGCCGGTGCCGCGGGCCGATCGTGGCTGCCGTGGGGCTACTCGTTCGACCCGAGCGCCGACGATCCACGCTGCATCCAGTTCCGGGTGCACGTCGACGCCGGCAGGCCGGTCGCCGTCGAGTTGTTCGTCCAGCTGCGTCGCTTCGACGGCACCGCCGAGGTGCCGCAATCGGTGCGGTTCTCCTGGCCTGCCTGATTGCCGGTCCCACCGATGAGCCCCGACCTGCATCTGGCCCGGCGGTCGTTCCCGGCCCGCGTCGCCGATCTCGGATTCGCCGTCGAGTTGCCGGCGGATTGGATCGTCCACGAGATCGAGGCGGTGGACACCGACTTCTCGGACCCGACCGCGATGGCGGCACTCGCCGCGGTCGTGGCTCCGCATGCCGCGATCGTGTTCGCCGCGGCGGCGCGACCCGGGTTCGACGACGGCACGCTCGACGACTGGGCCGGCTACCTGCTGCGCGAGAACGGTCTCGCGGTGCGGGCATCGGGGCGCGCCGTCGTTGCCGAGGTGTCGGCGGTGGTCGGCGAGGCGACCCAGGACTCCGAGGTAGGGGAACTCCTGGTGCGGTTCGCGTTCTTCGAGGACGGTGGCCGCCTCGTGAATCTCGCGCTGACGGCGCCGATCGTGCTGGCGGATGCGGTGCGCGACGCCTGGTTCGCCGTGCTGCGCACGTTCCGGTTGGCAGCGCCGCGCGGCGCCGGCCCGGCATCGGCGGCACCGGCGGCACCGTCGTCGCCGACCGAGGCGAGCGCGCCGGTCGGCTTCGCTGCCTTTGCGCTCGCGGTCGATGCCGCGACGCTGGCGCCCGAGGATCCGACCAATGCCAACCTGCGGGCGCGCGGCGTCGGTCTGGTGCCGAACGTGCTCGCCACCGACGACGGCGGTCGCCGGGCCACCGTCGCCGCCGGCGCGATCGTCGCGCGCTTCGACGTCCCGTACGGCTGGCACGTGATCGACGACGGCCGCCGGGTGCTGGTGTTCGAGCCGAGCGGCCGGATGCAGATCCATCTCGATCGGCTCGCGCGGGCGGGCCGCGACGACGACCGCATCCTCGACGCGATCGAGCGCGAGATGCGGCGGGAGTGGCCGGCAGCGGAGTTCGTGCGCGTCGAGTCCGGCGGCCTGCGGGCGCTCGGCGCCCGCAATCTGCGCGATGGTTCGCAGCCGCTCGAGCAGTACCACATCCTGCGCGCCGTCGATCCGACCGCAGCGCTGCGGGCGCGCGTCACCGCCACGCCCGAGACCGCGACCGACGCCTGCAACCTCGCCGAACTCGTGCTGGGGAGCTGCGATTTCGGTGCGGTCGCACCGCCGGAGCCGGCGGCCGATGCCGACGCCGAGCCGCGCGGCGCCGATGGTCCGCCGTGGTGGGGAGAGGCGCTGGCACTCGAGGCCGCCGACCGCTGCGACGCCGCCGAGGAGCACATCCGTACCAGCCTGCCGCATTCCGGGTCGACCGAGTCGATCGCCGAGCTCTACCGGCTGCGCATGCGGCGCCTGCTCGCGACCGGTGACCGGGTCGGTGCCATCGCGGCGTTCCGGCGTGCCGCCGACGCCATGCGTTACTTCGCCAGCCTGGCGACCAGCGGCGGCGAGGGCATGGCGCGTTCGCTCGAACGCGACGAGTTCCGTGCCCGCCTGGTGGCGGAGTTCGGCGGCGACCCGGACGCGGCCGGGGCCTGACCCGCGGCGGCGGCGGCGCAGCCGCGACACCGGCTGCGTTCCCCGGCCGACGGCGTATCATCCGCGCCGTGCCCAACCCCGAGTTCGACGCCGCCGAGCTGCTGAACAGGTACCTGCCGGGCTTGCGCGGCTTCCTGCGCCTGCGGGCCGGTCGGTTGCTGCTCGAGAAGGAGTCGTGCTCCGACCTGGCGCAGTCGGTCTGCCACGACGTGCTCGTGAACGCCGGCAAGCTTCAGTTCGACAGCGAAGAGGGCTTCCGCAAGTGGCTCTTCACCACGGCCATGCGCAAGATCGCCGATCGCTACGAGTACTACCTCGCGGCGAAACGCGACGTCAATCGTGAGCACGTGCCGCAGTCCGACGGCGTCGCCGACACGCTGCGCGCCTACGCCGGGTTCTTCACCCCGAGCCAGCACGCAGCGGCGCGCGAAGAGCTGACCCGCGTCGAGGCCGCGTTCCAGCGCCTGAGTCACGAGCAACAGGACGTCATCCTGATGGCCAAGATGATGGGGCTGTCGCGCGCGCAGATCGCCGCCGAGACCGGCCGAACCGAGGTCGGCGTGCGCACGCTGCTGTCGCGGGCGCTGGCGCGGCTCACCGACATGCTCGCAGAGCCGACCCGGCCGTGACCGCCGGCTCCGAGGACGCTGGCGAGCTCAGTCCCGCGGCGGTGGCTTTCGCGGACTACCTGGCCCTGCTCGATGACGGTGAGGTGGTCGACTTCGAGCACTTCGTGCGCGAGCACGGCTCGCACGCGGCCGAGCTGCGCCGCCTGCATGCGCGCTGGCAGGCGCTGAACGGTGCGTTCGCCGACCTCGGCAGTGC
>JAGQRB010000161.1 GCA_020425925.1 Planctomycetota bacterium
AGAAGCGCCGCGGCTCGGCGTCATCGCCGCTGGCCCACGCCGCCGCGAACGCGATCGCGAGCTGGTCGTAGCGCGTCACCGCCGCCGGGTCGTGCGCCCGCAGCAGCGCGAGGTTGCTCGCCACCTTCGGGCCGTGCACCGCGATCGCGAGCACCGCATCGTCGTCGAGCGGCTCGAAGAAACCGGCCGGCAGCGCCCGGCCGAGAGCGTGCGCCGCGACCTCGGCCGCGACGGTCGCGCGGCAGGCCGCGAGGAACGCCGCATCGAGCCGGCCCCTGGCGCACACGGCTGCGAGACCGTGGTCGGGACGCCCCGGATCCTGCGCGACCGGATCCTGCGCGATCGGGTCGACGGACGACACCAACACCGCCGCGATCGCGGCGAGCACACCGGGGCGAAGCGGCACGCCTCAGCCCCCCAACGTCACGCCGCGCGCGGCAGCCAACGCGACCGATAGCGGTTCGAGGGAACGAGCGGCGAGCAGGATCATCGGACCTCCATCGAGCGTGAACGGGGGAAAGGGCTGCGAATCGGAACGCTTGCGATCGAACGGCGCAGGCGTCCGCCCAGGCCGTCAGTACCAGCGGAACAGCCGCAGTGCGACGGCCAGACTGACCGCCCCGAACGCGATCAGCCCGACCAGGTTCCAGCCGATGTCGGAGAAACCACCGGGTTCGAGCATGAGGTCGCGCAGCGCTCGCGTGATGCAGGACAGCGGCACGACGTCGGAACCGACCTTCATCAGCCCGGTGAAGCGCTCGGTCGAGAACAGCGCGCCGCCGAGCACCCACATCGGCAGCTGGCAGAGCTGCATCAGGCCGGCGATGCCCTCGTAGGTCCGCACCCGGCTGGCGCACAGCAGCGCGAGACCGGTGAATGCGAACGCGCCGGCCGCGACCACCGCGACGAACGCGAGCACGCTGCCGCGGAACGGTACGCCCCAGAGCGCGATGCCGAGCAGCGCGATCGCCGCCGACTCCGGCACCACCAGCACGCCGCGGCCGATCATGTAGCCGATCAGGAAGTCGGAGCGCTTCATCGGCGTCACGAACAGCCGCCGCAGCAGGTTGTTGGTGCGCATCATCACGAGGTTGAACCCCATGCCCCACATGCACGCGCCCATCAGGTTCAGCCCGATGAGGCCGGGCACCAGGAAGTCGATGTAGCGCGAGCCGGGCCGATCCTCGACCTCGTGCGCGACCGCCACCGGCGGATGGCCGCGGGCGCGCTGCAGCGCGCGGCCGACCAGCAGCTCGGCGACCTGCGCTTCGGCGCGCGCCGGATCGGCCCGCAGCACCGGCTCGTCGACCGAGCCGCGCACCAGCAGCCCGACGCGGCCGCGCACCAGGGCGCGTTCGGCTTCGGCCTCGGGCAGCTCGAGCACCTCGAGACCCTCGTCGTCGCTCAGCAGCGTCGCGAGCGACGCCGAGGCCTCCCCCGCCACGACCGCGACCGGCACCGGCGGCGGCACCCGCGGCTGGAACGCGAGCCCGAGGCCGATCATCATCGCGATCGGAAAACCGTAGGTCCAGAACAGCGCCTCGGGGCTGCGCCAGAACTCGCGGAACATCGCGAGCGCGACGGCGCGGATCACACGGAAGTTCATGTCGCGATGTCCTCGCGCAGTCGGCGCCCGGTCAGGTGCACGAACACGTCCTCGAGCGTCGCGTGACGCGTCGCCAGCCCGAGCAGCGCGACACCGCGCTCGGCGAGCAGTCGTTCGGCGGCGAGCACGACGGTGTGCACCGAGCCGACCGTCAGCACCGCGCGCGCCGGCTCGAACTCGACCTGCTGCACGCTCGGAAGGCGTGCCAGCTCGGCGGCAGTGATGCGCTCGCCGAAGTCGTCGACCGCGAGCTCGACGAAGTGCTCGGCGCCGAGCGAATGGATCAGCTCGTTCGGCATGCCGAGCGCGATCACCTTGCCGTGGTCGACGATCGCAACGCGGTCGCAGAGCTGCTGGGCCTCGTCCATGTAGTGCGTCGTCAGCACCGCCGTGCCGCCGCCGGCGCGGTACTCGCGCACGACCTCCCAGAGCTGGCGCCGCGACTGCGGATCGAGTCCGGTGGTCGGCTCGTCGAGGAACAGCAGCTCGGGCCGACCGAGCAGGGCGGTCGCGACCGCGAGCCGCTGGCGCTGACCGCCGGAGAGACCCTTGGTGCGCGAGTCGGCCTTCTCCTCGAGCGACACCAGCGCGATCGCCTCGGCGACGCTGCGACCGTTCGGGAACACCGCGGCGAACAGCTCGAGCACCTCGCGCACGGTCGCCTTCTCCTGGAACTTGGTCTCCTGCAGGCAGACGCCGATGCGGGCGCGGATCTCCTGATCCACGCCGCGCCGCCACTGTCGTCCGAGCACGTGCACGCTGCCGCCGTCGGGCTCGGTCAGACCCTCGCAGATCTCGACCGTGGTGGTCTTGCCGGCGCCGTTCGGGCCGAGCAGACCGAAGACCTCGCCGCGCCGCACGACCAGGTCGAGGCCGTCGACGGCGACGGTGACGTCGCGCCCCTTGCGGAAGGTCTTCTCCAGCCCGACCAGCTCGATCGCCGGCTCGCCCGCGGTCGCTGCCATCGCGCTCATCGCGGGAACGCCTCGGGCAAACCACCGTCGACCGGCAACACCGCACCGGTGGTCGGCGTCAGCCCGGCGGCGAAGAACGCGACCGCCTCGCCGACGTGCCGCGGCAGTACGCGCACGCCGAGCAGCGAACGCTCGCGGTAGAAGCGCTGCAGGCCGGCGGCGTCGAGCCCGCGCGCCTGCATCCGACCGGGACCGACCTCCTGCCACAGCTGGCTCGGCACCTGCTCGTCGCCGAACACCGCATCGGCGTTGACGGCGTTGACGCGCACGCCGAACTCGGCGAACTCGAGCGCCGCGACCCGCGCCAGCTGCAGCGCCGCGGCCTTGCTCGCCGAGTAGGCGCCGAACGCGGCGCCCGGTGCGAACACGTTCTTGCTGGCCTGGAGCACGACGCTGCCGCCGGTGCCCTGGGCGCGCAGCACCCGCGCCGCCTCGCGCAGCACCAGCATCGTCGCGGTGGTGTTGACCTCGAGCACGGCACGGAAACGCTCCGGATCCATCTCGGCGAGCTGCTGCACGTGTGCGATGCCGGCGTTCGGCACGACGCAGTCGACACCGCCGAACGCCAGCGTGCACTCGTCGAACAGCCCGGCGACACGCGCCGGGTCGGTGAGGTCGCCGGTAGCGGTCACCAGCCGGTCGCCGCCGCCGGCGCGCTCCGCTGCGACCGCGAGGCGCTCGCCGTCGAGGTCGGTGGCGAAGACGCAGGCGCCGTGTGCGAGCAGCGCCTCGACGATGCCGCAGCCGATCGCGCCGGCCGCGCCGGTCACGAAGGCGACCTGGCCCAGCAGCGGCGGCGTCGCGGCGGTCCCGAGCTTGCGACGTTCGAGCGGCCAGTACTCCATCTCGGCGAGCTCGAGCTCGTCGAGTGGCTGGTAGTCGCCGAGCGCGTGGGCCGCGGCCTTGACACGCAGCGTGTGCTCGGCGATGTCGGCGGCGATGCGCGCCGCCTTGGGCGTGCTGCCGAACGCGACCAGGCCGGCGCCCTCGACGACCGCGACGACCGGCTGCGGCGCGATCATCGGCAGCCCGGTGCGGCGGGCGGCGCGCTCGTAGTAGCGTTCGTAGCCGGCGGCGAAACCGGCGACCGCGCGCTGGCAGAGATCGAGGCGCGCGGCCTCGGCACGCGGCACGAACAGGTAGCTGCCCTTGGTGCGGATGACGTGATCGGGCGTGATCGGCCCCTTGGCGCAGAGCGCCGGCGCCGCGCCGTGGGCGCTGAACGCGGCGAGATCGTCGGTGCTGCGAGCATCGCAGACGACGCGCCGCCAGCGTTGGCCGAGCGCCGTCTCGGCGGCGACCGCGACGGCGCCGCGCAGCGCCGGCAGCGCGCGGGTCAGCAGCGCGCGACGTTCGGCGGACGGCAGCGGCGCGGGTTCGCCGACCAGCATCGCCGGCCGACCGCCGATGCGCCGGGCGCAGAAGCGCTCGGCGAGGTCGACGAGTTCGATGGTGCGCTCGTAGCTGGTGCGGGCGTCGTCGCCGAAGGTGAACAGCCCGTGCTTCTGCAGCACGATACCGCGACAGTCCGGCGCCGCCTCGAACGCCGCGGCGACCGCCTGGGCCAGCGGGAAGCCCGGCATGATCCAAGGCAGGATCGCGACCTGCTCGCCGAAGACCTCGCGCGCGAGCGCCTCGCCGTCGGGCTGATCGGTCAACGCCAGGATCGCGTCGGCGTGGGTGTGGTCGACGAACACGTGCGGCAGGAACGCGTGCAGCAGCGTCTCGACCGACGGGTTGCGGGCGCTGCTGTCGAGCAGCGCCGCCCGCACCGCCGAGACCATTGCCTCGTCGGTAAGCGCCGTCAGCGCGCGCAGCTCGCGCAGCGGCTCGAGCCGCACCGCCGGCAGGCCGTCGGGCCCGAGATCGCCGAGGTCGGCACCGCTGCCCTTGACGTGCAGCACCTCGATCTCGCGCCCGAGCAGATCGCGCGCAGTGGCCTTGACCGAGGTGTTGCCGCCGCCGTGCAGCACGAGGTCGGGATCGCCGCCGATCAGGTGCGAGGTGTAGATCCGCAGCGCCAGCCGCTCGCCGGCGGCCCGGAACTGCTCGCGGTAACGGTCGGCCTCGGCGTCGTTCCAGCGGCTCTGCATCGCGCCGGCAACTTAGCCGTTCGCGCGCAGCCAGTGCAGCAGCATCTCGATGTCGCTCGGCATCGGCGATTCGAGCTCGATCTCCTCCTGGGTCTGCGGATGCAGCAGCGCCAGCCGCCGCGCGTGCAGGCAATGGCGACCCGGATCCGGCGCGTCGGCCGGCAGCGCGGCGTGCTGCCGCAGCCGCGACCGGTAGAGCTTGTCGCCGACCAGCGAGTGCCCGATCGAGGTCATGTGCACGCGGATCTGATGGGTGCGACCGCTGCGCGGCCGACACAGCACGTGCGCGAAGCCGTCGAACTGCTCGACGACCTCGTAGAACGTCGCCGCCTCGCGGCCGCCCTCGTCGACGACGGTCATGCGATCGGGGTGGCGCGGATCGATGCCGATCGCGCGTTCGATCCAGTCCGACCGGAAGCGCGGCTCGCCATAGACGATCGCGCGGTACTCCTTGGCGGCCGTGCGGGCCCGGAACTGTGCGCGCAGGTGATCGAGCGCCGGCTGCGTCCGCGCCAGCACCATGACACCCGAGGTCTCGCGGTCGAGGCGATGCACGATGCCGGGGCGGTCCGCGTCTTCGACCGAGGGCAGCGACTCGTAGCGCGCGCGCGCCCAGCTCGCGACCGTGTGTTCCGAGAAGTGCCGGCTCTCGGGCGGATGCGCCGCCAGCCCGGCCGGCTTGTCGATCGCGACCAACCAGCCGTCCTCGTAGATCACTCGCACCTCGGGCGGCGGTCCGGGCGGCGCCAGTGGATCGCGGTCCGCTTCGGCCAGCAGCTCGAAGTCGACCAGCTGACCGGCGCGCAGCTGCAGGCTGGGTTTGACGCGCTGCCCGGCGACCCGCACGCGCCCTTCGTCGACGAGCTGGCGAGCGCGACCCCGGCCACCGACCTCGGGCTGGCGGGCGAGGAACGCGTCGAGCCGCAGGCCGTGGTCGGCATCGGCGACGGTGCGGGAAACCTGCTCGGTCATCGCCGCGATTCTCCGCGAATGACACGCGATTTGCAGTTCTGCTCCTTCGCCCAGGCATCTGGCACATCCGTCACAAACCCTCACAGTTTTTCACCGTAAACCTATTGCGTTAGTGGAGAACTCGTGGAGACTCCGGACCCTCCCGTGCCCGCCCCATGCCAAGGGCAAGACAGCGTCCCAACGTCGGGACAAGACAAATCGACGATGAGAACCTCTCGCTCCTCGTTCCGAGCCGCTGCCGAACCGAACGTCACTGCTTCGGCGGGCGGTTGGCAGCGCCGCACCGGCACACCGCAAACCTGGTGGAACACCCGCCAGGAATGTGCCCTCGCCCCGAGTCGCCGGCACCAACGTCCGCGCGTCCTGCTCGTCGATGACGAGACCGACGTGCTCGACGGCCTGCGCGCCATGCTCGAGGACGACGGCTACGCCGTTTCGTGTACGACCGACCTGACGAGTGCGATGGCGCGGCTGCAGCGCGAAGCCTTCGACCTCGTGGTGACCGACCTCTACCTCGGTGAAACCCAGCTCGGTTCCCACCTCGCCGAGGTCGCCGCGATGGTGCGGCCGCGCCCGCCGGTGATCGTGCTCACCGGCCGGCCGAGCTTCGGCGGCGCCCAGGAAGCCCTGCGCCGACAGGTGGCGGACATCGTCGTCAAGCCGGTCGACGCCAACCTGTTGCTGGCCACCTGCGACCGGGTGATCCAGGAGACCCTGCTGGCGCGGCGCAACAGCGAGCTCGAGACCGCCAACCGCGTGCTCAGCTCGGTGCTGCCGCGCACCATCGAAATGAAGGACCCGACCACCAGCGGCCACGCCGAACGCGTCGTCGGCTACGCCGACCGTCTGGCGCGGCATTGCGGCGTCAACGACGAGGACCGCACGTCGCTGCGACTGGCGGCGCTGCTGCACGACATCGGGAAGATCGGCATCCCCGACAGCATCCTGACCAAGCCCGGGCCGCTGACCCCCGACGAGATGGAGATCGTGAAGCGCCATCCCGCAATGGGTTACGAAGTCCTGGCGTCGCTCGAGGGCCAGGACAACGTGCGCAACTGGGTGGTGCAACACCACGAGCGCTGGGACGGCAAGGGCTACCCCTACGGCCTCGCCGGCGAGGAAGTCGCGCTGCCCGGCCGCATCCTGGTGCTGGCCGAGGTCTACGACGCGCTCGCCGAAGAACGCAGTTACAAGCCCGCCTGGTCGGTGACGAAGATCTGCGCGCTGTTCCGCGACCAGGCCGGCCGCCAGTTCGACCCCGAGCTCGCCCACCTGGTGGCCGACGGGCTCGAGCGCCAGGGCAAGCGCTTCTTCGCGCAGGAAGCCGGCTCGCTGTTCTGATCCTGCCAGGCCCGCGGAGCGGGCATGGCAGGAGCAGAACAGACTTCTTCGGACGCCGCAGCGCGGGGAACGCGGCGGCGCGAGACCGGGCCGCTGGCCCCGCGGCGGCGTCGGGACCTGGCCATGCCCAGCCGCGGAGATTGCGAATGTGCTCGCGATCAGGACGCCGACTCGCCGTTCTGATCCTGCCAGGCCCGCGGAGCGGACATCCCAAAGTGGTTGCCTTGGGAGGACTTCCTCGGGGTGCTTCGGGATCGACGGGCGCGACGGGAATCGGGGGCTTCCCCTCGGCCGTTGCCAGGGCGACAATGCACCCTTCACCCCTCTGGTCTGGTCCGGGGCGAGCTGCTGGCTAGCATCGCCTGGACCGTTTTGCGCTGCCGGTCGTGTGCCCCCGCGTCGGTGGCCGGCTCCGCATCCTGTCCACCCACGCGCCTTCGATGCAATCGATCCCGTTGCGCCCAGCGAACCTCCCCGTCGTCGTCCTCCTCTCCCTGGGTCTGTGCGCCCAGGCCAACGTCGCCGCCCAGGCCGGCAGCGACGAACCGGGCCAGCCGCCCTCGAAGGCTGCGCCCCTGCCGGGCTTCCTGCTCGAGGTGCCCGGCGGCGATGTCGAACTCGGCCTCAAGGCCGCCCAGCTGTTCGAGGCCTCGTGCGAGACCGCATTCTCGTTCAAGCCGGAGCAGGCGCTGACGGCGGCACCGAAGAAGGTCGAGGAGGCGATGCGGCGCTCGCTTTCGATCCTCGGCGAGAAGACCGTGCCGGTGCCCGCATTCCTGCTCGGCAAGTGGCCGGTGAAGGCGAGCGAGTACGAGGTGTTCGTCGCGGCGTCGCGCCAGCCCGGCACGACGCTGAAGCCGGTGCTGCCGCCGTTCGGCTGGTGGCGCTACGGCCGCAAGGACGACTACGAGCAGCGCCTCGCCGAGATCAACCAGATGTACCCGAAGGACCCCGACGGGCCGCGGCACTACTGGATCCAGAAGGGCCACGAGCTGCCCTACGCGCTCAAGGACGAGGACGGCAAGTCGATCGCCGACCACCCGGTCGGCTACATCTCGTGGTACGACGCCAACCGCTTCGCGGCGTGGCTCGGCATGCGGCTGCCGACCGAGATCGAGTGGACGCGCGCGGCGCGTGGCGACGGCAAGAACCGGTGGCCCTGGGGCAAGACCGACGACAAGGACAAGACCGCCGACTCCTTCCTGGGCCAGAAGTCGCTCGAGCTGCTGCAGCTGTTCCGCTCGGACCAGCAGTGCCGGAAGCCGGTCGGCACGGTCCAGGCCGCCGCCGGTCCGTACGGCCACCTCGACATGTTCGGCTCGATCTGGCAGCTGATGGGCGACTTCGGCTTCTACCCGATCAACGGCAGCGAGCCGTTCGAGGACGAGTGGAAGGTCGTGCAGAAGGACAAGAAGATGCGCGACCTGGTCAAGGCACCGCCGCTGTGGAAGGGTGACAAGGTGTTCGCCAAGGGCGGCTCCTATCTCTCCGCCGGCGAGCCGATGCAGCTGCTGGTCGACCAGCGCGCACCGATGCGCGCCGACGACGTGCTCGAGAGCGTCGGCTTCCGCCTCGCGAAGAGCCTGCGGCCGGGCTACGACACGCTGTTCTCGCTGCTGCGCGGCATCTACAACAAGAACCGCTTCCTGCCCGATCAGGAGATCGTGCTCGCGCAGCAGATCGGCGCCGAGCGCTACGAGCTCGGCGACAACGGCTTCCCGACCGCCTACCACACGGTGTCGTTCGCGCCGTCCAACTGGCTCAGCAAGGGCAAGCGCGCCGACCTCAAGGCGCTGTTCGAGGACAGCTACCGCCACCCGCTCGTGCTCGGCACGCTGGTCACGACCGAGCGCATCGACGGCGTCGACGACAAGGGCGAGGTCTTCACCCTGCTCTACCGCGCCGCCGGCCAGCCGCGCGAGCTGACCGATGCGATCAAGGAGGGCTACCGCGACGTCCAGGCCGAGCTCAAGGCCGCCGCCAGCAAGAAGGGCGACGACAAGAAGGAGAGCGCCAAGGACAAGGAGAAGGACGACAAGAAGAAGAAGAAGCAGGAGTGGCGCGAGGTGCTGCAGCTCTACGGCCTCCTGCCGAAGGACCTCGAGGCGCCGGAAGCCAAGGACGGCCTCGACTTCGTGCGTATCGACGGCGTGGTGGTGAAGACGGACGAGGCCGCGTTCCTGCTGCAGGGCAACGAGGGCAAGGTCGTCGGCGCGATCCGCGGTCCCAACAACCGCCCGAATGCCAACAAGGACTTCGCCCCCGAGCTGCTGATCGAGGGCAACGGCGACGGCAAGGCGGTCGTGAAGCTCCACTTCGGCGTGCCGATCGTCGACTCGAGCACGACCCGCGTCGCCGACTTCCACTTCCACCTGCCGCTCGACACCGCGCCGCCGAGCGCCGAGAAGCCCTGGCGCCTGCCCGAGTGAGCGGGTATGCCACGGGCGTGGCACAAGAGGCACGGAACCATCCCGACGCGCAGGTGAAGATCACCGAGAAGGCCGACGCGGCCTTCTCGGTGCAGGACTACGGCGGCGCGCGGCGCATCGACGGCGTCGAGATCGTCGAGCTGCGCCGCTTCAACGACGACGGCGGCTCGATCACCGAGCTGGCGCGGCTCAGCGAGGGCCGCCACGGCCAGCTCGACGGCTTCGTCTGTCGCCAGATGAACTACTCCGAGATGGAGCCGGGCGTCGTCAAGGCGTTCCACATGCACCACCGCCAGACCGACGTCTGGTACGTGCCGCCGCGCGACCGGCTGCTGATCGTGCTGCACGACTGCCGCGACGGCTCCCCCACCGCCGGCGCGACGATGCGCTTCATGCTCGGCGACGGCAAGGACCGCCTGGTGCGCATCCCGCCCGGCGTCGCCCACGGCGCGCGCAACATCGGCCAGCAGACCGGCCGCATCATCTACATGGTCGACGTCCAGTTCGACCCGAACCCGGCGGAGTGCGACGAAGGTCGGCTGCCCTGGGACCACCTCGGCGCCGAGATCTGGGAGATCGTGCGCGGCTGAGCAGCCGCGGCCGGCGCCGCGGCCGGCAGATCAGAGCAGCGGCGAGGCCAGCGTCGCGATGCCGTCGAGCACCCGCACCAGCGGGCTCCGCGGCAGTCCGTCGCGCGTGACCCGGCGTCGCAACGCCTGACGCTCCTCGATCGTCGCGAGCACGGCTTCGGCGAACCCGGCGGCGCCGACCGCCACCACCGCGATCTCGAAGTTGAGCGCGGCGCTGCGCAGATCGAGGTTGGCACTGCCGACCATCACGGTCCGGCGGTCGACGACGAGCAGTTTGCTGTGGTCGTAGTCGAGCTCGGTCTCCCAGATCTCGGCGCCGACCTTCAGCAGGCGGGCGTAGTAGGTGCGCTGCGCCCAGTAGAGGATCATCGCCTCGGCCTTCCTGCCGTTGGTGAACAGCCGCACGCGCACGCCGCGCGCCACCGCGACCTCGAGCGCATGGAACACCACCGGCGGCGGCAGCATGTAGGGCGAGCAGAGGTCGATGCTCTCACGCGCCTCGGCCAGGGCCTGCAGCATCGCGTACCACAGCATCGGCCGCTCGCGATCGGGGCCGCTGCAGGTGATCGCGGCGGCCTGCGAGCCGGCCGGTTCCGATGCGGGCCGCCGGGCGTCGCCGAGCACCTCGTCGCAGGCGGTGCACCAGTCCATCACGAAGGTGTCCTGCAGCCGCCCGACGGCGGGCCCGCGCAGCTCGACCATCGCGTCGTGCCAGCGCTGCTCGCCGAGCAGACGACCGGTGCGGTACTCGTTGCCGATGTTGCGGCCGCCGACGAAGCCGAGCTCGCCGTCGATGATCAGGCTCTTGCGGTGATTGCGCAGGTTGATCGTGAACGGCCGCCGCTTCCACAGCAGCGGCAGGAACGGGATGGCGCGGCCGCCGGCGCGCCGCAGCGGTTCGAGGTGCACGGCCTTCAGGCCGAAGCTGCCGATCGAGTCGTAGAGCAGCCGCACCGTCACCCCGCGCGCGGCGGCGGCGGTGAGCCAGGCGAGGAACGCCTGGCCGGCGGCATCGGGGCGCAGGATGTAGACCTCGCAGTGGATCTCGTGTTTCGCCGCCGCGATCGCGGTCTCGGCGGCGGCGAAGAACTCCTCGGCACCGGGGATCCACTGCAACTGGTTGCCGCCGCTCAGCCCGGGACCGAGGCCGTCCTCGGCGTCGAACAGCGCGAGCAGACCGCGGTCGCGGTCGTCGACCGTCGCCAGCGCCCCGCTGGCGGCGCCGCGCGCCGAGCTCACGCGTTGACCGCGCTGCCGGATCCGGCGCATGCGGCGCAGCTGCAGCTGGCGCGGGAACAGGTAGTAGAGCAGGAGGCCAATCCAGGGCGCCGCCAGGATCACCACCACCCAGAGCAGGTTGCTCGCCGGCGAACCGCCGCGGATCAGCACGCGGTAGACGAAGAAGAACGCGAGCACCTCGCCGGTCGCGCCGATCGCGAGCGCGATGACATGCAGCAGGGTCAGCGGCTGGTCCGCCGCCAGCAGCGCGATCATCGCCCGGTCGGCTGGTCCGCGACGTGGTTCGCCGTCAGCGGCAGCGACCGCCGCTCGACCGGTCGCGAGGCGGCCCGGGCCTCGATCGTGAACACGAAGTACTGACCGTAGGACGGGTCGCGGCCGAGCGGCGTGTCGACGTAGAACACGGCGCGCACGCCGGCGCCGACCGGCAGCGGCTGGAACGAGCTGTAGGGCTCGTAGTCCGGTCCGACGGTGCCCGGATCGCGATCGATCGCGCGGCGCAGGGTCTCGCCGATCTGGACGTCGCGCGGCGTGCCTTCGCCGCCGAGCCGGATCTCGAGCTCGCGGTCGGTCGCGTTGTCGACCGTCGCGACGATCCGGGTCGAGCTGCCGCTGAGGTCGACCTCGACCTTCGCACCCATCAGCTCGGTGGCGAACTTGCCGTCCGCGATGCGCGTCCAGTCGGGCGCCGCACCGGCCGGCGCGTAGCACATCGGGTAGCGCGGCGGATCGATGGTGCACGCCGCGAGCGCCCCCCCGACCACGAGGAAGCGGGCTCCGAGGAGCAGGACAGCGGTGCTGCGAGAAGGTCTCGACACGGTGAGCCGGGTCACGCCGGAGAATGGAGCCGATGGTCAGATTCGAACTGACGACCTACGCTTTACGAAAGCGTTGCTCTACCACTGAGCTACATCGGCGTTCAGCGGGCCGCACACGCTAGCCCCAGGAACGGGCGACGCCAAAGGAAAACGGCCGGTATCGGAGACACCGGCCGTCGATCCGATCCCGGCGGCGCGTGTCGCGCCGCCCGGGTCTCATCCTGCTCTCAGCCCTCGCTGCGCACGCCGGCGATGCGGCGCAGACCGAGCTGCACGTCGGCCTTCTGGCGGGCGTCGAGCTTGGCCTTGCCGAGCGCGCGCGCCGCGGCGGCGCGCAGCGCGACGTCGCCGTCGCCGTTGACGACCGCGACCAGCGTCGCGACGGTCTCGGCCGGCGCCGCGTCCATGCGGGCCAGGATGTTGCCGATCGCGTCGGCGGCGGCGACCTTGACCGCGTCGCTGCTGCGCTCGATGGCGTCACGCAGCGCCGGCAGCTGGTCGGCCGAGCCGGCGAGACCGATCGTCTGCGCCGCCGGCACCGCAACCGCGTCACCGCGATCGAGCTGCTTGGCGAGGTCGCCGAGCGCGCTGCCGACCGCGGCCTTGCCGGTCGCCATCATCTGCAGCGCCCGGCTGGCCTTGGCGGCGTAGCCCTCGGCGCGCTCACCGGCCGGGTTGGTCGCGCCCTCGAGCACGCGGTTGACCTCGGCGACCAGGCTCTCACCGGTCAGCGGCGCCTGCACGACGCCCTGGATCGCATCGCCGAAGCGCTCCTGCGCGGCGTCGGTGTCCTTCGCGACGATCACGACGCGCGTGTTCGCCATGCGGGCGTCCTTCTTCAGGTTGCCGATGATGTCCTCGGGCAGACGGTCGGGCAGGATCTCGTTGATCACCACGACGTCGATGTTCGGGTTGACCAACAGATCGCGCATGCCGGCGACCGCGTTGCTGCTGGCCTCGACCGCGAGACCGCGCACGCTGTTCGAAGCGGCGACCGCGTCGCGGGCAGCCTCGTCCGGGCTGATGACCTGGATGGTGTGCACCGCCTGCTCGGTCACGGCCTGCGCCAGGATGCCGGCGACCTTGTCGGCGGCGGGCACGTTGACGCCGTGGCTGGCCTCGACCAGCGCCGCCGCGGCGGCGTACTGGATGCGCTTGTCCTGGCTGTCGAGCGCGCGCACCAGCGCCTGGTCGGTCGCGATCGTGCTCGCGCCCTCGGCGACCGCGAGCGCGTCGATCGCACCCACCGCCACCGGCACCAGACCCTGCTTGACGCCGGCGTCGAGCGCCGCGCGCAGCGCGTCGAGACCGGTCGCCTGCGCCGCGATCTTGAGCTCGGGCACGACGTCGGCGAGGCCGGCCGCGGCCTCGTCGCCCTGGGCGATCGAGGTCTCGATCAGGTTGGCCTGCGCGAGGTTGGCCTGCGCCAGCATGCTGATCGCGCTGGCGTCCTGCGGCGCGATCGCGACCGCGTCGGCGGCGCACTCCTTCGCGAGCTCGGCCGGGTAGACCAGCGCGGGCACGTCGGTCGCGACCAGCTTGTCGTCCTGCAGCGACCAGACCACGTCGCTGTAGCCGCCGGCCGGAATCTCACCCTTGAGGTAGCTCTTGGCCTGCGCCAGCAGCAGCTCGACCGCGTTGCCCGACACGTTGTGCTGGGCCAGGAACTTCTTCGCGATCGTGGCCACGCCGACGCGGCTGTCGTTCGCGAGGTGCGCCATCGCCGGCGCCGCGCGCATGTCGCCGATGTGGTGGAGCGCGGCGGCCGCGTTCTGCACCGTCAGCTCGTCGCTGCTCTCGAGCACCTCGATCAGCGGCAGCACCGCGACGGTGTCGAGCTGCGACAGCGCGTAGATCGCGCGGATCTGGCCGTCGACGTCGTCGGCGTTGGCGAGCTTCCGGACCAGCGCCGGCACGGCGAACTCACCGTGGTCGGCGATCAGCTTGTTGATCGCGTCCTGGCGGTCGCCGAACGTCGAACCCTCGGCGGTCGCGGTGTCGACCAGCGACTGGATCGTGCCCTCGTCGCGCGAGTGCTCGCGGCGCTCGACCTTGGCGCGCTCGAGGATCGACTGCGCGATCTTGCGGATGTCGCCGTCCTGCTCGGTGAGCAGCATGTACCACTCGTCCTGCGAGACCGACTCGTAGAGCTGCAGCGCCTGCTCGTTCGACGGATCGGAGGTGAGAACGCCGCGCAGGATCGTCTTGGCTTCTTCCGACTTGCCGAGCCGGATCGCGTTGACGGCTTCCTTCAGCTCGGACTGCGCCGCGACCTGGCCCGCGACGACCAGGGCCACGACGGCCGCCAGGAGAGAACGATGGAACGAGCAAGCCATGGGGTACGGGACTCCTTGAATGGGAGAGGCGGTAGGGGTCTGTGAGGGCGTCGGGATCGGAAGCGGTCGCCACACCCGGGGCACGAGTGATCAGGCGACCGGAACTCCGGTCTGCCAGCGAAGCTGGGAGCAGCCGGGGAATCCTATGATCCGTCGCCCGACCGTCAAGTAGACGCACCGGGACAGGGGCAATCGACAAAGGATAACCCGCGCGCGCCCGATGTGCGGCCGCCGCTCGCCGCGCCCGGCGGGCCGGCGGCGGAGGCCCCATGGCGACGGCCGGTCCGGGCGGGCCGAAGGCCAGAAATCCGTGATCCGGCGGCGGCGAAATGGCCGCGCGCACCGCCCGGGCGGTTGCGCTACCGTGCCGGCCATGGCCCCGAAAGCCACGATCCTGATCGTCGACGACCACCGCGCGGTCCGCGAGGAGCTCGCGTTCGCCCTCGACTACGACGGCTACGCCACCTGCGAGGCCGGCAGCGGCCCGGAGTGCCTCGACCGGCTCGCCGAACGCGCCGACATCGACCTCGTGCTGCTCGATGTCAAGCTGCCCGGGCTCGACGGCCTCGAGGTGCTCGGCCGCCTCAAGGCCGATCGCCCCCACCTGCCGGTGGTGATGATCTCGGGCCACGGCGACCTCGACACCGCGGTGCTCGCGGTCCGCAAGGGGGCCTACGATTTCCTGCAGAAGCCGTTCGCGACCGATCGCGTGCTGCTGTCGATCGTCAATGCCCTCGGCCACGCCCGCCTCGAGCACGAGAACACCGAGCTGCGGCGGGCGCTCGCGACCGATCGCCAGCTGCTCGGCGACAGCGAGGCGATGACCCAGGTGCGCGCGATGATCGACAAGGTCGCGCCGACCGACGTGCCGGTGCTGATCACCGGCGAGAACGGCACCGGCAAGGAGCTCGTCGCCCGTCAGCTGCACAACAGCAGCCAGCGGCACCGCCAGCCGTTCGTCGCGATCAACTGCGCCGCGATCCCGGCCGATCTCGCCGAGAGCGAGCTGTTCGGCCACGAGAAAGGCGCGTTCACCGGCGCGGTCACGGCCCGCCCGGGCGCGTTCGAGCAGTCCGACCGCGGCACGCTGTTCCTCGACGAGATCGGCGA
>JAGQRB010000162.1 GCA_020425925.1 Planctomycetota bacterium
GCTGCGCGAGCACCTCGCCGACGTGCCCGGGCTGACGCTGCCGGGCGACGGCCCCGGCAGCCGCCACGCCTGGTGGAAGTTCGCGTTCCACGTCGACACCGGCGTCGTGCCGGGCGGGGCTGCCCGGCTCGGCTCGGCGATGCGCGCTGCCGGCGTCGCCTGCGTGCCGCGCTACATCCAGAAGCCGGCGTTCGAATGCGAGCTGTTCCGTGACTGGTCGAAGTCGCCGGTGACGTGGCTGCCGCTGCAGCACAACCCGCGCCGCGAGGGCCCGATGCCGCCGTTCGCGCGCGCCGACTATCCCGGGGCGGTGCAGGGCCTCGACGATGTCGTGGTGCTACCAATCAACGAGAACTACACCGCCGAGCACACCGCGCACATCGCCGCCGTGATCCGCAGCGCGGTCGAGGCCAACACAGTTGCCTGAGCCCGCGCTCGACGCGATCCCGACCGCGCTCGTCGGTTGCGGCCAGATCAGCCGGGCCTACGTCGCGGCGCTCGCCCGGACCGAGACCCTCACGCTCGTCGCGGTCGTCGATCCGGACGCCGAAGCGCGTGCGCGGCTGGCGGCTGAACTCGAGGTAGCGGCGTTCGAGTCGGTGCCGGCGCTGCTCGCGACCGGCCCGGCACTGCGCGCAGCGCTGCTCCTGACCCCGCCCGACACCCACGAACCGCTCGCCCGCCACCTGCTCGAGCACGGCGTGCACGTGCTCTGCGAGAAGCCGCTGGCGCCGACGCCGGCGGCAGCGGAACGCATGCTGGCGGCCGCGCGCTCCGCCGACCGCCGCCTGATGATGGGCAGCAAGTTCCGCTACTCGACCGACGTGCTGGCGGCCCGGCGGCTGCTCGACGCCGGTTTCTGCGGCGACATCGTGCTCTACGAGAACGTGTTCTGCTCGCACGTCGACATGACGCGACGATGGAACGCGGTGCGCGCCCGCAGCGGTGGCGGTGTGCTGATCGACAACGGCTGCCACTCGGTCGACGTCGCGCGCTTCCTGCTCGGCCCGATCGCGCGCGTGCAGGCCTGGTTCGGCCGCGTCGCGCAAGCGATCGCCGTCGAGGACACCGCGCGGCTCCTGTTCGAGAGCCAGAGTGGCGCGCTCGGATCGATCGACCTGTCGTGGAGCGTGCACAAGGCGACGCCGGCCTACGTCCGGATCCACGGCACCGCCGGCACGATCGAGATCGGCTGGCAGGAATCGCGCTGCCAGCGCGTCGGCGACGCCGAATGGCGGGTCTTCGGTCACGGCTACGACAAGGTCGCGGCGTTCGCGGCGCAGCTCGACGATTTCGCGGCGGTCGTGCGCGGCGAACGTGCCGGCATCATCGGTGACGACGATGCGCTGGCGTCGGTCACCGTGATCGAGCGGGCCTACGAGTCGCAGCGCGCCGAGCGCTGGCTCGCGATCGCGCCCTGACCACGCGACTCGTCGCGCCGCCGGCCGTATCGTCGCGCCACCATGTCGGACGCCGCCGCGACCCGTATCCACCCCACCGCCCTGGTCGAGGCCGAGGTCGCGATCGGTGTCGGCACCGCGATCTGGGATCACGTGCACGTCCGGACGGGAGCCA
>JAGQRB010000163.1 GCA_020425925.1 Planctomycetota bacterium
AGGGAGCCGAGATCCACCTGGCTATGGAATCCGGAGAACGCCCACGGCGCCAGCGAATCGCGCCTGGTGTCCCGCTCTCCGACGGGGAGCCCGTCTCGGACGTCGTAGCGGCCGCCGAGCGCGCGATCGCGGCCGAGCCCGACGCCGCGTTCCCGCTGCTCGTCGAACGGTTCCGCACCGAGTTCCACGACTGCCCCGACCGCGTCGTCGCATGGCTCGCGCGACTCGGGATCGCCCGTCCCGAGGCCGAACGCGCGATGCTCTGCGACGCGCTCGCGACCAGCGGCGAGCGCTGGGCCGGGCCGTCGTTCTCGTCGCACTCGGGCGGCACGTCGCCGACGGAGGCGTGGAAACGCGCCTACGGCTGCCTCGCGATCGGCGCATCGCAGTCGCCGGGCGAGCTGCGGGGGTTCCTGACCGACGACAACTCGGCGCTGCGGCTCGCGGCGGCCGCCCGGCTCGCGGCGCACCCGGACCGCGTCGCCGCCGCGGCCGATGCCGAACTCGAGACGCAGCTCTGGCAGGCGGTGACCGCCGATCACCCGGCGAAGAGCAAGTTCCGCTACGGGCGCAACGGCACCGCCGACTTCCCGACCGACTACCAGGCCGAGATCGGCGCCGACGCCGCGCTCGCACTGCTCGCGACCGAGCAGCTTCCCGACCGCCACGGCACACTGCTGCACGCCGCGCTGGCTGCGCCCGACCACAGCCGCCGGAACGCGGTCGGCGGCGAGATCCCGCGCGCCGCACTGCTGGCTCGCGCGATCGCGCGCTGGGGCGCCGGCGCCAGCGCCGCGGATCTCCGCGACGCCGCCCAGGACGACCGCCCGGAAGTTGCCGAAGCGGCACGACAAGCGCTGGCCGCACGCGACGGGCGCTGAGCCCGGCCCGATTCGGGACGCGACATCGGCTCGCGCCGTCGGGCCCCGACGGCCGATAGCAGCGGGAGAACGGCGACCGCGCCTGCGACCCGGGTGTCTCGCCCGCAACACACCGGACCGACACGCGCTCTGTCCCCGCACCGCTTCTCTGACCCAAGACACGACATGCGCATCCATCTCGCTTCGGCCCTCGTCCTGCTCGCCGCCGCCTGCAGCAGCGGCAGCACCGATACCGCCCGGACCGGCGAGGTCAGCTTCGTGCTGACCCAGGACGAGACCTCGGACGAGCTCACGCAGTTCGCGGTCGACGTCAGCAACATCACGCTGACGAAGCTCAACGGCAACACGGTCAGCGCCGTGCCGAAGGCGACCCGCATCGACTTCGTCGAGCTCGACGCGCTCGGCGAGCTGATTGCCGGGCTCACGCTCGACGCCGGGGTCTACACCCGGCTGACGATGGACCTCGACTTCAGCAACGCCGAAGTGCTGATCGCCGGCCAGTCGACCGCGGCGACCGTGCAGAACCAGTTCGGCAACCCGATCACCGGCTCGATCCAGGTCGTGCTCGACTTCGCGGCCGGCGCGCGGCCGGTCGTCGGCGCGCTGCGCCACAACCTGTTCGTGCTCGACCTCGACCTCGGCCAGAGCATCGCGGTCGATGGCGTCAACAACATCGTGACCTTCACGCCGGTGCTTAACGCCGAACTCGACCCGAGCAATCCGAAGCCGATCGCGACCAGGGGCATCCTGCAGAGCGTCAACCTGAACAACCGCACGTTCGTGCTCGAGCGCCGTGCGCTCGACAACAGCGTGCTCGGCACGTTCACGGTGCAGACCAACACGACGACCGTGTTCCAGCTCGACGGCCAGAACGGCATCGGCGCGCCGAGCCTCGGGATGCTGCCGGGCTACATCGGGCAGTACCTGTTCGTACAAGGCAGCTTCACGGCGAACCTGTCGCCGCTCAATGCGGTCGCGGTCGAGACCGGCGCCGGCGTGCCCGGCAACGGCCAGGACTGGGTGATCGGCCACGTCACCGCGCGCAGCGGCGGCGCCGGCGCGGACGCGACGTTGACGGTGACCGGGCGCTCGCTCGACGTCGGCACGTTGACACGCCACTTCAATACCCAGCACACCGTGAACGTGTCGCACGCCGACACCAAGGTGCTGCGCCGCGGCAGCGGCAATTCGCTCGACACCGACGCGATCAACGTCGGTCAGCTGGTCTGGATCTTCGGCGACATCAGCGGCACGACGCTCGACGCCACCGCGGCGACCGGCGTCGCGCGCCTGCTGCCGACCGCGATCTTCGGCGTGGCCAACGCGGTGCCGAGCGGCGACTCGGTCTCGCTCGACCTCGTGCGGTTCGACCTGCGCGACGTCGCGGAGTTCGACTTCGACGTCTCGGGCCAGGTGCAGGCCGATCCCGACGCGTTCACCGTCGACGTCACCGGCATCTCGACCTCGGGTGTGATCATGGGTTCGAAGCTGCGCGTCGAGGGCTGGATCAGCGGCGTCGGCGCCAGCGGTGACGATGCGACCGGGGTCTCGCTCGTGAACCGCAGCACGACGGCGCGGCTGATGTTCTGCCAGTGGCTCACCCCGACCACCGCCGCGGTGTCGCAGAGCTCGGCGTCGACGAAGATCGAGCTGAACGTCGACACCGCGACGATCCGCACGGTCGCGGACGGCTTCGGCCTCGTCAACCTCAGCAGCACGCCCGCTCCGACGATCCAGAAGCTCGCCGGCATCGGCGTCTACCGCATCATCGAGAGCGGCGCCACCGAGCTGAACCTGTCGTTCGACACGTTCCGCGCCTCGCTGCTGACCCGGGCCGCGACGACGCCGGTGTTCCGCATCGCCGCGTTCGGCACGTTCGACGAGTCGACGCAGGCGTTCTCGGCGCTGACCGTGACCGTGATCCTCGACTGACGAGAGGTACCGGCGAAGAATGCGCGGATGATCCGACAGCTCTGCGCCCTCGCCGCGCTCGCGGCCGCCGCCACCCCGCCCGGCCCCATCACTCGACCGCCGTCCGACGAGCCGCCGCTGCGGCTCACGATCGAGCTCGACGGCCGCACCTACGACGGCGAAGCGGGCCGAGAGCTCGAGGTCACCGCGGGCGGCAAGAAGCTGACGCTTCGCGTCGGGCTGAAGGACACCCGCGTCTTCGCCGAGGCCGGCATCCGCTTCGAGTTCGAGCGCGGCATGCTGTGGGACTTCCATTCCGAGGACGGCGTCGACTCGTGGTCGCTCGAGGGCAAGTCCTGCATCGCGCTCGTCCAGCGCCTGGCAGAGGGCGAAGCCGAAGACCTCGCGCCGATCGTCCTGCGGGAGATACTCGCGAGCTCGACCGACGACGCGCCGGAACCCGAGAAGACGACGGTGACCCTCGGCGATCGGCAGGTCCCGGCCTGGCGCGCGAGCGTCGAGTCCGAGGACCTCGTCGAGTCGTGGCTCACGATCGGCGTCCAGGCCGCGGGTCGCCCCGTCGTCATCTCGCTGCAGGACTTCCCCGACGAAGCGGACGGTGTCACCGACGAGATACGCCGCTTCCGCGCGCTGCTGGAGAAGACGTTCCGGCTGCAGTGAGCCGCCTGGAAAGCGCCGGCGCCGGGACTATCCTGTTCGCCCCTGATCATGACCTACGATGTCGTTGTCATCGGAGCCGGCCCGGCCGGCTACGTCTGTGCGATCCGCTGCGCCCAACTCGGCCTCAAGACCGCGGTCGTCGAGCGTGAGAACCTCGGCGGCGTCTGCCTCAACGTCGGCTGCATCCCGAGCAAGGCGCTGATCGCGGCCGCGAAGCTGGTCGACAAGATCAAACACGCCGACCTCATGGGCATCCGCGCCAAGGTCGAAGGCCTCGACGTCGACAAGCTCGTCGCGTGGAAGGCCGGCATCGTCGAGAAGCTCACCTCCGGCGTCGGCGGCCTGCTCAAGAACCACAAGATCGCGACGTTCATGGGCGACGCCCAGGTGACCGCGCGCAACAAGGTCGTGGTCAAGTCGAAGAAGGGCGAAGAGACGCTCGAGACCAGGAACATCGTGATCGCGACGGGCAGCACGCCGATCGCGGTGCCGGGCTTCGACTTCGACGGCGACAAGGTCTGGTCGTCGACCGACGCGCTCGCGCCCAAGAAGCTGCCGAAGCGCATGATCGTGATCGGCGGCGGCTACATCGGCCTCGAGCTCGGCCTGGTCTACCACAAGCTCGGCACCGAGATCACCGTGCTCGAGTTCATGGACCGCGTGCTGCCCGGCATGGAGGCCGACCTCAGCAAGGAGATGGGCCGCTCGCTCAAGAAGAAGAAGATCGACGTCAACCTGAAGACCAAGGCGAAGAGCTACGCGAAGTCGAAGAACGGCCTCGTCGTGACCGCCGAGGTCGACGGCAAGGAGCAGAAGTTCGAGACCGACGTGATCCTCTCCTGCGTCGGCCGCACGCCGAACGGCAAGGGCATCGGCCTCGAGGCGATCGGCGTCGAGGTCGACCAGCGCGGCTTCGTCGCGGTCGACCATCGCCGCCAGACCGCGGTCGAAGGCATCTGGGCGATCGGCGATGTCGCCGGCCAGCCCATGCTGGCGCACAAGGGCTCGCACGAGGGCCTGGTCGCGGCGGCCGCGATCGCCGGCGAGAAGGGCGCGGCCTACGACCCCGCCTGCATCCCGGCGGTGATCTTCACCGATCCCGAGATCGCGTCGGTCGGCCTGTCGGCGGACGAGGCCAAGGCGGCCGGCTTCGAGCCGATCGAAGGCAAGTTCCCGTTCGGCGCCAGCGGCCGCGCGATGTCGCTCAACGAGACCGAGGGCTGGGTCAAGGTCATCGCCGACAAGCAGACCGACAAGGTGCTCGGCGTGCACATGATCGGACCCGAGGTCACGGAGCTCGTCGCCGAGGCGGCGCTCGCGATCGAGATGGGCGCGACGATCGGCGATCTCACGGCGACGATCCACGCGCACCCGACGCTGCCCGAGGCGATCATGGAAGCCGCCGAGGCCGTGCACAGCATGGCGGTGCACATCTTCCAACAGCCGAAGAAGTAGCGCCGCGGCGCCGCCGCGCTACGTTGCCGGCGTGACTGCCACGATCCAGCGCATCGCGCGCGAACTCTCGGTCCGGCCCGAACAGGTCGAGGCCACCGTCCGGCTGCTCGACGAGGGCTCGACGGTGCCGTTCATCTCCCGCTACCGCAAGGAAGTCACGGGCGGCCTCGACGACAGCCAGCTGCGCAAGCTCGAGGAACGCCTCGGCTATCTGCGCGAGCTCGACGAGCGCCGCGCCACGATCCTCGCGAGCATCGAGGAGCAGGGCAAGCTGACGCCGGAGCTGCGCCAGGCGATCGAGGGCGCGGACACCAAGCAGGTGCTCGAGGATCTCTACCTGCCCTACCGCCAGAAGCGCCGCACCAAGGCGATGATCGCGCGCGAGGCCGGGCTCGAGCCGCTGGCCGCGACGCTGCTCGCCGACCCGAACCAGGATCCGCTGGCGCTCGCGGCCGGCTTCGTGAACCCCGACAAGGACGTCGCCGACGCCGAAGCGGCGCTAGCCGGCGCGCGCTTCATCCTGGCCGAGGACTTCGCCGAGGACGCGACGCTGCTCGGCGAGGTGCGGTCCTGGATCACGAACGAAGGTCGCGTCGTCGCGCGCGTCGCCAAGGACAAGGCCGAGGACCCCGAGGCGCAGCGCTACCGCGACTACTTCACGCACGACGAGCCGCTGGCGCAGATGCCGAGCCACCGCGCGCTGGCGATCTTCCGCGCCAGGAAGGAGGGTTTCCTCGACGCCTGCGTCGGTGTCGCGATCGACGACGACCCCGGTGTCGCGGCGCTCTCGGAGGATCCGACCGGCCGCGGCCAGCTGTTCGTCATGACGCGCTTCGGCATCGCCGAGCACGGCCGACCGGCGGATCGCTGGCTCGCCGACACCGCCCGCATCGCATTCAAGGCGCGGATCGCGTCGCACCTCGAGAGCGATCTGTTCTCGACGCTGCGCGAGCGCGCCGAGGCCGACGCGATCACGGTGTTCGCCGGCAACCTGCGCGACCTGCTGCTCGCCGCGCCGGCCGGCCCGAAGGTGATCCTCGGGCTCGATCCCGGGCTGCGCACCGGCTGCAAGGTCGCAATCGTCGACCGCACCGGCAAGCTGCTCGACACCGCCACCGTCTACCCGCACGTGCCGCGCAGCGACTGGGACGGCGCGCTGTCGACGCTCGGCCGGCTGTGCAAGAAGCACGCTGTCGAGCTGGTGGCGATCGGCAACGGCACCGCCTCGCGCGAGACCGACAAGCTCGCGACCGAGCTGATCCGGCAGCTGCCCGATCTGCGCATGCAGAAGCTCGTGGTCAGCGAGGCCGGCGCATCGGTCTACTCCGCGAGCGAGCTCGCCAGCAAGGAGTTCCCCGACGTCGACGTGACGCTGCGCGGCGCCGCGTCGATCGCGCGCCGCCTGCAGGATCCGCTCGCCGAGCTCGTGAAGATCGACCCGAAGGCGATCGGCGTCGGCCAGTACCAGCACGACGTCAACCAGACCCGGCTGCAGCGCAGCCTCGACGCGGTGGTCGAGGACTGCGTGAACCATGTCGGCGTCGACCTCAACACCGCCAGCGCCGCCCTGCTCGGCCGCGTCGCCGGCCTGTCGACGACGCTCGCCAACAACATCGTCAGCCACCGCGACCAGAACGGGCCGTTCCTGTCGCGCCGCGAGCTGCTGAAGGTCAGCCGGCTCGGCCCGAAGGCATTCGAGCAGTGCGCCGGCTTCCTGCGCATCCAGGGCGGCGAGAACCCGCTCGATCGCAGCGCCGTGCACCCCGAGGCCTACCCGGTAGTGGAGCGCATCCTCGCGAAGGTCGGCCAACCGCTCGACGAGGTGCTCGGCAAGACGGAGGTCCTGCGCGCGCTGCGGCCCGAGGAGTTCGTCGACGAGCGCTTCGGCGTGCCGACCGTCACCGACATCCTCGCCGAGCTCGAGAAGCCGGGGCGCGACCCGCGTCCCGAGTTCGTGACCGCGGTGTTCCAGGACGGCGTCCAGGACATCGGCGACCTGGCGGTCGACATGGTGCTGGAGGGCGTGGTCTCGAACGTCACCGCGTTCGGCGCGTTCGTCGACATCGGCGTGCACCAGGACGGACTCGTGCACATCAGCCAGCTCGCCGACCGCTTCGTCGAGGACCCGCGCGACATCGTCAAGGCCGGCCAGGTGGTCAAGGTCAAGGTCCTCAGCATCGACGTGCCGCGGCGGCGGATCGCGCTGACGATGAAGCTGCACGAACGCGCCGCCCGCGACGGCGATCAACGCGGCGGCCCGCGCCATGGCCAGCAGCGTGGCGACGGCCAGCGCGGCGGCCGGCCGCCCCAGCGCGGCGATTCGCGGTCGCGTCCGGGTGCCGGCTCGCCGAGCCGATCGGCCACGACCTCGACCGGCAGCGAGCCGGTGAATCCGCTCGCGGCGCAGTTCCAGAAGCTCAATCTGCGCAAGGACTGAGGGCCGCCACGGCGTCATGGGCCGAACGCCCCATCGCGCCGGGCCCGATACGGGGTTGACCGCGCCAGCCGCGCAGGGAGTATGCTTGCCCGGGGCCGCGCCGCTGCGGCCCCACCTCGCGACCCCGCCATGACCGAATCGAACCCGACTCCGCGCAATCCGGAGCTGACCCTCAAGCGCTTCGTGCTGCGCTCGCTGCTGCCGATCATGGCGGTCGTGCTGCTCGCCCTGACGCCGCTGATCGGCCCGTACGGGTTCGCCGCTGCGGTCGCCGGCTGGTGGTACCTGCAGACGAAGGTCTAGGCGGGACGTTCCGAAGTGGCGGCGAGCAACTCACGCATCCTGGTCCGGGCCGAAGACTGGCACTGTGTCGTCTTCCACCTGTTCGTGATGGCGGCCTTCGTGCTGGCGTTCTGGCTCTGGCTGCATCCCGAGGTCGCCGGCCTCGAGAGCGTGCCGGCGAAGATCGTGTTCGTACTGTTCGCCGCGCCGCTGCTCGGCTGGGTCAGCGGCATCGACATCGGCCTCGGCTACCACAACCACACCCACCGCCCGATCTTCCGGGCGAAGTGGGCGAACCGCTGGTTCGAGCGCATCTGGACGCCATTCAACGGCTGGCCGTCGAAGTGGTGGGCCTACTATCACGTCAACGTGCATCACGGCCGCCTGATGGCCGAGGGCGAGTGGCCGGACTGGACCGTGCGCCAGCGCAAGCCCGACGGCGAGTTCGAGAGCTGCCTGCGCTACCAGATGCGGCTGTGGCCGTGGCGCAGCCTCGCGAACTTCCCGCGCGAGATCGGCGCCGGCCGCTTCGATCGCAAGACGGCGTACACCGAGCTGTTCTGGTTCGTCGTGGTCTATTCGATCCCGTTCGTGATCGACCCGATCATGGGCCTCGGGCTGTGGTTGCTGCCGCACTGGTGCGGCAACAGCATCACGATGGGCCGCGGGATGTACATCCAGCACGCGGGGTGCGAGCCGTGGGTGCACGACCGGTCGCACCCGCACTCGATGAACATCCCGCTGCCGTTCTTCAACTACACGATGTTCAACATCGGCTACCACCTCGAGCACCACGACTTCCCGGGCCGGCACTGGACCGAGCTGCCGGCGCTGTCGGAGAAGATCGCGGCCGCGGCGGCGAAGCGGCGCGAGCGGGCCGAGGCCGAGGCGAAGCAGCAGGCCGGCGCGGGCGCCGAAGCGCGCTCAGCCAGCTCCGTCTGAGTCGCGATCGATCGCGGTGAACACCCGCAACGCCGCTGCGAGCAGCAGCAGCACGCCGAGCGGCACGGCCAGGATGCCGACGCCGGGATCGCCGCCGCGGATGTCGAAGCCGCCCAGCCAGAACCCGAGCGGCAGCGCGATGCTGGCGCCGATCAGGCAGGCGGAGGCCAGCCGCGGCGAGCTGCGCCTCGCGTAGGGCAGCGTCAGCGCGAACGCGATGTGCACCAGCGCGAGGAAGGTGCCGTGCGCGTGTGCCAGGCGCCACATCAGCCGGCGGGTCTCGTTGCCGACCGCGAGATACCAGTCGACCTTGAAGCCGTGCAGGCTCTCGAGCACCGCGCCGAGCGCCGCGAACAGCAGCAGCGTGAGCCAGCCGAAGCGCAGGTGGCGCCGGCGAAACGCCCGGATCTCTTGCTCGGTGCACACGGCCATCGCCAGAGAGGCTAGAGTCGGGAGATGACGTTGCCCAGACTCGCGCTGTCCGTTCTGGCGGCGGCGCCGCTGTTCGCGCAGGCGGACCCGAAGGCCGGCGAGCGCAAGCTCGCGACGATCCCCGACGACATCGAGCTGTCCCGCACCGAGAACGGCCCCGACGGTCGCAGCTATACCGATCACACGCGGTTCGCATTCGGCGAGGGCGGCAGCTTCGTCGCCTACGGCGGGTTCCGCGGCGGCAAGTCGGTCGCGTTCGCCGGCGACACCGAGATCGGAACGTTCGACTATCTGCACCAGCCGGTCACCGACGCCGATGCGAAGCACTACGCGTTCCGAGCCGGCGTCCGCAAGAGCGCGACCGAGGAGGAGTGGTGGGCGATCGTCGACGGCGAGAAGGGCAAGGGCTTCGCCTGGGTCAGCTCCGTCGCGGTCGATCACGACGGCGTCGCCGCGTTCTGGGTCGAGCCGGACGCGAAGATCCAGTCCGACGGCTTCTACGAGCAGACCGACTGCGAGTTCTGGGTCGGCAAACGCAAGGGCAAGAAGTTCGACGGCACGACGCCGGTCGATCCGCTGTTCGCCGCCGACGGCAAGACCGCGGCGACCGTCGCCCGCCGCGGCGGCAGCTACTTCGTGATCACCGCGACGACCAAGAAGGAGAGCGTCGCCAAACGTGGCTACCCGATGATCGAGGACGTCGCGATCTCACCGGACGGCAAACGCACGGCGGCGACCGTGGTCCTCGGCGGGCCATCGGTGCCGCCGGGCATGCCGGCGCCGCCGGGGACGACACCCGGCAAGCTCCGCGTCGTCGTCGACGGCGACGAGTACGGCGACGACACCGACGGTGCCGGCGCCGTCACGTTCGCGCCGAAGGGCAAGGCCTTCGCCTACAAGTTCGTCAAGGACGGCAAGATGGGCCTCGCACTCGACGGCGACAAGAAGCCGGCGGCGGACTACGACTTCGTCGGCGAGGTCGCGTTCGCGCCCGACGGCAAGACGATCGCGTTCACGACCAACGCCGGCGGCAAGGTCGAGGAATACACCCGGTTGCTGGGCGCTGGCGCGGCGGAAGGCGGCTACTGGTCGCTGCACACCAGGAAGGGCAAGGACGCGCCCGAGGTCGTCGTCGAGGGCGTCGAGGGCGCCCGCTTTCCTACCTTCGGGCCGAACGGCGAGCTCGCCTACGCGCAACGTGCGAACGGCCGCTGGTACGTGATGGTCGGCGATCGCCGTTCCGAGGGTTGCGACGAGGTCGGCAATCTGCGCTGGCGCGCCGACGGCAAGGCGATCGAGTTCGGCGCACGCATCGGCCGTGAGCTCTGGTGGAAGGTCTTCGAGCTCGAGTAGGCCGCTACTCGGCGAGGTAGATCGGACGGTCGTCGCGCTGCGCGAACAGCCGCGCGAAGTCGGGCGCCACGGTGCCGCTGCTGCCGAGCAGCAGCGCCGGTCGATCGCCGCCGCGGTAGCCCGACCGCCACGACGAGTGCACCAGTTCGCCGAAGCGGCGCGCCGCAGCCGGTTCGGCGAGGAACTCGTAGCTCTCGAGATCCGCGGCGAACCCGAGCGTGCGCAGCGAACGTGCGGCATTGAAACGCACGACGTAGTACGGGTCGTCGAGCAGGCGCGCGAGGTACGGTGCCAGCCAGTCGCGGCCGGCGGTGTCCTGCGCCGGCTGCCAGCCCATGCTCCACGCCGCGAGCGCGCGCTGCCCGGCATCGCCGCTGAGCAGCCAGCGCACCGACGCCGCGATTTCGCGCCGGTCGCGGTCGGTCGCGGGGTCGAGCGCCGGCGGCGCGATCCCCCACTTCGCCTCGAGCTGCTCGGCGGCCCACAGCGACGTGCGATCGAGGTGGCACTGCGAACACGCGTTCGGCCGACCGGTCGCGAGCTCCGACTGCACGTTCGGCGAGCTGATCGTGTGGTTGCGCTCGGCCTTCATGAGCCCGAACGTCGTCGGGTTCATGTGGCAGTTGTAGCAGACGCTGCCGCTCGAAGCGGCCGGATGGTGGGTGTGCGCGGTCAACGCCGCGTCCGCAGTGAACTGCTCGTGGCACTGCGTGCAGGCGACGTTGCCGCGCATGCCGGGCCGCAGCTGGTCGTCGCGCCATGCCGCCGGGTCGTCGTCGCGATGCAGCGCGTGGCACGAGGTGCACTGCAGCCGCCGCTCGGCGTCGGCGTGGGTGTAACACGGCGACATCACGAGGCCGTTGTACTCGCGACCCGAGACGCGGACCTGCCCGTCGGACCAGAACGAGCTCTCGAAGAAGTGCGGGTTGTGCGCCAGCGTGCGCCGCAGCTCCGCGGCACCGCGCGCGTTCTGGTCGATCACGAGGTTGGTCGCGCGCAGCTGGTCGCCGGGCCGATAGCGCAGACCCTCCTCGCGCCACGAGTCGAAGTGCTCCTGCTGGAGGATGTTCACCGAGTGGCACTGGCCGCAGACCTCGGCCGACCGCGCGCTGTCGAGGCGACCCGGCTGCACGATCGTGTCGTCGCCGCCGACGGCGAGCTTCTGCGCGTAGCGCCGCAGCGGGTTCTTGTTGGCCGCGACGTGGTCGCGGCCGGGCCCGTGACACGCCTCGCAGGCGATGCCGAGCTCGGTCACCTGCGTGTCGCAACGGCCGATGTCGACGCGCGGCCGCACGTTGGTCGCGTGGCACATGTGGCAGTTGGTGTTCCACGCCCCGGGCTCGGGCGGATCGCGGAACTCCGGCGGCAGCACGAACACGCTCGTCAGCGGCAGCCAGATGCGCTGCTCGAGCTCGAAGCAGAGCGGCACCGGCGCGAGCTCGCGCTGGTTGCCAGTCG
The DNA here is from genome assembly GCA_020425925.1 of Planctomycetota bacterium. Taxonomy (GTDB): domain Bacteria; phylum Planctomycetota; class UBA1135; order UBA1135; family UBA2386; genus JAGQRA01. The sequence continues at coordinate 11,833 of JAGQRB010000163.1, forward strand.
AGTACCACAGCACCTGCAGGTGATGGCTGCCGGTGGTCTGCTCGACCGGCCGTTCGACGTGGCGCGGATCGCGGCCGCGGCGGTCGAACTCGACCCAGAGCCGGTCGCCGCGCCACTCGAGCACGAGCGGGCTGCCGAACCAGTCGAGCTCGCGCCGTTCGAACTCGTCGGCGATCACGGCGCGGGTCGCGACCTGCGTCATCGTGCGATGGAACGACGCGTGCCACGAGGCGTGCTCGCCCGGATGGCACGAGCGGCACGCCGCCGAGCCGACGTAGCCCTGGCCGTTCTCGAGCTCGGGCCGCGACGCAGTCGGCAGCGCGTTCGGCGGCGGCGCGGTGAACGACAGCGCGGCGACCGTGAGCGCGGCGAGGGTCGCGACCGACGCGAACGCCAACCCACCGCGGGCGCGACGGCACAATGCCCATAGCGGCAGCACGGCGGCGATCGCGACGAGCGATGTCAGCAGGGCGTCGAGCACGCAGTCACTCTACCGCCCCGAGTCGCTGACGCCGATCCGCGGCCGCGACGATCAGCACCGTCGTGCGGCGCGAGACGATCGCGAACGCGGTGCCGACGCCGAGCGCGAAGAACACCAGCTCGAGGCCGAGCGTGCGCAGCGTGATCCAGCCCGCGAACGGCGCGGTCGCGGCGCTCGCCTGCTGCACCGCGGCTCGCCACTGCTCGAACGACGGGTTGCCGGCCGCGAGCAGCTCGATCGTCGGCACGACGTCGCGCCGGAATGCGGCGGCGTCGTCGACCGGGTAGCCGTTCGCCGCCGCGAAATCGACCACCTCGGCATCGGTCGGCCGATCACCGAGCGCGCGCCACTCGGCGGCGAGCTCGAGGGCCACCTCGTAGTCGCGGTGATCCAGACCCGCCGTGAAACGCGCGACCTGCGCGTCGACGCCGCCGCGGTACGCCGCGGTACGCCCAGCGAACACCGCGACCCCGGTCAGCAGCGCGGTGGCGAGCGCGAGCCTCCCGCCGTAGCCACCGCCCCCAGTCACCGCGAAACCGACCAGCGCGCCGATCCCCCACTCGAACCAGCGGGTCTCGAACCCGAACAGCGGCTTCGAGAACGCGAGCACGCCCGCACCGACCAGCGCCGCGGCGACGCCGAACAGCAACGGCCGGCGCGTCGGCGGTGGCGACAGCAGCAACCCGCGGCGCAGGCGCTGGCTGAGCCGCGGTCTCCCCTCCCCGTCGGCCACCACCGGTCAGTGACCGACCAGCGCCTCGGCCGCGTCGGAGTTGACCGCCCCGAGCGCGTTGAAGCCCGGATCGGGCACGAACGCCTGCTGGTAATACGGCAGCCCGACGAGCCCGAGCTCGTTCGGCAACGTCAGCGTGAACTCGGCGACGTTGCCGGCACCGAGGATCAGACTGACGCTGTCCGACCGCACGCGCGCGAAGCACCCCGGCATGCCGAACGAGACCAGCGACAACGGTAGCGGCCCCGACGAGCCCATCGTGTTGCTGAAGCCGGTCAGCATCAGCGCGACGTTCGCCGGCAGGTTGTCGACCCGCACGCGCTGCACCCGACCGATGCGCGGCGTGTCGAGCGCGCGCAGCTCGGCCGCCGGCAGCGAGCCCGAACAGCCCGGTCCGAAGGTCACGTAGTGGCTCGGTGCGCCGACCTTGGCGAGCGTGAACACGAAACCCGCGACCGCGTCGACCCAACCGCTGCCGGGCGGCAGTGGCGGCACCGCGCTCTGGTGCACGGCGTTGCTGCCCCACGCGACGAGCTCGCCGTCGGACCGGCGCGCAACCGTGTGCGCGGCGCCGGCCGAGATCGAGACATAGGTTGTCTTCGCCGGCAGCGGCGTCACGTTGCACTGGCCGAACGTGTTCTGCCCCCACGCCACGACCGTGCCGTCCGAGCGCCGCGCGACGCTGTGGCCGGTGCCCGCCGACACCTCGACATAGCGCAGGCCCGGCGGCAGCGCCGGCACGTTGCACTGGCCCTCGAAGTTGCGGCCCCAGCACACCACGCTGCCGTCGGAGCGCAGCGCGACGGTGTGCTCGCCACCGGCGGACAGCGCGGTGTAGACCAGGCCGGGCGGCAGCGGCACGACGTTGTTCTGGCCGTAGCCGTTGAAACCCCACGACACCACCGAGCCGTCCGACCGCCGCGCGACGGTGTGTTCGCCGCCGGCGCGGATCTCGACGTAGGTGAGCCCCGGCGGTAGCGCCGGCACGTTGGCGACGCCGCTGAAGTTGTAGCCGAACGCCACCGCCGAGCCGTCCGAGCGCAGCGCCGCGGAGTGCACGAAGCCGGCCGCGACCTGGGTGTAGGAGAGACCCGGCGGCAACGGCGGCAGCAGCGCCTGGCCCTCGAAGTTGTCGCCGAAGCTCGCGGCGGTGCCGTCCGAGTATCGCACGAGGCCATAGCCGCCGCCGGCGGTGATCTCGACGACGCGCGCCCCGATCGGCACCGGCGGGGCGTTGAGCTGGCCGTAGTAGTTGTAGCCCCAGACCGCGACCGAGCCGTCCGAACGCAGCGCCGCCGAATGGTAGGTGCCGGCCGCGACCGCGGTGTAGACCAGGCCCGGCGGCGGCGCCGGCACCTCGACCTCGTGATAGTAGTCGTAGCCCCACGCCACGACCGAGCCGTCGGAGCGTCGCGCGCTGGTGTGGAAGCGTCCGGCCGAGACTTCGACGTAGGTCAGCCCGACCGGCAGCGGCAGCACGTCGAGCACGCGGAACGCGTTGTCGCCCCAGACCAGCAGCTCACCGTCCGATCGGATCGCGGCGCTCTGGTAGAGGCCGGCCGCGATCTGGGTGTAGGTCGCGCCGGCCGGCAGCGCCGGCACGTTGAGCTGCGTCCAGGTGTTGTCGCCGAACGCGGTGATGTCGCCGTCCGAACGCAGCAGCAGGCTGTGCTGCTCGCCGGCCGCGAGCCCGATGCAGGTGACGCCGGCGGGCAGCGCCGGCACCGTAGTCTGGCCCCTGGAGTTGTCGCCGAACGCGACGACGACGCCATCCGAACGGCGCGCGAGGCTGTGGCCGCCGCCGGCCGCGACCTCGACGAAGGTCACCCCCGCCGGCAGCGTCGGCAGGTTGCACTGGCCCCGGTCGTTGCGGCCCCACGCCACCGCGCTGCCGTCCGAACGCCGCGCGAGGTTGTGCTCCTCGCCGACCGCGAGCTCGACGTAGGTCACGTTCGCCGGCAGCGGCGGCACCTCGCACTGGCCGCGTTCGTTCCAGCCCCAGGCGACGATCGTGCCGTCCTGCCGCAGCGCCGCCATGTGGCCGCTGCCGGCGCCGATCGCGACGTAGTCGGTCGCGGCCGCGAGCGTGCTGTCGAAGGCGAGCTGGCCGAAGGCGCGCAGCGACTCCTGGGCGGCGAGAGTGGCCGCCGGCGCGAGCAGCGCGGCGAACGGCAGGGCGAGACGGGCAAGCATGCGGCCAGGAGATCATGACCCGTCGGAACACGCAACCGGGGGCGGCGCGCGTGGCGCCCCGACCTTCCGGTGCTACGGCGAGGTGTCATTGCGGCGGCTCACACTCACCGCCGCACCGCGAACGGCCCATCGCCGCCGCAATCCGGCAGCGGCCACGTCTCGACACCGTCGACCCGCCCCCACGGCGGGCCCTGCCGCAGCCACGCCACGAACTGCGCGAGCGTCGCTTCGTCACCCTCGGCCTCGCCTTCGACCGCGCCATCGTCACGATTGCGCACGAAGCCCGCGACCCCGAGCCGAGCCGCCGCGTCGCGCGCGCTGGCGCGGAAGCCGACGCCCTGCACGCGGCCGGTGACCACGAACGCGAGCCGCGGCATCGTCAGCGCCCCGCGTCGCCGGCGCCTTCGCCTTCGCCGCCGACGACCCGGAACGCGGCGCTGTCGACGATCGTGAGCACGAGGTCGGCGATCGTGACCTTGCCGGTGGCGAGCAGCGCATCGACCTCGTGATCGAGCACGAGCCGGTCGATCGGCCGCGGCGCGCGACCGACGCCGTAGACGAACAGCTTCAGCGCCAGCGTGCGCACGAACGCCGGATCGGCGGCGAGCACGTGTTTCAGCCCGACGAGACCATCGACCACCGCGCCACCGGGCAGCTCGCCGCTGCAGTCGATCACACCGTCCTTGTCGCGCTCGCGGAAGTGCCCGATCGCGTCGAAGCGTTCGAGCGCGAGACCGAGCGCATCCATGCGCACGTGACAGACCGCGCACTTGCTGTCCTCGCGGTGCATCGCGAGCTGCTCGCGGAACGACTTCGAGCTGTCGACGGCCTGCTCGTTGGCGAGTGCGCCGGCTCCGGGCGGCGGCGGCGGCGGCGGTGCGCCGAGCAGGTTCTCGAGGATCCATTTGCCACGCTTCACGGGCGAGGTGCGCGTCGGGTTCGAGGTCAACGCGAGGATGCTCCCGTGGCCGAGCGCACCGCCGCGAAAGCGCAGCTCGGCCGGCAGCTCGACGCGTTCGAACGCGGCATCGTCGGCGGCGTCGTCTGGCCGCGGCAGGCCGTAGAACCCGGCGAGCCGCGCGTCGACGAACGTGAAGTCGCAGTCGAGCAGCTCGCGCACGTCGCGATCCTCGCGTTGGACCGCGCGGAACAGCAGCTCGGTCTCGCTGCGCAGCGATCGCCGCAGCGCCTCGTCGAACTCCGGGAACCGCTCGGGATCGGGCGTGAACTCGGCGAGATTCCTGAGCTCGAGCCACTGCGCCGCGAACTCGGTCGCGAGCGAGTCGGCGCGCGGGTCGGCGAGCAGGCGACGTGTCTCGGCGCGCAGACGCTCGCGATCGCCGAGCTTGCCGGCCTTGGCCAGGCGCAGCAGCCGCGCATCCGGCGCGCTGGCCCAGAGGAAGAACGACAGCCGCGAAGCGAGCGCGAGCCCGGGCGTCGAGTTCTCACAGCGGAACAGGAAGTTCGGCGAGGTCAGCGCCGCCTGCAGCACCGCCCGCAGCGCCGCGGTGAAGTCCTCGCCGGCCGCGAGCATCGCCTCGCCGACCGCGGCATGGCGGCGCGCTTCGCTGACGGCGACCGGCCGCCGCCACAGCGTCGGCAGCAGCGCGCCGGCGAATGCACGCAATCGACTGCCGTCGCTACCGCGCGACGGCACCGCGTCGTGCACCCAGCGCTGGGCGACCGGCACGGGCCGCACGTCCAGCGGACCGATCACCGCCACCGCGTCGACGTAGAGGTTGCGATCGCGCCGCTTCGGGTCGGGAAACTTCGGATCGTAGTAGTCGTTGACGAACGCGACGCCGAGCCGATGGACACCGCGCGTCAGCGTGCGCTCGAGCTCGAACTCGGCGAGCTCGCGCGATCCGACCTCGAGCACCTCGAGATCACCGTCGTCCCAGCGCACCCGCATCTTCGCGACCTCGTCGCCGGCCTG
>JAGQRB010000164.1 GCA_020425925.1 Planctomycetota bacterium
CAGCCCACCGCGCCCCGGCAGATCGTCGCGCTGCTCGTGGAACGCCAGGATCGGCAGCGGATCGAAACCGTGCCCCGCCCCCCACCGCAGTGCCGCGAGCGCGGCGACGCCGAGCAGTGCGCCGGGCAGTGAGCGCCAGCCCGAGCGCGGCGCCGCGAACGTGAACGCGAGCGCCAGCAGCAGGCCCTCGGGTCGGATCCAGAACGCCGCGCTGGCGAGCCCACCGGCGAGCCAGAGCCGGCCGCGCTGGCCGGCGAGCAATCCGGATGCGACCAAGAGCAGGAACGTCGGCTCGCTGTAGACCTCGGCGGCGACGCGCAGGAGCAGCGAGCCGGACAGAAACAGCACCGCGGCGACGAGGCCGACCTGCGGCGTGCCCGGCGCGAGGCGACGCGCGATCGCGGCGAGCGGCAGCAGCGTCGCGCCGAACGCGCATGCGTTCACGAGGTCGGCGGCACGTTCGGGCGCGAGGCCGAGCGCGACGAACGGCGCAACCAGCAGCGGAAAGCCCGGCGGGAACACCATCGACAATGCGCCCTGCCAGTCGCCGGCAGCGAACCGGCTCGCCATCCACAGATACGAGACACCGTCCTCGGACGGCACCGGCCGCAGCGAGGTCAGCACGAACACCAGCGCCGCCGCGGCGACCGCCGCCGACGCGAGCGCCAGCGTCGCGCGCGACGGCTTCAGCGCGGCGCCGCCTTGCGCACCGGATTGCGCAGCACACCGAGCTTCTCGACCTCGACCTCCATGGTGTCGCCGTCGTGCACCGCGGAGACGCCTTCGGGCGTGCCCATCGCGACCAGATCACCCGGCCGCAGCGTCGTGACGCGCGACATCGCCGCCAGCGCCTGCGCGATCGAGAACACCATCGCGCCGGTGCGGGCCTGCTGCCGCACCTCGCCGTTGACCCGCATCGTGACCGCGAGATCGCCGGCGTCGATCGCGTCGGCCGGCACCACGAACGGCCCGAACGGGCAGAACGTGTCGATCGACTTGCTGCGCAGCCACGGATACTTGTGCTCGCGATCCTGACCCTGGAGCTTGCGCGCGGTGACGTCGTTGAGCGGGGTGTAGCCGGCGACGCAGCTCGGCGCCTCGGCTTCGTCGAGATCCTTGCGACCGCGCCGCTCGGGATCGGCGAAGCCGAGGATCAGCGCGAGCTCGGCCTCGTGGTCGACGCGGGTCTCGAGCCAGTGCGGGATCACGACCTCGTCGCCGTGGCCGATCAGCGTGTCCGGCAGCTTGGCGAAGAAGATCGGTTCGCTCGGCGCCTCGGTGCCGAACTCGCGCGCGTGTGCGACGTAGTTCTTGGCGAGGCAGAGGATCTTGCCGGGGTGTGGCAGCGGCGGCAGCACGCGCGCCGGCGGCGCCATCTCGGCGGCTGCCGCGATGCGCACCGCGAGGTCCTCGGCCATGAGCCCGCCCTGCTGCAGCAGCGCGTGCGGATCGAGCGGACCGAGGTCGAAGAAGCGACCGCCCGGCTCGACCGCGCCGACGTGCACCGCGCGGCCGGTCGCGAAGCGGAACCACGCCGGCACCGCCGGCAGCGTGAACCCGGCGGCCGTCACGTCGTCGGCAGGGTCACCGGCCATGTCCGTTGCAGAGCTCGAGCGCGACCAGCGCGTAGCAGGTGCAGAGCAGCGGTCGGTCTTCCATCCAGCGACCGTTCTTGTCGTTGACCCAGGTGCCGTCCTGCTGCTGCGTGCGCTCGAGGTGCTGCCGCAGCGCGTGGCGCCAGTCGATGCGAGCGGTCGCCGCGGCGGCATCGGCATCGCCGGCTGCGGCCTTCTGGCCGACCTCTTTCTGGGCGCCCCCTTCCTGGGCGACCTCGAGCTCGTCGATGCCGGCCGCGGCGAGTGCCTGCGCCAGCACCATGTAGCCGTAGAACACGCCCTGATACTTCGCCTTCTCGCCGAGCGACGGATCGGCGCCCGGGTTGGTTTCGAGGCTCCAGTGGTCGCGGATCCAGTCGACCGCCGCCTGCACGCGCGGGTCGCTACCCGACAGGCCCAGCAGCGTGTAGGCCTTGAGCAGCGCGTAGGTCATCGAGCCGTAGCTGCGCGCGACGACCGAGCCGTCGGGCTGCACGTCGTAGCCAGCGTTGCTGTCGCCCGGGTAGTAGGTCGCGCCGCCGTCGTTGCCGGAGACCGCGGTGACCAGCTCGCTGTCGTTCGACGGATCCGGGATGCGGCCCTTGAAGTCGTTCACCGACTTCAGGTTCTGGGTGCGCTGCAGGAACACGATCGCCTTCTGCAGGGCCTCGTCGTCGGCCGGCAGACCGGTCGCGCGCAGCGCGCCGATCGAGAAGTGCAGGTTGCTGAGGTCGCCGCGCTGGGAGTCGCCGTAGCCGATCGAACCGTAGTCGCGGTCGCCGCGGCGAAAGCCGGTGCTCTCGAGGTGCTGGAACGCGAGGATCGCCTTCTGCGCCTTCTGCATTGCCGGCGCCACCGCCGGATCGTCCCAGCGCGACAGCGCCGCGACGGCGACGCAGGTCGTGTAGTTCGCCATGTCCTCGCCGAACGTGCCGTCGTCGCGCTGCTGCGCCAACAGCCAGCGCAGCCCGCTCTCGATGACGTTCTGCTCGCCGTCGCTGCGCATCGCCCGCGGTTTGGTCTGCAGCGCCAGCAGCCCGAAGCCGGTCAGGCTCGGGTCGGGGTACATCTGGCCGCCGAAGTTGACCGAGAAGACGCCGTCCTTCTGCTGCGCCAGCAGCCAGTCGAACGCGCGCTGCTGCGTCGCGGTGAACACCGCGACGCCCGCGCCGGCCGGATCGGAGCGGCGGTCGAGCTGCCGGTTGGCGAACTGCGCGGCGACGAGCTCCACCAGCGCATCGCCCGCCGGCGAAAGCCCCGGGATCTGGCCGCTGGTGAGCCAGCCGTCGACCTGCTCGGCGACCGTGGCGGCGAGGTGCTGCGGGAACACATCCGCACGCACCGTGTCGAGCAGCGCCGCGACGCGCTCGTCGAAGCCCTTGACACCG
>JAGQRB010000165.1 GCA_020425925.1 Planctomycetota bacterium
CAGATCGTTGCTCAGATGCCGGGCGAACGCGAGCAGCGCGTAGCCGCCGCGCTGGTGCTTGCCGAGGCTCGGCGTCATCGACGACCACGAGGTCGTGACGTCGGCGAAGCAAAGCAGGCTGTTGTTGCCGTCGTTGTCGAACCGACGCAGCCAGAGGTCGCCGTCGGCAGCCGAGGCCCAACGCTGCTCGACGAACCAGACGTTGCGGCCGTTGCCGCCCTCCATGTGCATCACGTCGATGTCGCCGATCAGATCGAAGCCCGACGTCTGGTAGAACACACCGATCAGCGGATCGACGACGACCGGATAGCTCGCGTCCGCGAGCCACGCGCCATCCAGCCGCAGCACGACGTGCTCGCCGTCGACCGCCGTCGTCATCGCGTGGGTCTTGCCGGTGGCGTCGATCGCGGTCGCGCTGCCGTAGCTCAGGATCGCGGCCCCCGCGGCGTCGCGGAACACGATCGGCGCGTGCTCGGGTCCGCGCGACGCGGCCCGCAGTTCGCCGGCGGTTCGCCCGGTGATGACCAGATCGCCGGTCACCGGCGGACGTGCCGCCAGCACGAACGTCTGCTCGAGACCTGCGGCCAGCACGTCGTAGGCCTCGACGATCGCGCCGTGGTCGTACTCGGCGCGGTACTCCTGGAGCGTCCGCGCGGGCTGCGGTCGGCTCCGCAACTCGAGGCTCCCGACCCTCGCCGAGACGGTGTGCCAGCACCACGTCTGATTCGTCGGGTAGGTGCGGCCGAGGTACGGCACCACGGTCGCGCCGTCGTCGAACGCGACCTTGTAGCGCGCGCCGGTTGCCCAGGTGCCGTAGGGCGTGCCCCCGTCGGCCTCGCCCGAGTGGATCGGCGTGCGTTCGAGCGCCAGCGCGGCGGAGGGCGCGGGCGCGGCGTCCGGTGCAGCTTGCGCGACGATGGGCAATGAGAGCAGTGCGCAGATCGCCAGCGACAGCGAGCACCGCGCGGCAACGTCGGGAGTGGGTCGGATCATGATGGCCTCCTGGCGATGCCAGGGGCCCCGGTAGCGTCGCGCGCTCGCCGAACCGGACACGCTTTCGCCGGCGGCGCGCCGTTCTGTCAGCGAACGACCGGCACCTCGAGCCGCTGCGTCGCCAGGAACCGACCGTTCGCGTCGGTGTGGAAGTCCTGGAAGTGCAGCGTGCAGGGGTCGAGGCCCTCGGGCAGCGACACCCGCCACTCGCAGTTGGCGCCGAGCCGCAGGCCGACGACGATCGGTGCCTGGAGCGGGATCAGCGCGCGGCAGCCGCTCGCGAAGCCCGGCAGCGTCAGCGCGGTATCGGCGGGCGTCAGTGCGACCGCGAGCGCATGCAGCGAGTTGCTCGCGGTCCCCGTGACCAGCACCGAGGTGAACTCGTTGCCGATCAGCTGCTGCTGCGCGGGTTCGCCGAACCCGTTCCAGGACAGGCCCGCACTGCTGCAGCCGGTGCCGCTCGTTCGCCACGGCACGGCCGTCGGGTAGGCGTAGATGCTGCCGATCACGTCCTCGTGCGTGCCGCCGACCGGGTAGGCCAGCACGAACTCGGCATGCGCGGGATCGAACGTGATGCCGCCGACGCCGGGGGACAGCAGGACGCCCTGGAAGAAGGCGACCTCGCGGTCGACCAGCGCGCCCTGGTAGCCACAGATCGTGATGTAGTAGTGCGCGGTCGACACCGAAGAGTAGGTGATCGCCCAGTGGCTCATGGTCGACGCGTCGTAGGCGGTGTTGCCCGGCACCAGGAAGAGATGGTTCGTGGCGTGGATCTCCTTCGTCCCGACGACACGCGGCAGGCCGTGATCGTCGAGCTCGACACGCGCGGTCTTGATGCGCTGGCCCTTGACCGAATCGACCTTGCCGGGTGCCAGCGTGGTCGGGGCGGTGGCGTACTGCACGAGATAGCGGTTGCCGCGTCCTGCGATCGTCGGGCCGAGCTTGTGGATCGTGTCGGTGGGCTCGATGCAGTCGCCGAAGCCGGTCGAGCCGTCGTTGCCGATCCAGGTCAGGCAGGCATCCCAATCGGTAGCGCTCAGCCGGTTCCACGACATCGAGACCATGCACCAGCCATCGGGTCCGGTGTCGCCGGCGCTGACGCGGTTGAGTCGCGGACGCTCGGAGTCGGACAGCTGGCTGTCGCGGATCGGGAACGGCGTGCCGAGCGTGCCCTGCGCGCCGGCCGCGACGTCGAGGATCGCGCCCCAGACCTGGCTCGCCGAGCCGTTGCTGAAGTTCGCGCCGCTGCCGTTGTGTTCGCGCTGCCAGACGAAACAGACCGCGGTGCCGCTGCTGAGCGCGGCCGTGCCGCCGATCGCGGGGCGCCAGTCGTTGATGCCGCTGTTGGAGTCGAACGTGAGCAGACCGAACGACGAATCGAAGCCGGTAAAGGCCATTCGGTGGGTGTGCCAGCGGATCCGGCTGAACCGCGGCGCGAGGCCGTCGAAGTAGCGGCGGAACAGCGTGACCACCTTGTCGGTGCCGGCGCTGGTCGCGATCTTGCCGCTGTCGGCGTCCCAGGCGGTCGTGATGTCGCTGAACACCATCGTGCTCGCCGGCATCCAACGATCGCCGGTGCGCAGGATCCAGAGGTCGCGGTCGGTGCTCGAGGCGGCCCGCGAGTAGGTGTACCAGACGCCGAGGCTGGCCGACTCGCCGTCGCGACAGATGTCGACGCTGGACGGCGCGCCGCCGCCGCCGCTGAGCAGCACCGCGACCAGCGGGTCGACCGTGAGCGGGAACACCGCGGTCTCGAGCCAGGCGGCGTCGAGTCGCAGCGTCAGGTTGCCGTCGCGGTACTCGGTGGTCATCGCGCGCCGGTTGCCGGCGGCGTCGACCGCGGTCGCGGCGCCGTAGCCGAGGATCGCGGTGCCGGCCGCGTCGAAGAACGTCACGTCCTGGTGGCCGGCAGCGACGGGGTCGGCGACCAACGCCGTCCGGAGCTCGCCGCAGACCACCAGCTCACCGCGGCCCGGCGGACGCTCGCCGATCACGAAGGTCTGGAACAGGCCGTCGCTGCGCACTTCGTAGGCCTCGGTGACGCCGCCGAGTCGGTACTCGTAGCGGGTGTCGTCGATCCGCGCGGGTATCGGCGGGGCGGTCGCGAGCTCGACGCCGCCGACGGTCACCGAGCGGGTCCGCCAGCCGAATGGCTGGTTGTGCGGGTAGTCGTCGCCGAGATACGGCACGAAGGTCATGCCGTCGTGGAACGAGACCTTGTAGGCGTAGGCGGCGCCCCAGATGCCATAGGCGAGGCCGCCGTCGTCGGCGGCGGTGTGGATCGGGGTGATGGCCGCGGTCAGCGCCGTCGGCGGCAGACTCTGGGCGTGGGCGAGGGACGCGGTGAACGCCAGCGCAACGGCGGCGGCGACGGAACGGTTCGGGTTCATGGGAGACAGGTCGGTCGGGTTGGCACGGCGCGCGGCCGCGGAGCGCCGCGGCGCCACGCGGCGCCGATCGGCGCCCGTTCCTGGCGCAGAACGCGCGATCCGACTGCCACGTGAAGGCTCGGCGGCCTCAAGTCAGCCTCGCCGGCGCGACGATGCCTCGAGCCGTGGCGCGGCGTCGAGCGGCGCCGAGGAGAGGCAGGCATGAAGATCGCGACGGCAGCTGGTCTCAGCGCCGCGCTGACCAGCGCGGCGACGATCCTCGTCCTGCAGTGGCCGACCGAACGGCGGCAGGGCTGGTTCGAGCTCGCGGGGCGTCCGGTGGCGCTCGACGGCAGGCCGGTGCAGGACTGGGCGCACGTCAACGAGATCCTTGCGCGTCACCTCTCGGCCGCCGTCGAGCAGACCAGCCTGCCGGCGTCCGACGAGATGCTCCGGAAGAACCTCGAATGGGTGTTCGAGCTCGATCACGCGCCCGACACCGCACCGGATCGCCGCCACCGTGCGACCGTGCGCCAGACCTTGCCGCAGCTGTACTTCTGGGGTGGCAACGTGCATCCGGTCGCCCACGCGCGCTACGAGATCCTCGGCGAGGAGTCGATCGAGCGGTGACGGGCGCGCCGGGCTTCCGCTGCGCCATCGCGCCGCGCGCGCCGATCTGCCGTGCGCTGTCCTGGGGCCTCGGCGTCGTCACGATCGCGCTGTCGCTGCGCGTCGTTGCCGACACCGCGCGCTACCTGTCCTTCGAGCCGCACTTCGGCTTCCTGCTCGAGCGCCCGCTGCTGAGCGCCGACCGTCTCTGGCTGGCGTGCTTCTACGTGCACGTCGCGGGCGGCACCATCTGTCTCGTCAGTGCGCCGCTGCTGCTCTGGAACGGGCTCACCGGCCGCAGCATCCGGCTGCACCGCGCCATCGGCCGCGTCCACGCCGTGGCGGCGCTCGGTTGGACCGGTCCGACCGGCCTCTACCTGGCGCCGTTCGCAAAAGGTGGCCTGGCGGGCCGCATCGGCTTCCTCGTGCTCGGCGTGGCGTTCTGCGCCAGCACCGTGCTGGGCGTGCTCGCGATCCGGCGCCGCGATCTGCGCCGGCACGTCGCCTGGATGCTCCGGTCGTACGCGCTGATCTTGTCGGCGGTGACGTTCCGGGTGCTGCACCTCGCCCTGCACGGTCTCGGCGTCGCGCCCGAGCCGGCCTACGTCGTCTGCACGTGGTCGAGCCTGGCGCTCGCGCTCGCAGCCGGTGAGTTCATGATCCGATGGTTCGGTCGCGCCGCGGCGAGCTCCGCTGTCGCGGGAGACATGCCATGAAGTCGATCCTCACGATCGTCGCGAGCTCGGTGCTCGCGTTCGCGCTGACCTACTGGCTGGTGCCGCCGCGGCCGCCGACCTTGCTGCCGCCGAGCTGGTTCGAGTTGCCGGGCAGCCCGCAGGCCGTCGACGGCAAGCCGGTCCGCGACTGGCAGCAGGCGAACGCCGAGCTCCAGCGCATCATGAAGACCTGGTACCTCGAGGAGTACCTCGTCGAGCACCGCGACCAGAGGGAGATGCCGGTCGAGATCGAGGCGCGACCCGTGCGGATCACGTACGTGCCGCGCACGCGCGTCGGCGGGGCGGGGGAGCCGGGCGTGGCGACCGTCGAGGTGCGGCCGATCCTGCCCATCACGATCCTCTACACCCGCGGTCCCTACGAGCGCGTCGCGCGCTACGAGGTCGTGCGCTCCGAGTCGGTGGAGTGAGAGTTGCGCGTCGGGCTCGGGAACTCGGCGTTCGAACTCAGAGCCCGATCGTGCCCTCGACGCCATTCGCGAGTGAGATGCCGGCGCTGTTGGCGGTGGTCAAACCGATGGCCTGTGCACCGAGGTGGATACCGGACAATCCCGCCGGGATCGCGACCGCCGTCGTCGCGGTCGTGCCGGTGTAGAAGAACAGGTTGGTGAAGAGCGGCGGCGGCAGCAGGTGTACGAAGCAACCCGGTGCAGCGAGACCGAACGCGGTTGCTGGGGTCGGGCCGCCGGGGGCGCTGAACAGAACGCCGCCGACGCCGAAGGCCGGATCGAGATTCGTGGCGCTGAGCACCCAGTTCGAGTTCTCTGCGGGCGCGTTGGCGTTCAGTGAGAGTCCGTTGCAGCCGTTGCCGTAGGTCTCGACTTGCGCTTCGCCGCGGAAGATCCACGTCGTGTTGTTGGTCGAGGTTCGGTGCACCACGATCTCGTCCCGGACGGAGTCGTACGCCCCCTGCCCCGCGATCAGGGCCGGCGCCGTCGTGGCGGGGAGTTGCGTCCAGCCCGCGCCGTCCCAGACCCAGGTGTCGTTGAGGCCCGCATTGCCGTTGATATTGGTCGAGCCGCCGTAGAGCACGCATCGCTTTCGCGCGGCGTCGTAGGATAGGCCGGCGCGCCAACGCTGCGGCGGCGAGATCGTGGGGTTCTGCTGCATCCAGCTCGTGCCATCCCACTCCCAGGTTTGGTCGAGCAGGTTCGGTACCGAATCTTGGCCACCGAACAGCACGACGCGGCCGCGCTCCCCGTCGTAGGTCATCGCCGGCAGATAGACCGCCACGGGCACGTTGCCCGTTGGGGTCACATTGGCCCAAGTGATGCCGTCCCAGCGGTAGGTCTGGGTGTTCGGGAACGAGTCTTGGCGTTTCCCGGCGGCCAGGAGGATACCGTTGCCATCGTACGCGGCGGCGGCGGAGTGTAGCGGAGGCAGTTGCCCGGCCGCGGGCGTGACGTCGGCCCAATCGGTGCCGTCCCACTCCCACGTGTCGCCGTAGGAAAAGCCCAGGTAGCCGAACCCTGCGGCGAGCACTACCAGTCTCCGTACCGGGTCGTAGGCGATCGCCGCGGCCGAACGCGGGGGCGGCGTGTGCGCGGGGGCGCGCTGCAGCCAGCCGGAACCGTTCCAGGTCCACGTTTCCGCGGTGATCCCTCGCACGTCGAACGCGACGCACTCGGCGCGCTCGGCATCGTAGGCGAAGGCCATGGCGCCGAGGCCGCCCCATTGGTTGCCCGGCTGGGGCGACGTGTTGAGCGCGAACCAGGCCTGGCCGTGGGCAGCACTGGTGAGCAGAACCAGCAGGAAGGCGGGACGAAGATACAGGGTCGTTGTCATCATTCGGAGGAATGGGAGTTCGTGGTCGCTCCTCCAGCGCCCCAACCGCACCGTTCCGCCGCAGAATCCGCGACAATCCTGTGATTCCCCGAAGTCGCCCGCCAGTCAGAGGCAGAGTCGACTGAGTTGCGCGAGCGCTTTGGCGTGCCGGCGCCGCGCCGAGCTCTCGGAGACCTCGCCGAGTCGCTCGGCGACCTCGCGATAGCTCAACGCCTCGAGATCACGCAACTCGATGACCATCCGGTCTTCGTCCTTCAAACCGGTCATCGCGTCGACCAGGCGCTCGGTCTGCTCGTCGAACTCGACCTGCTCGGCCGGCGACGGTGCGCCGTCCTGGCGCTCCGGCACACCGCACACCGTGCTCGTGAGGTCGGCGAGCCGGATCTCGTGCTGCTTGCGTGCCGAGTCGCGGATGTTGTTGCGCGCGATCGCGCTCGCCCAGCGCACGAGATCCTCGGCTCGGCCGGGCATCCGACCGCCGCGCGCCTGCTCGACCAGGTCGTGCATCACGCCGGCGAGGAAGTCGTGCGAGTCCGCGACCCGCCGCGCCGCGCGCCCCATCATCAGACGGATCCGGAGCAGGAGCTGCGTCTCGATGGCCGGCAGAAGGTGCTCGAGCGCGGCGTTCGAACCCGCGGCTGCCGCGGCGAGCAATCCGCACGGCGTCGAGCGCTCGCGCTCCCCGCCTCGTTCGTCCTGGCTGTCGGCTTCGGTCATCGGCGAGGTTCGTAGACGAGTCGGATTCCGGTGATGTCGTTGACGCCCGACCTCGACTCGGCGGTCAGGCTCTGAGTGCGGAACGCGTCCCCCCAAGTATAGGAATAGCATCCGCCTGCGACCCAGATGAACGAACCGGACCGCAGGTCCTCGCGCGGTTCGCGCAGCCACTCCGCGACGCACCCGGCCAGATCCCGCACTCCGAAGGGGCTTTCGTCGCCGAGCACGGATCCGGTCGGCATGCGGATGTTGTCGGGCCAGGTGAACTGGAAGTGCACCAGCCCCGGCTCGAACGTGTCGCCCCAGGGGAAGACGCGATCGCGGGTGCTGCCGGCGGCGCGCTCCCACTGATCCATCGTCGGCAGATCGGCGCGCCAGGCCGAGTCTTCGCGCTCGAGCCGTTCGTTCACCCAGCGGACGTAGCGCAGGACGTCTTCATAGTCGACCCAGCGTGCCGCGCTGAGCAGGCTCATCGGTTGGCTGGTCGTTCTCCTGCTCGTCGATTCTTTCGAGCGCGGCACCAGAGTGTAGAACCCGGTCTCGGCGTAGTGCTTCTCGGTCTCGGCCGCGATCGTGGGATCCGTCGTGAACGCGTTCCACTCGGCCAGCGTCAACTCGTGTCGGTCGATCCAGAACCCCGGTACCTGGACGGCCGGGTTCGGCCGTGCGCCGGGCGCGCGCGCGTCGATCGGCCGGTCGAGGGTGCCGCTCGGAACCCACACGACGTCGCCCCCCGTCAGCGGTGGCGGGTCGGGCAATGACGCGAGGTCGAGTGTCGTCTCGCGGTCGATCCCGACCGAGACGTAGTCCCGGACCCATCGCGTCGATCCCGGGGGACGGGACAGCACGGTGTACTCGCCGACCACGAGTTCGAGCTCGCGTGACCGGAGCCTGCAGGCCGGGATCGGACAGAGCGGGTAGATCGTCAGCGTCGTCTTCAGCCCGGCGAAGCCATCGGCCGGCAGGGCTCGGTCCAGGCGTGAACCGCTGCCGGCCTGTCGGACGCCGAGTCGCACGGGTCTGCCCGGCACAAACGACTCGAGCAGCTCGGGCAACCGTGCGAACTCGACGCCCGCAGCCTGCTCGAAGACGGTCTTGCGCGGTTCTCGATTGCCGAGATTGAATCGGACGTGCTGGCCATCGAACGAGGTCGACTCGACCGCCAGCGACGCGTCGCCGAAACAAACCGCGCGCCGAATCTCCGACCACGAGACGGCCTCGATGCCGTCGATGCGGTCGACGCGATCCCAGGCACGGACTCCGGCGCGACCTGCGAGGCCGTCGGGGTCCACCCGCCCGAAGTAGTACGCGTCGGAAAGCGGCCGACCTTCGATCTCGACGATGAGATCGCCGCTGTGCAGACCGAGTCCGGGATGATCCCGGGTCACGAGCAGGCAGCACCGGCCGATCGGCAGGGACGGGTCCGTCAGGACCGACCCATCCGCGGCGCAGGGTGCCGGAATCCATCGCTCCGAGGTCTCGCCGGCTCGCAGCGTGAATGCGGGAACGTGCCGGAAGAGGTAGAGCTCTTCGTCGGCACCGCCGCGAATCAGCAGCGATCCGCGAGCGACGAGCAGGCGCGCACGCACGCCGGTGCGATCCAGCTTTCGAGCGCGTTCGAGACAGCGTTCG
>JAGQRB010000166.1 GCA_020425925.1 Planctomycetota bacterium
CTGCGAGGCCGCCTGGACGCGCGTACTGCAGCGCGGCGAGCCATGTGCCGAGCTCCGCCAGCTCGCCGGCTGCGATCGCGACCTCGATCCACGCGCGCTGCGCGGCGCGCTCGGGGCCGCCGACGAGTCGACGCGGTTGCGCGCCGCGGGCGCGCTGCGGCGGATGCTGCACCTGCCGCTGGCGGCGGCGCTGCAGCAGCGACTCGCAGACGAGCGCTCGGCGGCGATCCGCACCGCGCTCGGGCTGCGGCCACTCGTGCCCGTCGTGACCGACGACGACGTGCACCGCTGGCTGGCGCAGCTGGATGACGACCCGGGCGCGAAGCCGCCGTTCACACGGTCGGACCAGCTGAAGCTGACGGCGGGCACTCGCCGCGAGTTGGTCCGCCGCCTGATCGCAATCGCACGTGCGGCGCCGGTCCCCGACACGGCACCCTCGTTGGACGATCTCGTGACCACGGAATGGCACTGGCCGGCGACGCGAGGGCCAGATCCTGCCTCGACCTGCCTGCGGGATGCCGCCGCACTCGGTCCCGAAGCCTGGCTGACGGTACTCGGGCTCGCGGTGCAATCGGACTCACCATGGCTGCGGACGCGAGCGCTGTGTGCCGCGATCCTGCGACCGATGCCGCCCGCCGCCGGGCGCCCCGCCGCGGGCCTCGTCGAAGCGCTGGTCGCGAGCGGCGACCCCGTGCTCGAGTTCGCGGGCGCGGGCCTCGCCGATCGCCTGCTGCGCGTCGCGAGCGCGCCCTACCTCGAAGCCGCCGTGCGCCGCCGGGCGCACGCTGCACTCGACGCCGACGTCGCCGAGCTGGAGCTCACGCACGGCCCGCGCGGGTGGTGCGGCACCGGTCGCGACGGGGTCGGCCTGCCGCGCTCCGCGAACGCGTGGCACCTGCTCACTGCCGCACGCCTCGGCGACACGGCACTGTTCGCGCCGCTGGCGGCGATGTTGCGTGCGGCGAACGAGAGCGGAGCGAGCCAGCACCGCTGGCTCCTGCTGTGCTGCCTGCGGCACCTCGCGCCGAAGCTCGACACTTCCCAGGCCGCACTACTTCTGCCGCTGCTCCAGCGTGACCATGCCCGACCGTCGGCCCTTCTCTACCAGAGCAACGAGAGCTACCACGTCGATGGAATCGTCGACCGCCTGTTCGCCATCGCACCCGCCACGCTCGTGCCGTGGTACCGCGACGTGCTGTTCGCCAACTCGCATCGACTCCACAGTGCAGCCAGCGCCCTCGGAACACTCACCGATCCGCCGCTCGACCGCGTGCGGCTCATCATGTCGCGGCTGCAGGCCAACACCCCGTGGCAGCTGCTCCTGCGCGTGCCGGAGGTGCTCGCCGACGCACCCAACGACTCGCTACACGAGGACTCATCGGCACTGAGTCCGGCGGTCCGCCGGGCGCTCGCGTTTGCGTGGCTGCGCGAGTTCGATCGGCTGCGCGCGTGCGAGCGCGCCGGCGAGCTGCCGCCCGACCTGGCGGCGGCCTTGGCCGCTGCGACCCCGCCCACCCTGGCCGTGCTCGCGGAGCTCCTGCCCGAGCTCCCCGCGCCGAACCGGGAGCTGACGATTCTGGCGAGCGCGATCGTCACGGCGCCTCCCGCACCGGGGCCCGCGGGCCGCGCCGCGGACCTCGCGGCGCTGCGACGCCTCGCGAACGGACCGTCGTATGCGATCGCCGCGCTCGCCGCGCGACGGGCCGCGACGCTGGGTCCCGAGGGGCATGAGTTCGCCGCGGTCGTCCTCGACCGGCTCGCGTCGTCGGAACGCCACGACCCGCTGCGCACGGCGATCCGAACGAGCGCAGAGCTCGGCATCGTGCTGCCGAAGCTGCCGGCCCGACTGCGACGGCTCGTCGCGAGTCCCAACGGCGCGACCGAAGCCGGCCTCGCCTGGTTGCGGCTCCGTCCGGCGTGGCCACCGGGCTTCGCGTTCGATCGGCTCGCGGCGATCGGGCACGGCAGGCTCGAAGCCTCGATGACCGAGCTGCGCGAAGCGATGCACGGCGATGCGAACCGCCTCGTCGCCGTGCTCGGCGACGGCCACCCGTCGACGCTGCGCCGCGCCCTCGATCTCGCCTGCAGCGCCGCCGACTGGAACCAAAACCTCGAGCAGGCCGTCCTGCGCCAGACGCTGCACGCCGACGCCAACGTCCGCCTCGCCGCCTACCGCGCGGTCGCGACCCGCGATGCCGAACGCTGCGTCGCGGCGCTGCTGGTGCACGAGGGCGAGTTCGACCCCGATCCGCGGATCCGCGCGCTCGCGGCCGACGCGCCTCGCTGACCGCCGCGGCGGCCCTTCAGCGAGCCGACGCCGCCGCGCGGTAGGCGCTGGCCGTCTGGCCCATCTGCCGGTGGAAGTGACGCGCGAAATCGCTGTGGTCGTAGAAGCCGGACTCGAACGCGACCTGCGTGATCGGCAGCGCGGTCTGCGCCAGCAGCTCGCAGGCGTGCAGCACGCGCATGCGCATCAGGTAGCCGCGCGGCGTGGTCTGGAACGTCTGCTGGAACTTGCGTCGCAGGTGGCGCGGCGACAACCCGGCGAGACGCGCGAGCTCGGCGAGCGCGAGCGGTTCGCGGAAGTGCGCCTTGATGTGCTCGGCGACCGGCGCGAGGTCGAGGTACGGCTGCAACGCGGCGCGCTGACCCTCGTAGCTGCGCACCGTGCCGCAGAGCCCGGCGACGCGGCCGTTGCGCGCGAACAGCGGCAGCTTGTCGGTCACGTACCAGCCCGGGTCGCCCGACGCGTCCGGGAACAGCTCGATGATCCCGAGCAGCGGCTCGCCCACCGCCAGCACACGCTCGTCGTCGGCGCGGTACTTCTGCGCCAGGCGCGGCGCGAAGATCTCGGCGTCGGTGAGCCCGACGAGTTCGGCCTCGCGCTCGAAGCCGCAACGCGCGACGAACGCCGGATTGCCCATCCGGAGCCGAAACCGCGTGTCCTTGGCGAAGAACATCGTGCCCGGCAACCGATCGAACAGGTGCCGGAACTGATCCGGCGCGAGCCCTTCGATCCATTGCTCGGCGCCGGCTGCCATGACCGAATCCTACAAGGCGGTCGCCGAATCCTACAAGCGGCGACGCCGCCCCGGCTGTCCCATGGCAAGCCGACATGTCGCCCTTGCTGAAGCTCGGTCTCGTCCCGCTGCTGATCGCACTCGCCGTCGGCCTCGGCCCTTCGCTCCACGACCGCACCGGCGCCGAGCCGCGTCGGCTGGCGGTGATGTTCTTCGGCGCGCCGACCGAGAACGGCCCGCACCACGACCCGATCACGCGCTACCGCGTGCTCAAGCAGGGTCTCGGCACCGCCGGCATCGACCTGCACTACCTCGAGGATCCCGCCATCGCGTTCCGCGCCGACACGCTGGCGCAGTTCGACGCGGTGCTGATGTACGGCAACTGGGCCCAGAACGAGCCGATGCGACGCGAGCAGCTGCTGGCGCTGCTGAGCTTCGTCGAACACGGCGGTGGCTTCGTGCCGGTGCACTGCGCCTCGGCCTGTTTCGGCGGCTCGCCGCTGTTCGTCAAGCTCGTCGGTGCGCGCTTCGAACGCCACGGCGGCGAGGAGTTCGAGGTCGAGAACGCCGCGCCCGGGCATCCGATCCTGCAGGGTCTGCAAGGCTACCGCGCCTGGGACGAGACCTACGTGCACAGCGACCACGGCGACGATCGCGAGGTGCTGCAGACCCGCGCCGGCGAGCCCTGGACCTGGACGCGGCGCCACGGCGAAGGCCGCGTGTTCTACACCGCGAGCGGCCACGACCACCGCGTCTGGGACCTGCCGCAGTTCCAGGCGCTGCTGCGGAACGGGATCTTCTGGGCCGTCGGCCCGGACAAGAAGGCGCTGCTCGATACGCTCGAGTTGCCCGTGCTCGAGCAGGAGTCCGTCTCGCTGCCGGGCTACCGCGAGCGCGCCGAGATCACCGTCGCACAGAAGCCGCTGCCGCCGCGCGAGTCGATGAAGCTGGCCCAGGTGCCGCCCGGGATGACGCTGTCGTTGTTCGCCAGCGAGCCCGACATCGTGAACCCGATCGACCTCGCCTGGGACCATCGCGGCCGCGCGTTCGTCGTCGAGACGATCGACTATCCGAACAACCTGCAGGCCGGCAACCTCGGCCACGATCGCATCACGATCTGCGAGGACACCGACGGTGACGGTCGCGCCGACCGCTTCACGCGTTTCGCCGAGCAGCTGTCGATCCCGACGTCGATCGTGTTCTGCCGCGACGGGCTGCTGTGCACCAACGGCAGCGAACTGCTGTACCTCGCCGACACCGACGGGGACGACCGTGCCGACGTCCGCGAGGTGGTGTTCTCGGGTTTCTCGACCGGCGACACCCACGCCGGCGTCTCGAACCTGCGCTACGGCATCGACGGCTGGATCTGGGCAACGATC
This sequence comes from Planctomycetota bacterium, assembly GCA_020425925.1. Classification (GTDB taxonomy): domain Bacteria; phylum Planctomycetota; class UBA1135; order UBA1135; family UBA2386; genus JAGQRA01. The sequence goes on from JAGQRB010000166.1 coordinate 4,400, forward strand.
GGCTACTCCGGCTTCCGCGGCGAGGTCGGTGGCGAGCGCCACGAGTTCGCGCAGGCGCTGTTCCGCTTCCGCCCCGACGGCAGCGCGCTCGAGTTCCTGCAGAACACCACCAACAACACCTGGGGCCTCGGCTTCACCGCCGAGTTCGACGTCGTCGGCTCGACCGCGAACGGCAATCCGAGCTGGTACCTGACGTTTCCGCGCGCGTCCTACGACGCCGTCGGCATGCGGCAGGGCCACACTCCGGCCGCCGACGATAACCCGATGTTCTTTCCGATGTCGACGGACATCCGGCAGGTCGACCAGTTCGACCGCTACACCGCCGGCGCCGGCCACGCGGTCTACACCGCGGCGCGCTTCCCGCCCGAGTACCGCGACCGCATCGCGTTCGTCTGCGGCCCGACCGGCAAGCTCGTGGGTCGCTTCGAGCTCGAACGCCGCGGTGGCGGCTTCCGGGCGCGGCAGTCTCCGAACAACCTCTACGACTCGGCCGACGCGTGGTCGGCGCCGGTGTTCGCCGACGTCGGACCCGACGGCGCGGTGTGGATCTGCGATTGGTACAACATCATCGTCCAGCACAATCCGACGCCGACCCGGCGCTCGGCCGGCATCGACGCCGAGACCGGTCGCGGCAACGCCTACGTCACGCCGCTGCGCGACAAACAGCACGGTCGGATCTACCGCGTCTTCCCGACCGACTCGGCCGACGACGAGGTGCCAGCGCTCGATCCCGACGATCCCGCGGCGCTGCGCGCAGGCCTCGCGCACCCGAACATGTTCTGGCGCCTGACGGCGCAGCGCCTGCTGGCGCAGCAGGCCGGTCGCGCCGACGCCGAGGCGCTGCAGGCCCTGGTGCTCGGCTCCGGGCCGGCGAGTCCGCACGCGCTGCAGCTGCTCGACCAGCTCGCGGCACTCGAGCCCGCGGTGCTCGCGACGGCGCTGCAGGCACCCAACCCGGCGCTCCGCCGCGCCGCGATCCGGCTCGCCGACCCGAACGCGCTCAAGCTGGCGTTCGTCGCGGACGGCGACATCGCCGCCGAGGGCCGCGAGCTCGCCGAGATCCTCGCCGGCCTGAGCCGCGCTGCCGCCGATCCCGAGATCGGCGCGGCGATCTACGGCGTCGGCGACCGACTCGGCAACGCGCTGTTCGACGAGGCCGCGCTGCGCGACGCCTGGCAGATGGCGGCGCGACGCCAGCGCGACAGCGTGCTCGCCAGAGCGCGCGCGACTGGCGCCCTCGAGGCCACCGCCCGCACCCCCGAGAACCTGCTGCCGAACCCCGGCTTCGAGCAGCTCGACGGCGAGCGGCCGGCCGGTTGGAACGACCTGCGGGTCTACGGCGGCCCGGGCGCCGACGCGGTCGAGTTCGCTGCGGCACCCGACGGCCGCGGCGGTGGCCGCTGCCTCCGCATCGCCAGCAGCCAGCGCGTCGATTGTGGGATTGCGGCCCGCGTCGAGCTCGAACCCGGCGCGCGCTACCTGTTGTCCGGCTGGGTCCGCACCGAGGACGTCGTACCGGTGCGGAACGGACC
>JAGQRB010000167.1 GCA_020425925.1 Planctomycetota bacterium
TCGAGGTCGCCCTTGGTGACCAGCAGCACCTCGGCACCTTCGTCCGCGGCGGCGAGCGCGGTGGCGGCGCCGGCGATGCCGGAGCCGATCACCAGCACGTCGGTGCGCAGCAGCGCGGTGGTCCGCAGGTCGAACCCCGCGAGCCGGGCCGGGAAGCGCGGCGACGCGTGCAGCGCGTTCATTTCCCGGCTCATGGTGGCCCGAGCGGCGCCGGCGCTACTGCGCCGGCGTCTCGGCCAGCGCCTCGACGTCCGAGTCGGTCTCGTCGGTCGGCTCGGGCTCGATGTGGATCTCCTCCTGGCGCATCCAGATCAGGATCGGCGCGGCGATGTAGATCGTCGAGTAGGTGCCGGTGATCATGCCGACGATCATCGCGAACGCGAACGACTCGAGGTCGCTCTCGCTGCCCCAGTTGACCACGAACTGCGCCAGCACGACGAACATCGTCAGGCCGGTCGTGATGATCGTGCGCGACAGCGTCTGGTTCAGCGAGCGGTTGACCACCGGGCTCGTCGGTTCCGTGATGCCCTGCCGCGCGTTCTCGCGCAGGTTCTCGCGGATGCGGTCGAACACGACGATCGTGTCGTTCACCGAGTAGCCGATGATCGTCAGGAACGCCGCGATCATGTTGACGCTGATCTCGGCGTGCACGAGGCCGAAGTAGTTCGCCGCGACGACCGCGCCGAACGTGATGAGCACGTCGTGGATCAGCGCGACGACGGCCGCGAAGCCGTACTTGTACTCGTGGAAGCGGATGCGCAGGTAGAAGATGACCAGCGCCCACGAGATGATCAGCGCGCTGATCGCGGCGTTGCGCAGATCGTCGACGAGCCGGCCCTGGATCTCCTGGGCCTGCGGGAACGGGTTGCTCAGGATGACGTTCTGACCGTCGACGGTCTTGAGGTCGGCGAGCGCCTTGCTGGCGATGTCGAACAGCTCCCACTTCCTGGTGTTGGCCGGCACCTTCCACTGCACCAGCACGTCCTTGCCCGCGGTCGCGCTGCGGTCCGGGATCGGATCGATCGAGCCGTTCAGCAGCTTGGCCTCGGCGAGCTTCGCGCGCGCCGCCTGCATGTCGACCGCGGACTGGAAGTGCAGCTCGATCTGCGCGTACAGCAGGTTCGCCTGCTCGGGGTCCTCGATCGCGTCCGGGTCGCTGAACGCCGGCTTGACGAGGTCGTCGGCGAACACCCGCTTCAGCGCCAGCAGGTAGGGCGGCTGGTAGGCATCGGGCGGCGGCAGGCCGTCGGCCTCGTTCTTCGCGCGCAGCTCGCGCCAGGCCCGCCGGCCGGCGGTGATCTCCTCGCGCTGGGTGTCGTTGAGCTTGAGCCGGACCGCGAACTCGTTGCAGCGGTCCTGGGCGTCGCGCTCGCCGACCGTGTTGACGAACGAGTTCGGGAACGAGGTGTTGAACTCGGCGTCGGCGGCGATCTTGGCGCGCACCTGATCGGCGGTCATCGGCTCGGCGACGACCATGTGCAGGTTGCCGCCGCCGGTGAAGTCGATGCCGAGCATGACCTCGCGCGGCACCGAGGTCAGCGCGAACGTGAGGCCGGCGACGATCGCGATCGAGCTCACGGCGATGCACTTGCCGATGTGGCCGACGAAGTTGAACTTCGTGGTGCCGAGCATCGTGCGCGGCCGGTAGCCGTCGAGCAGCTTGCGCTGCAGCGCGAAGTGGAACAGCAGCCGGGTGACGAAGAACTGCGTGAAGATCGTCATCACGATGCCGGCCATCAGCGTGACAGCGAAGCCGCGCACCGGACCGACACCGACGTTGAACAGCACGACGCCGACCAGGAAGGTCGTGATGTTGGAGTCGAGGATCGCGGACATCGCGCGCTCGAAGCCGGCGCGCACGGCGCGGACCATGTCCTTGCCCTTCTCGAGCTCCTCGCGGATGCGCTCGTAGATCAGCACGTTGGCGTCGACCGCCATGCCGAGCGTGAGCACGATGCCGCCCAGGCCCGGCAGCGTGATCGTCGCCTGCATGAACAGCATCGAGGCGTACAGCAGCAGCATGTTCAGCAGCAGCGTGATGCACGCGATGACGCCCGGCCGCTTGTAGTACCAGAGCACGAACAGGAACACGAGCAGGCCGCCGGCCAGCAGCGAGTAGAGCCCGCTGGCGATCGCGTCGCTGCCGAGGTTGGCGCCGATCTGGTTCTGGCTGACGAACTCGGGCTCGATGCGCAGCGAGCCGGTGCGCAGCACCTTGACCAGCTCCTCGACCTCGGCGCGCGTGAAGTCGCCGGTGATGCGGCCGCGGCCCGGGATGCGGCTCTCGAACACCGGCGCCGACTTGACGATGCCGTTGAGGATGATCGCGCTGGCCTTGTTGAGGTACTCCTCGGACCAGTCGGCGTACTTCAGCGACTTGGCGCCGCTGATGCTGTAGGCGACCGCCATGCCGCCCTGCTGATCGGTCGTCGCCGAGACGCCGGTCGGGTCGAGGTCGTCACCGGTGAAGTGCTCCTCGTGCATGTTGACCGCGATCAGCTCGACGAGGAACGGCTCGCGCTTCGGCGTCGCGTCGGCCGCGGCCTTCTCCATCGCCTCGGGGATGACGCCGTTGTTCCACTCGGTGTCGTCGAACACCTGCACCGTCGAGCGCGACAGCGCCGGCGACTGCATCTTCGCGTACGAGGTGTCCCAGCGGGTCGCGTCCTTGTCGTTGCGGCCGATGACGCGCGGGTACCACGCCAGGTTCGGGAACGCCAGCGGGCCGACCGCCGGGCCGGCCTCGTTGTAGCGCCGCAGGTTGTCGGTGATGTCCTCGACCTTGGTGGTCAGCAGCTCCTTGTTGCCGGGCTGCTTCAGCCAGGACTCCAGCCGGGTGCGCTCCGCCTGCAGGTTGAACTTGATCTCCGGCGCGTCCTCGGTCGCCGCCGCCGAGTAGTCGTCGTCGGCGACGATCCGCATCTCGAGCTTGCCGAGGTTGGCGATGCGGTCCTTGAACCGGATCAGCTCCTGCGGGTCCTCCGACCACGGCAGCTCGATCAGGATGCCGGTATCGCCGCTGCGCACGACCGTCGCGTTGGTCGTGCCGGTCGGGTCGATGCGTTCGCGGAGCACGAGGACCGTCTGCTCCATGATGTCGTTGATCGACACCTGCTCCTTCTTCGTGAGCTCGCGGAGGACCTCCTCGGGCACGTCGTAGATGAGCTGGGTGCCGCCCTTGAGATCCGGCCCGTAGAGCGGCGGCAGGGTCGCGATGCAGGCGATGGCCCCGACGATCGACAGGAGGACCAGGAACAGCTGGGCGCGAACGTTTTCGAGCATTGTCGTAGGGACCGTGGTTGGGCCGGCGCCGGTTGGCGGGAGCGTGCGGTGCGGTCGCTGCAGTATTTCGGGCGCTGGAACTACTCGCTGCCGCCCTCGGCGGCCGCGGCCTTGGGCTTCTCGATCCCGCTGCCCTTGCCGGAGCGCGGCTGCTGGATCCTGCCGAGATTGGGCTTCAGGCGGGTGGCCTTGCCCTCGCGATCGCGCAGGTAGTAGAGCTTGGCGCGGCGGATGATGCCGCGGCCCTGGACCTGGATGTCGGCGACGCGCGGGCTGTGCAGCGGGAACGTGCGCTCGACGCCCTCGCCCGCGACGATGCGGCGGACGGTCGCGGCGCGGCGGATGCCGGTGCCCTTGAGCGCGATCACGATGCCGGTGAACAGCTGCACGCGCTCCTTGTCACCCTCGCGGATCAGGTAGTGGACGTCGACCGTGTCGCCGACCCCGAAGTCCGGGATCGTCGTCTTCATGTGCTCGAGTTCGACTTGGCGCAGGATGTTCATCGTTCGGTTCCTTCGTTCCGCGGTGGCGTCGCCGGCGCGGATGGTTGTTCGGTCGTCTGGTTGGGTTCGGCTGTCTGATCGGGTTCGGCTGGCGGGTTGGGTCCGGCAGCAAGTAGCTTGTGCGCTGTGAGGATCCTGGCCTGCTCCGTCCGCCACCGGGCCACCGCCGCGTGGTCGCCCGAGAGCAGCACGTCGGGCACCGACATGCCGCGGAACTCGCGCGGTCGCGTGTACTGCGGGTAGTCCAGCAGCTCGGTCTCGAACGATTCGAGCGCGGCCGATTCGGCGCACCCGAGCACACCCGGGATCAGCCGCACCGCGGCCTCGAGCACGCAGAGCGCCGCGAGTTCCCCGCCGGCGAGCACGAAGTCGCCGAGCGAGATCTCCTCGAAGCTCGCGCCGAGACGGATGCGCTCGTCGAAGCCCTCGTAGCGGCCGCACAACAGCAGCACTCGCTCCGCGGTACTCAACGCGCGCGCCCGCCGCTGGTCGAACGTACGGCCGCGCGGACAGAGCAGGATCTTGTGGAACGAACCGTGGGTTCGTTCCAGGTCTTCTACAGCGTCAAAGATCGGCTCGGGTTTCAGCACCATGCCCGGACCGCCGCCGAACGGTCGATCGTCGACCGTCCGGTGTGGGTCGTAGGCGTGGTTCCGGAAGTCGACGAGGTCGACTTGCAGGAGTCCTCGAGCCTGCGCGATCCCGAGGATGCTCTCGTCCAGGTAGGGCCGCAGGGCCGCCGGAAAGAGTGTCAGGATGGCGCAGCGCAAGGTGCCTTGCCGCGAGGAAAGGGCGGGAGAGCGTAGGGATCGCCCGCGGGGCGGTCAAGATCGCTGGTCAGCCGTTCTGCGGGGTTCCGCACCGGGGTGCTCCGGGGGCTCTGTTCCCGGAGCCGGGCGCGGGCGATACCCTGGCTCGGATGTTCACCGGGCTGGTCCAGGCTATCGGCAGCGTGACCGCCGTCCAGGTCTTCGCGGGCGGGCGGCGGCTCGAGGTCGATCTCGGCGCGCTGCTGGCCGGCGGTCCGCCCCGGCTCGGCGATTCGATCGCGCTGTCGGGGGTCTGCTGCACGGTCGTCGGGCTGGCGGGGCCGGTCGCCGCATTCGACCTCAGCCCCGAGA
>JAGQRB010000168.1 GCA_020425925.1 Planctomycetota bacterium
GACCACCAGCCTCAGAGGGTGCCGATCACGAGTGCGAGGCGGTTCGTCGCGGTGAGGTCGACGATGGCCTGCGCCGGGTCGAGCTCGACCGGCAACACCTGGTGATAGAAGGCAAGACCGGCGAGCCCCGGCAGGTCGGGGATCGCGAACCGGGTGTGCGCGAGGCCGCCGGCGGTCGGGTAGAGCTCGAGCAGGTTCGGGGTCACGAGCAGTGCGCACGCGGGACCCGCCGGCGCCGGCAGCGGCGCGGCCGCGGTGCCGAGCCCGGTCACCGCGAACGCGAACGACAGCGGCGGCATGGCGGTCGCGGTGGCGCGGAACACCGCTCCGGTCCACGGCAGGGAGGACGCTGTCAGGAAACCGGTGCCGGACGAACCGCTGCAGCCGTTGCCCTGCGGCGACGCCGTCGCCGGACACGTCGTCACGAACTCGGCGAGGTACGGCGAGACCAATCCGCCCGCGATCAGGAAGCCGCCGCCGACGGCGAGCCCACCATCGGCCTGCACCGCGAGCGCCCTGACGATGTTCGGCGACGCCGCGCCGAGCAGCGACCAGCTGCTGCCGTCCCAGCGCCGAACGGCATCCGGACCAGCGGTCACGAGGTCGCCGTCGGGCAGCTCGGCCACCGCCGTGAGCCCCGCCACCGAACCCGCGCCGAGCGCCGACCAGCGGACGCCGTCGAAGCGCGCGATGTTGCGCGCGGCGACGCCGCCGGCGGTGCCGAACGAGCCGACTGCGACGATGTCGCCGTTCTGCAGCGAGAGCACCTGCGCGACGGTGCCACCGCTCGCGATGCCGGTGTCCAGCGGCGCCCAGCCGGCGCCGTTCCAGCGCCCGACGCCATGCAGCGCGACGCCGTCGATCGCGCTGAACGATCCGCCGGCGATCAGATCACCGTTCGCGGCAACCGCGAGCGAACGCACCGATCCACCGGCGATCGTCGTCAACATCGGGTGCCACATCACGCCATCCCAACGCGCGATGACGCCGATCGCTACCGGCCCGACGAAGAACCCGAAGCCGCCGGCGACGACGAGGTCCCCGTTGGGCAGCTCGGTCGCGGCGAGCACCGCGGCCGGATGGATCGGTGCAAAGCCCAATGTCGACCAGGTGCTGCCGTTCCAGACCGCGAAGCCGTTCGCCGGCACGCCACCGGCGGCACGGAACTGCCCGACCACGACGAGGTCGCCGTTGGCGCGGCGGGCGATCCCGTCGACGACACCCTCGACACCACCGCCGATCCCGCTCCATACGCCACCGCTCCGCAGCGCCAGCCCGTTCGTCATGCTGCCGGCGGCGAAACCGAACGCGCCGCCGACGACGAGATCGCCGTCCGGAAGCGGCAACAGCACGGTCACCTGATCGTCGAGCAGACCGCCGAGCGCACTCCATGTGCTGCCGTTCCAGCGCGCGACGCGCGACGCGGCCAGACCGCCGGCCTGCCAGAACGGTCCGCCGGCGAACAACTCGCCCTGCCAGCTGGCGAGCGCCGTGGCGGCCGAGTTCAGACCGCCGCCGAGGCCGGACCAGCTCGAACTGCTCCACTGCCACTGCGCGATGTTCCGGATCGCGGTGCCGCCGAACGTGCCGA
>JAGQRB010000169.1 GCA_020425925.1 Planctomycetota bacterium
CGCCGCGAGCTCGACCGCGACCTCGCGATGGCGGCCGGCCGCGCGCGGGCCGATGCCGCCGACGACCGACCACAGCTCGACGAGATGCTCGCGTGCCGCCGCGACGTCACCGCTGCGCCGCTCGACCGCGGCGAGCAGGCGCAGCGAACGCAGGCGCACCGGGCAGTTGCGGCCGAAGTCCTGGCACGTGACGGTGATCGCCGCACCGAGCAGCGCGCGCGCGGCCGCGAGATCGCCGTTCTGCTCGAGGATGCGCGCGTCGTCCTGCATGTCCGCAGCGAGGCGCCAGTCCTCGCGCCCTAGCACGTCGAGCAGCTGCAGGTGGCCGCGGACGAGCGGGTGGTCCGCGCCGTTGCGCGAGTCGGTCGCGCCGGCGTGCAGCGCGGCGACGAGCTCGTCGAGCGCAGCGGCCGGAAGCCGCCCGGTGCAGTGCCGTTCGAGCTCGAGCGCGAGCGCCTGGCGCGCGTGGCGTTCGGCCCCCGGCGCGTCGCCGAGGCCGAACCGCATCATCGCCTCGGCGCGCACGAGATCGGCGACGTGCCACGCGCCCGCGATCTGCAGTCGCGCGCCGGCCTCGCGGCGCAGCGCGGTCGCGAACGCGCTCGCCGGGTCGCCTTCGCGATAGCGCGCCGCGAGCGCGTACGCGGCGATCGAGAACCGCCGCGGCGCGGCCGCGGGCCCGCGCAGCACGGCGACCCACGCCTCGAGCTCTTCGATCGTCGCGCGGTCCGACTCCGATGCGAGCCGGTGGCGCACGACGTTGGCCCAGGCCACTTCGGGGTGATCGCCGCCGAACGCGGCGATCAGATCGCGCCGCGCCGTGCCGACCTCGCGCACCGCGCGCACCGGGTCGGGACGGTAGTACGCGGCGGCGAGCGCCTCGGCGAGCTGCAGGCGAACCACCGCAGTGCGACCGGCGTGCGGCCCGAACCGCGCCGCACTCTGCGCGAGCGCGGCGTCGAGCAGCGGCACGCCCTCGTCTCGCCGCCGCTCGGCCAGCGAACGCCCGATCGCGACGTCGAGTTCGAGCAGCCGGTCGGGATCGGCCACCGGTTCGCGGGCGAGGATCTCGCGCGCGTGGCGCAGGTGTGGTTCGGCGCGGTCGCCGCGGCCGAGCTCGAGCCAGAGCCGACCGAGCTTCTCGACGAGGTCGGCGCGCAGCAGCGGCTCGGCGTCGACCTCCTGGAGGTGCAGCACGGCGGCCGACAACCGCGCGGGCATGCTCGCCTCGGACTCGGAAGGCGCGGTGATGCGGCGCAGGGCGGCGCTCACGGCCGCCGTCTCGCGGCCGGCCGCCGCGGCCATGCGGTCGCGCGAGAACGCGAACACGAGGAGAGCGAGGGTCACGCAAGCGAGCAGCGCGACGGTCGACGCGGCGGGCCGGCGCGCGAACCGCCGCCACGCGCGGTAGAGCTTGGGGTCGAGCCGGGCCCGCACCGGCTGGTGCCGCCGCAGGCGCTCGAGGTCGGCCGCGAGCTCGAGCGCCGTGCCGTAGCGGCGTTGCGGCTCCGGGTGCATCGCGCGCGCGACGACCGCACCGATGGCCGGCTCGACGGTCGCGAGCGGCGCCGCGCCGATCCGCGTCTCGGCGATCAGGTCGGCCAGACTCGCCTGAGCCGCGAACGGAGGCCCACCCGCGAACAGCTCGTGCAGCACGACGCCGAGCGAGTAGACGTCCTGCCGCACGTCGCCCGCCACGGCCGGGTCGTGCAGTCGTTCGGGCGCCGAGTAGATCAGCGTGCCGACGAAGTCCGCGGTCGCCGTGACCGGCAGCGCGGGGCCGACGCCGCGAGCCACGCCGAAGTCGATGAGATGGGGCATGTCGTCGGCGTCGACGAGCACGTTCGACGGCTTGATGTCGCGGTGCAGCACGCCGCGGCCGTGGGCGTGGGCGACGGCCCGTACGAGCGCCTCACCGACCGCGAGTCGGCGCGCCGTGGCGGACGCCGGCGGCAACGCGCGGGACCACGCGTCCAGCCGGCGACCATGAACGCGCGCCTCCACCACGAACGGGCGGCCGGCCGCGACGCCGTGATCGAGCAGCGCCGCGATCGACGGATGGTCGAGCGTGCGCACGAGCTCGACGACCCGCGCGAGGCGGTGACGCTCGCGCAAGTCGTCGCCGTCGTGGATCTTCACCGCGACTTCGGCGCCGTCGCGCCGACGACGGGCCGCATGGACCGTGCCCTGCCCGCCCGATCCCAGCACCTCGCCGATCTCGTAGTCGCGCCGCAGCGCGGCGAGCGGATCGCCGGCCTCGGTCCGGTGGGCGCCCGCGGCCGCGACCTCGCGCAGGGCTGCGAACAGCTCGTCGTCGTTCATGTCGGTGCGGACCACGCCATGAGTCTGTCCGCGCGCGGCGGGCACGTGTGACGGAAAAGCCCGGGCCGGGAGATTGTCACCCGCCGATCCGCCGACAGGGTTTCGCGTCACACCGGCCGCGCGCCCGCGGAACCCGGCCATGACACGGATTCCTCGATCTTCCCGCCGGTTGGTCCTCGGACTCGCCGCGATCTGCACCGTCCTGCCGTTCGCCGCGCCGATCCGTGCGCAGCAAGCGAGTCAGCCGCCGGCCTCGGCGGCGGCCGCGGAGCTCGCCGAGCTGCGCGCCGCCGCGTCCGCGGCGTTCGCAACCGGTCCGGCGAGCTCGGCCCCGGCATGGCGCGCGGTCGTCGCGGCCGCCCCGGACGACGGCGAGGGTTGGCATCGACTCGGCTACGCGCTGCACGTGGCGGGCGAACTCGAAGCGGCGCTCGCCGCCCACCGCCGCGCGACGGAGCTCGGATTCTCGCCGATCTCGGCCTACAACGTCGCATGCGCGCTCGCACTGCTCGGGCGACGCGACGAGGCGTTCACGGCGCTGGAAGCGGCGGTCGACAAGGGCTTCGTCAACCACGAACACGCGGGTCACGATGCCGATCTCGCGAGCCTGCGCGACGACCCGCGCTTCGCGGCGGCGCTCGCGCGCATGCAGACCGCAGCCGCGGCGGCCGAGGCCGACCGCGTCCCGGTCGCGGTGCTGATCTACCCGGGTGTCGAGCTGCTCGACTTCGCCGGCCCGCTCGAGGCGTTTGGCGCCGCGCACGACGCCCGCGGGCCGAAGTTCAAGGCCTTCACGGTCGCGCGCGACAAGGCGCCGTTGCGGATCGACGGGGTCCGCGTCGTCGCGGATCACGACTTCGAGGACTGTCCGAAACCGCAGATCGTCGTGGTGCCGGGCGGGCGCGTGTCGGCCGTGACCGGGGACGAGCCGACGATGCACTGGCTCGCGAAGGTGCGGCCCGAGCTCGAACTCACGATGAGCGTCTGCAACGGTGCGATGGTGCTCGCTCGTCTCGGCGCGCTCGAGGGCCGCCGCGCCACGACGCACCACGGCACGCTCGCGCGCCTCGCCGCGGTGTCCGGCGTGACGATCGTGCCCGGCGCGCGCTTCGTCGACGCGGGCGAGGTCGTGACGGCTGCGGGCGTGTCGGCCGGCATCGACGGCGCGCTGCACGTGATCGAGCGCTACTGCGGCCGCGATGTCGCGTGGTCGACGGCGCGCTACATGGAATACGAATGGCGTCCGGATCGCGTCGGCCCGTACGGCCTCGACGATCCGGCCCGGACCGCAGCGCGGAACGCAATCGCCGTGACGGTCGAGCACTTCCTCGACGGTCTGGTGCGCACGGGCGGCCCCGAACACGTCGAAGCCAGTCTGCACCGCGACCTCGACAAGTTCGGCTTCGGCCGCGCGCTCGACGACAACGGGCACCACCGCACCTATCCGCGCACCTACGACGACATGCACGCCGCGTCGATCGAGCTCGCGGAGCGCGGCGGCAACCCGGACGCCTGGGGCGAGTTCGAGATCCTCGACGTGCAAGACCTCGTCGCCGTGGTGAAGGTCCGCGAGCCGCTCGGCTACGACTACCTGACCCTCGGGCGCTTCGGGGACGAGTGGCGCGTGCGGCACGTGCTCTGGCAACAACTCCCCGATTCGACGCATAGCGCAACGCCGACCGCCACCCGACGTTGACGCGCCCCAGGACTGCCGTTCGCGGGCACGGAATCTGATTCCGGGCCGAGCCGGCGCTGGCGCTGACGCTCACGGTAGCGATCGGTCGACCGGAGGTACCAGATGACGACCTGCGGCCACCTCGGCAGGCCGCTCGGCACGGCGACCCTGAACTCGGGTAGCTCGAGCCGCGTCCCCGGCATCGGCGGGATCACCTTCGACGACGACAGGAACCGGTAGGCAGGTGATCGGCAACGAGTTCACGATGCTCCGCGTCACCGGCGCGCCGATGAACTCGCTGCACGTGCTCGGCATGCGCATCGGTGCGAGCGTGTCCTGGAACGTGCCGCTCCCCGAGGTCTTTACACCGGGCACGCTCTACTTCCAGGACTTCCACACCGACCCCAACGGCCTGTTCGTCGGTTCCGATCGGCTCGAGCTGCCGATCACGCGGGGAACGGGCCGACCGCGCGCAAAGCCTGCACATGCTCGGTTTCGTGACCAGCCGCACGCTGCTGCCGGGCGCGCGGCACGCGCTGCGCTCGCCGGTGGAGTTGCTGATCGCCTCCCATCGGCATAGCCTCCGCTCGCAACCGAGGGACCGTCCCCCCCCGTCGCCCCTCGACCGCACACCGGAGTCTCGCATGCTCGTTGCCGCTTCACGAACGTCTACCTGGTCTCTGCTGGCCGCCGCGCTCGTCGCCTTCTGCCCCGCCCAGGGCAATGTCAGCGAGGTCGCGAACTTCCCGTGCGGCATGGAGCTCGAAGGCGCCATCGACCTGTTCGGCATCACCGTGTTCAGCCGCGATCACGAGCTCTGGCGCACCGATGGTACGATCGCGGGCACGTTCCAACTCACTGCGCGCCAGGTGTTCGGCCAGTCGGTCGAGCCGCCGGTTCGCATGGGGGATCACGTCTACTTCACGAAGTGGGACGCGGCGACCGGCGAAGAGCTGTGGCGCACCGATGGCACGCTGGCCGGCACGGTGATGGTGCGAGACTATCTGCCCGGTCAGACGAGTCTCGAGCCGCGCGAGCTGACGCCGGTAGGGAAGTACCTCGTGTTTCGCGGGCAGACGCCGCCCTCGGGTGGACTCGAGCTCTACGTGAGCGACGGCACGTTCGCTGGCACAGATCTGCTGCGCGACATCTACCCGGGAGCCACCGGAAGCTCACCGAGCCAGCTCACGCGGCTCGGCGACCGCGTGCTCTTCCTCGCCGACGACGGTACGCACGGGGCCGAGTTCTGGGTTACCGACGGTACGTCGTCGGGGACGACACTCGTGACGGATCTCGTTCCGGGAACGCCAGGCTTGTCCACATCCCCGCGCGGTGTGGTCAACGGCCGGTCGTTGTGGCGCGAAGGCGCCTACTCGGGTGTGCGTCTGCTGGGCTCCGACGGGACCGCCGCGGGAACGATGACCCTGCACCAGTGGTCCGCGCAACTCTCCGCCTACGAGCCGCTCGGCAGTTGCGTCGAAGTCGGGGGACGTTGTTACTTCGTCGTCGCGTTCTACCACGGCAACAACAACACGAGCTTCGAGATCTGGTCCACCGACGGCCAGCCCGGGGGGACCGTCGGGCACGGTCAGATCTGGCCTCCGTCGTACCGCCCCGGCGGCGACTCGCCGCGGCTGTGGTCGCTCGGTGCCACGCTGATGTTCGAAGGCGAAACGGCGAACGAGGGCCATGAGCCGTGGATCTTCGACCCGAGCTCGAACCAATTCCGTTTGGTTGCCGACTTCGATCCCGGTAGCGCGTCGAGCCGGATCGATGGCGTCGTCCCGAGGAGCGCCAGCGAGGCGATCTTGCTCGTCCACGCCCCGCTCGGCGCGGGCAAGACCGTCTGGAACATCGATCCCACCGGAGCGGCAGCACCGGTGTTGCTGCGCGCCAACGCCGACTCGCTGATGCCGATCGGCGCCCGGCACGTCTGGTTCGTGGCGGAAGACGGCGCGCTCGGCTACGAGCTGTGGCAGACCGACGGCACGGTCGGCGGCACCCTCCGCGTTGCCGGTGAAGCGGTCGCCGGCAACCGGGGACTGTGGATCGACGAGCACCGACTGTCCGGCGGGCGACTGATCATGCTCGGCGACGAGCGTGCGTCACAGGGCAGCTACTACTGCGGCCCGCGCGTCTGGTCGGTCGAGCCGGCGGCGCACACCGTGCCACTCGGTGATCCGGGCGCGGGCAGCGTCGGGATGGCGACCCTGTCGGGCGAGGATCCGGTGCTGGGCTCGACGATGCAGCTCCAGCTCGACGGGCTCGAATCGGCGCCGCTCTTCGCAATCACCGTCGACACATACTCGAATCGCGCGACGTGGCTCGACTTCTGGTTCTACTCCGGATTCACGGCACCGCAGGTGTTGGTGTGGGCGACGGCGAGCGGCGGCACCGGCACGGCTTCGGTCGCGCTGCCGGCAAACCCGGCGTTCGCAGGCCTGCTGCTGCAGCTGCAGGGGTTTGGCCTCGGTGCGCCCGAGCTTCTCGCGAGCAACGGGTTGCTGCTGGTCTTCGGCTATTGAGCCGAAGGCGAGCCGGCGCTGCACTCAGCGGCCGCCGTTGCGGCGTGAGCCCTCGTCCTTCGCCATCGCGCGTTCGAGCAGCGGCAGCGCGGGATGGTGATGGGCCCTGGCGACGTCGAGCGCATTGCCGAACTCACCGGCCCGCTTCCGCACATCGGCGCCCGCAGCGAGCAGCGCCGCGACGATCTCGTCGTGACCGGGATCGTGCATGGCGGCGACGACGAGGGCGGTGAGACCTTCTTCGTCGGCATGGTCGATGGCGGCGCCGGCGGCGAGCAGCTCGCGCACGAGAACGAGGTTGCCGTCGGCGGCGGCGGCCAGCAGCGACGTGAACCCCTCGTAGCTCGCGTCGATCGCCGCCCCGGCAGCGAGCAGGCGTCGAACCATCGCGACATCGCCGTTGCCGGTGGCGATCAGCAGTGGCGGTGGTTCCTTGCCTACCGGCGCCAGGTTGGCACCGGCGGCGAGCAGCCGCTCGAGCTTGCCGAGGTCGCCGCCGGCGGCGGCCCGGCCGGCGATCCTGCCAGGTCGCGCGATCGTGGCCCCGGCCGCGAGCAGGCGATCGATCGTATCGCCGTTGCCGCCGTAGCCCGCGGCGAGCTCGAGGGCGGTCAGCCGACCCGGCAGCGAACGCGCGACATCGGCGCCGCGGTCGAGCAGCTGCTGCACGCGGCGCGGGTCGTGGATCGCGAGCATCAGCGACGTGAGTCCGTCCTCGGTCGCGGCGTCGACCTCGGCGCCATCGCCGAGTGCGGCGGCGAGTTGTGAACCGTCGCCGAACAGCGCCGCGCGGTGCAGCGCGGTCGCCCCCTCGCCGAGCACCGCGGGGTCGATGGCTTCGAGCGCCGGGGCGGGCTCGGGATCCGGCCAGAAGGCGGCGGAGCGCCCGGGCCGGACGAACGTCACCAACGCCATGGTCGCCCACGCCGAGGCCGCGTACGAGACGAACTGATCGATGCCGTGCGGGAAACCGGTCTCGAAGTAGGGCAGTCCGGGCAGGCGGCGGCGCGTCCGGGTGTGCCAGCTGCCGTCCGGCTGCTTCAGGGCGAGCAGCCGCTCGACGCCGCGGACGTACGCGGCCGAGTCGGTCGCGACGCCGCCGACGTCGTGCAGCACGAGCAGGGCCGAGCCCGTCGCGTAGGCGTCGCTGGCGAGCGTCGGCAGCTGCGCCCAGCCACCGTCGTCGCGCTGCTGCGCGAGCAGCTCCCGCACCGCGCGTTCGCGAACCTCGCTCGCGGCGTCGCCCCAGCCGAGCCCCCAGAGCCGGAACACGGCTTCTTCGGTGCTCGTGGCCTCGGTGCGTTCGAGCCAGGCCGTGGCCTTGGCGACGCGCTCGCGCATCTCGTCCTGTCGACCGGGAACCGCGAACAGCTGCAGGCTGCGCAGTGCGAGCGCGGTGATGGTGACCGGACTGTCCTCGATCGGCGGCCGGTGCGACTCCGAGCGCCACGAGCCGCTGACGTGCTGCCGGCCCGCCGCGCCGTGCACGAACACCTGCATGCTGCCGTCGGCCGGTGTCGCGCCGGCACCGGCGAGGGCGACGGTGACGTAGGCGTGGCCGAACGGGAAGTTGATCACCCCGCCGCCGCCCTTGAGCGACGCCAGCGACCGCCGGAACCGATCGCGGATCGCGGCGACCTGACCGTCGAACAGAGCCGCGTCGATGGCGAAGCCCTTCGCCACGGCGTGGCCCAGCGCGAGCAGGCCGGCGCCCTGGTGATGGCACGACACGCAAGAGCGGCGTTCGATCCAGGTCGCGGCGCTCTGCTGCAGCAGGGGCAGGCTGCGATCGACGGCGGCCGAGGCGCGCTCGTGCAGCTGCGCGCCTTGCTGCGCGGCGGTCGGGAGTGCGAGGAGCAGAGCGGACAGGGTGGCGGCGAGCGGTCGGATCATCTTCGGGTCACGGCGTCGAGGTGCGCCCGCATCATGGCGGTCGCGTTCGGGCATGTCATTTCCGGTCGGCGCTGCGAAGCGGTCGCCGCGACTACGCCGCCGGCGCCGGCCAACCGTGCAGCAGCAGATCGGCGATCGTGAACGGCCGGCCGTGCGGCCCGAGTTCCGGTTTCCAGTCCGGATCGACGTTGATGTACGAGTCGGGCATGCCGGTCAGGATGTCGAAGAACACCCGCGCGGTGATGGTCGAAGCGACCGGTCCGAGAGTGTAGCCACCGCCATGCTCCCGCGCCTCGTCGAGGACGTAGCACCAGAGCGGACGTTCCGCCGCGGAGGCCGTGAGCGCGATGCTCTTGTCGAGCCGCTGCAGCGCCCGCGCGACCGCGACCCCACCGGGCAGGCGGTTGCGCACGCCGGCCGCGATCGTCAGCACGGGCAGAGCGCCACCGCCCACGACGTCGGGCAGTCGACCGAGCTGGCCCGTGACCGTGCCGTCGATCCGTCGCGCCGGCTGCGGCAGACGCACCCGCAGACCGGCGGGCAGCGCGGCTCCGCCGGGCACATCGACGTCGAAGAAGAAGCGCCAGTCGATCGTCCAATGGCGCGCGAGCGGTCCGAAGCCGGTCAGGTGCGAGTCGGGCGGCGCGCGCCAGGTGCGCGGCGTCAGGCGTCGCGGGCGCAACACGATCTGGTTGAGCGCGTAGCCGGGCCGCACCAGCGCGTGCCCGAAGCGGAACACCGCGAGGACGAACTCGGCCGGCAGGCGCGCGAGCGCCGGCACCTCGAATGCGCCGGCGCCATGACGCACGAGGGCGGCATGCAGCTCGAGCGCCTTCGCGAGCCAGGTTTGCCGAGGTCGGTCGAGGATCCGCGGCAGGTAGTCGTGGACCACGGCCCACTGGTAGTGCCACTCGACGGCCCGCCGCGCCCTGTTCCAGAGCGCGATCGGATTGCCGGTGGCGGTCGCGGGCGACGCGTCCGCGAGCTCGCGAACGAACCGGTTGTGGGCCTTGAGGAACGCGAGGTGGATCTGCCCGACCATCACGTTCTCGTCATTGCGCGGGTCGGGCACGATCGCGAGGCCGCTCGATCGACGCGGCAGGTCG
The DNA here is from genome assembly GCA_020425925.1 of Planctomycetota bacterium. Taxonomy (GTDB): domain Bacteria; phylum Planctomycetota; class UBA1135; order UBA1135; family UBA2386; genus JAGQRA01. Next base: position 9,522 of record JAGQRB010000169.1, read on the forward strand.
TCGTCGAGCGGCGCCGGCGATCGCTCCGCGAGCAACGGGTCGGACTTGCCGCCGATCCCGAACATCGCTGGCCGTCGCCGGTCGTAGTAGATCGGCTCGCAGTGCGGGCCCTGACCGTACACCGAGTCGAGATCGAGGCGCGGTGTGCGACGGTTGCGCAACCCGCCCGGGGTGGTGCCGCCGCGGCCGCCGGTCAGGAACGTCAGGTCGTGGGCGACGAACTGCCCGAAGTAGGTGTAGCCCGCGGGCAGCGACCGGTGGTCCGGCTCGGCGAGGACGGTCGCCTCGTCGTCGTCGGCGCCGAGCATCGCACGGCCCGTGGCCTCGACCCACTCGCGCTGCTCGCGCTCGTCGTTGCCCGGTGGCACGAACGGGGGCAGGGCCTCGAACATGCGCACGTAGTCGCCCGCGAACGGGTCACGGAAGTCGGCGACGGCCGTCACGGACGGATCCCCGCGTCGCTGCGCTCGGGATGCAGCGCCGGGTGACGAATCGAGATCATCACCTTCGTCGTGATCGACCTGGCGGGGGCGGTCCCGTCCGCGGGCGCATCGATCTCGACCGGGAAGGTCCAGCGCTTGCGCGCGATGCCCATGTCGTCGTTGGCGCAGACCTCCCAGCGCTGGTTGCACCACCGCAGTCTGCCCTCCGAGTAGTAGTAGCGCGTGTCGGCCTCGGTCTGCATGAGCCCGAGCTGCACGCTGGCGGGATCGAGGCCGAACTTCGACAGGTCGGTACCGGCCGCAGCCGCGCTCTGGAGTCCGGTCTGGTACTCCTTGAGCAGCTCCGCGAGCGCGTCGACCAGCTTGTCCTCCTCGATCGCGCCGTCCCTCACCGGCAGCACGCGGTCGACCCATCGGCCTTCCTCTCGGAACCCGGCCGGGCCGAGCCGCTTGATGTCGTCGGCGGCCCACTGCAGCTTGCGGGCGCGATCCTCGGCGTTGCGTGCCGACAGATAGGCGTCGGGATCGGCGACGAAGACCTGGAGAGAAGCGTCGTATCGAACGTCTGACATGGTGGTGGCGGATCGGGGTGGGGCTGGTCTCGCAGGTCACCGCTGCAACGGCGCGCGGCTCTTCGCGCAGCGGAAACCCGTGTTGCTGTGGGGCTCGAACGCGAACGCCTCGGAGTAGCGCTCCAGTCCGGCGCGTTCGGCCGTATCGCGCGCGACGCCGTAGTAGGCGCCGAGGCGATACGCCGAGTCGGTCGCGACGACGACCTCGCCGTCGACGTAGTTGAACGGCCGCGCGTCGACCCACTCCCAGACGTTGCCGACCAGGTCGTGCAGGTCGTGCGGTCCGCGCGCCGCCGGCCGGAGGTGACCGACGTCGGCCACCGTTCGCAGGTAGTGCTCGAACTCGAACGCGAGCCGCGCGGCGCGATCGGGCAGCGCCAGGTACGCGGCGACGTCGAGCTGCGCCCGACCGACGACCGCCTCGCGCAGCGGCGTGACGTCGTCGGTGCGCCACGGGAACTTCGCGCGCTCGCTGCCGCGCGCGGCGAGCTCCCATTCGGCCCGCGTCGGCAGCCGCTTGCCCGACCACTCGGCGAAGCGCCGGGCATCGTCGAGCGCCACCATGACGACCGGCTTGTCCGCCCATTCGGTCGGATACGGCGGCGCGGGCCAGAACGCCGGTCGCCGGTGTCCCGTCGCGGCGCAGAACGCCTCGTAGTCGGCGTTGGTCACGGGCCGCGGATCGAGCCAGAAGCCGGCGACGTCGTACGGCAGCGCGATCTCGTCGACCCCGACCTCGGGGCTCAGGAACGCGGTCTGGCGGACCTCGAACGGTCCGGCCGCGATCTCGCGCATCGTCGCGGTCACGTCCGTGCTCGCGCGGACGAACGCGCGCAGCACCGCCGGCCGGACCGACGGTCGCAGCGCGACGACGAGCTCGGCGAAGCCGTAGCCGGCTTCGACGACCGTGAGGCGGTAGAGCCCGGCGGCGACCGCGACGTCCGCGAGCGGCGCGGTGCCGAGCAGCTCGGGCGCAGCGAGCTGACCGGTCGCCGGATCGACGCGCTGCAGGCGGACCTCCTGGCCGCTGCGGCCGCTGTCGGATTCGACCGTGAGGCGGAACTGCGTGTCCGGGCCGCGCAGCAGTTCGCCGGCGAGATCGAGATCGA
>JAGQRB010000170.1 GCA_020425925.1 Planctomycetota bacterium
CGAACACCTGCTCGACCTCGGCCGGCAGCCGCAACAGGACGTGGAACGCGAACCGCGCGCCGGCGTCGCGCGCCATCGCGAGGATCGCGGGGATCTGGTGGTCGTTGAGCCCCGGGATCAACGGCGACACCGAAACACCCGTCGGCACGCCCGCATCGCTGAGCCGGCGCAACGCGCGCAACCGCCGCGCCGGCGAGCCGGCGTACGGCTCGATCCGGCGCGCGTCGCCCTCGTCGGCGAACGGCACGCTGACGTAGACCGTCGCAGCACCGTGCTTCGCGAGATCGGCGAGCACGTCGACATCGCGCTCGACCAGCGCACCCTTGGTGATGATGCCGACCGGCTGCCGGAACTCGAGACAGGTCTCGAGGCAGCGGCGCGTGATGCCGTAGCTCGCCTCGAGCGGCTGGTAGCAGTCGGTGACGCCGGAGAACACGATGTTCTCGCCGCGCCACGACGGCTTCATCAGCCGCGCGCGCAGCAGCTCGGCAGCGTTGGTCTTGACCACGATGCGGCGCTCGAAATCGGTGCCGGCGCCGAAGTCGAGATACTGGTGCGTCGGCCGGGCGTAGCAGTAGGCACAGCCGTGAAAGCACCCGCGGTACGGGTTCAGCGACCAGCGGAACGGGATGTCCGGACTCTGGTTCTCGGCGAGGATCGACTTCGCGCGCTCCTCGTAGACCTCGAGCGCCACCGGCGGCGGCGGGCCGAGCCAGTCGACCTGGGCCGACTGCCAGGGGTTCGGAGGATTCGCGACGGCGCGCACCCCGCCATGTTGGCGGGCGCGGCGCGCCGGCGCCATCGCTAGCGGTGGCCGCCGCGACGCGGTGGCGCCTGGCGTTGCTGCTGGCGGTTGCCCTGGCGGCCGTCGCGGCGCTCCTGGCGGTTGTCCTGCCGACCCTCACGCCGATCCTGGCGGTTGTCCTGGCGGTCGCCTCGCCGCTCCTCGCGGTGCTCCTGCCGACCCTCGCGCCGGTCCTGGCGGTTGTCCTGGCGGTCGTCCCGCCGCTCCTCGCGGTGCTCCTGCCGACCCTCGCGGCGGTCCTGGCGGTTGTCCTGGCGATCGTCCCGCCGCTCCTCGCGGTTCTCCTGCCGACCCTCGCGCCGGTCCTCGCGACGCTCCTGGCGGTCTTCCCGGCGTTGCTCGCCGTTCTCCCGCGTCTCCTCGCGGTGCTCCTCGCGGTCCTGCTGGCGCTGCTCGATCGCCTCGGCCATCGCGCGATCGACCAACCGCCGCAAGGCCGCGCGCTCGGCCGGCGACAGCTTGCCGTCGCCATCGCGATCGACCGCGGCCTCGAGCTTCTGCCGCAGGTCGGGGTGCTCCTCGAGGAAGCGGCGCATCCGCTGCTGCTGCATCTTCTCGGCGTGCTCGGGATCGGGCTTGCCCTCGCCCGCCGGCTTCGGCGCGGGCTGCTCGCCGCGCTGCGGTGCCGGCGGTGGTTGGCGACGGCCTTCGCCCTCCTGGGCAGTGAGGCAGCCGAGTAGCAGCGATCCGGCGAGGGCGCTGCGGACGATCCGTGGAATCATGCTGGTCTCCTTTCGATGGGTCGGTGTCGATCCGGTCTTCGGTCACCGCGGCAGAACGCCACAGCGGGACCCGGGCGGAGTCGCGTTTCGCGACCGCCGCGACGGCCGGCTCGAACCGGGACGAACGACCTCAAGGCGGGCGACCACTGATCCGAAAGACCCGGGGCCCTGGAGGAGGGCACGTGACGAAGAGTTCCACTACCCGCCGAGACGCGCACACCGCCCGGGTCGTGCTCCGCATGATCAAGGGCCGCCGCCACACCAGCGCCGCGAGCGCCAGCGAGCGCGTCATGTCGATGATGGCCGACCTCGACAAGGTCCTGCTCTACCTGCCGCAGGATCCGCCCGACGACATCATCACAGACGTCGAGCGCGTCGTGATGACGCTGCGTACCGCCGACCAATGCCTCACCGACGGCAACACCGCGAGCGGCATGCAGTCGCTCGACCTGGCGCGCGCCCGACTCGATCGGATCGCTGCGAGGCTCGCGCCGGCGGACGAACCGACGCCGTGACGCTACGCTCGCCGGGATGGCCACCCGGCGCACCTCCTCGTCACCCGCGGCCGAGCCAACGATCGCGCTGCTGCTCGACCATCTCGAACGCGCGTTCCGCGGGCCATCCTGGCACGGCACGTCGCTGCGCGGGACGCTGCGCGGCATGACACCGGCGCGCGCGCTGTGGCGCGCACGTCCGGACCGCAACTGCATCTGGGACCTCGTGCTGCACGCGGCCTACTGGAAGTACAAGGTGCGGCACCGGCTCGCCGGCGGCGGTCGCGGCAGCTTCGCGCGCAGCCCGGCGAACTTCCCCGCGCTGCCGGCGCCGAGCGACGCGGCCGCCTGGCAGCGCGACCTCGCGCTGCTCGACGCCGAACACGAGCAGCTGCTCGCGGCGGTGCGCGGGCTCGGCACAGCCGGGCTGCCAGAGCGGCGGGGTTCG
>JAGQRB010000171.1 GCA_020425925.1 Planctomycetota bacterium
CATCGGCCGGCGCCGGAGCGACCTCCTTCACCTTCTTCTTGCGGCTGCGCTTCTTGCGCGGCTTGGCCTCGCCGGTCGCCTCGCCGCCTTCGAGCGCGGCCGCGTCCTCGGCCGCGTCGAACGGCCGCTGCGCGTCGACCTGCGACGACTCGTTCCCGGCCGGAGTCTCGATCACCGGATCGTCTTCGCCGCCGCCGGCGGCCATCAGCAGCGGACGCTCCTCGAGGCCGTCGCCGAAACCGAAGGCGTCGTCGTCGCTGCCCTGGTCGTCGTCCTCGTCGTCGCCCGCAACGTCGCGATCGCCGTCCGGTTCTTCGCTCGCATCACCGCCCTCGACATCACCGACCTCGACGTCGTCGACCGCTTCGAGCCGGATCTCGCCGTCGTCGTCCTCGTCGCCGTCACCGGCCCAGGCGTCGGTGGCGGTGTCGGTGTCGTCCTCGTCGGCGTCCACGCCGGCCGGATCCTGGCCGTCCAGCATGTCGACCGTCTCGACCTCGCCCTCGGCGTCGGCGAGACCGATCGCGTCGGACGACGATTCCCCGTCCGCACCATCCTCGGACTCGCCGCCCGTGGTGCGCCGATCCTCGCCGGCACCCGCCTCGGCCTCGTCGCCGTCCTCGTCGTCGTCGAGCGCCTGCTGCACCGACTCGGGACCGTCGTCGACGTCGACACGCGCGCGCCCCTCGATCACGTCCTCCAACATGAAGTCGGGCCGACCGTAGGCCGGCAGCACGTCGCTGACGTGCAGGAAGCCGTTGACCCGCCCACCGAACGCGACGAATGCCGCGCCGATGCTCGGCTCGATGTTGACGACCTTGCCTTTGTAGATGTTGCCTAGGTAGGCCTCACGATTGGCCAACTCGACGTGCAGCTCCTGCAGCACGCCGTCCTCCACCACGGCGATCCGGCTTTCCTCCGGATCGATGGCGTTGATGAGCATCCGCTTCAAGGGTTACGACCTTTCGATGACGATCGCCCGGTGGGGCGATCCCCTGACGCCGGTCGCGGCGCACGGTTGGCGCGCACGACGGTTCGGGCAGGGAGAACCATGGGAAACCATGCCGCCGCACCAGCAGCCGCGCGCTCGCCGGCCGACATCTCCGCGCGTCGTCGCGCGCCGATGCGGTCGAGGCGAGCGGCACCGCGGAAACCCGCGCCGTGGCCACCGGAACCGTGAGGTCCGGGCCACCGCAGCTGTGTCGCTCGGAGAACATGGAGAATGCAACCGCAGCGAACCGGCGACACACCCGTGCGCCACCGGAGTTCGCGCCCGACCGCGTTCGGCGTCCGCGCCGAAATCACGCCGTCCGGGCGCCGCGATGATACGGGGGAGGTCCGGGCGGCTCAACGGCGAGCCGGCCCGGATCGCAACGAGTCTGGCGCCGCTCGCCCGTCGCGAGCGGCCGAGCCGCTCAGTTGTCGCGGCCGAAGATCGCGTCGCGCTCGGACGACAGCGTCGAGCGGTGGTCGCGGACCTTCTCCTGCAGCACCTGGCTCATCGACCCCTTCATGTCGTCGACGCTGCGGATGATCGTCGGGGTGATGAACACCAGCATGGTCGACGTCACCTCCTGACGGGTCCGGTTCTTGAACAGGTAGCCCAGGATCGGGATGTCGCCGAGCAGCGGCAGCTTGGTCTCGGTCTCGGTCTCGGTCTTGCTCTTGAGGCCGCCGAGCACCGCGGTCTGACCGCCGTTGAGCAGGACCGTGGTCGCGATCGTGCTGGAGGCGACGCGCGGCAGTGCGATGCGGCCCTCCTCGGAGCTGCTGGTGCCGATCGTGAACACGTCGAAGCCGGCGGGCGCCAGCGTCGTGCTGCCGGTGCCGGAGAGCGCGGTGCGCTTCGGAATCACGTGCAGGATGACCTTGTCGGTGCCGGGCACGATGTGCGGGGTGGTCAGCAGCTGGAAGCCGACGCTGACCGGCGACTCGTCGCCCTCTTCGAGCGCGAGCAGCAGGCCGCCGGCCTGCCCCTGCTCGACACGGGCCTGGGCGTAGCGCACCGCCTCGCCGACGAAGATCGTCGCGGTCTGGTGGTCGAGGGCGACGATCTGCGGCGCCTGCACGATCTCGCTGCGCGAGTCCTTCTTCAGCAGGCGCAGCGTCGCGCTGACCTGGGTGAAGTCGAGCGCACCGAACACCACGTCGGGAATCGTCAGGTTGGCCGAGCTGCCACCGTTCTGGCCGGTGGTCGCGAACGGACCCTCGCGATTGTCGTTGGCGATGATGTTGTCGTCCCAACCGCCGGAACCGAGATCGAACGGCAGCCGGGTCGGGATCGCGCCGAGCCCGAGGCTCGCGGTCCAGCCGTTGCCGCCGGGGCTGATGCCGACGTCGAGGATGTCCTCGTTGGTCGTCGTCACGAAGCGCACGTCGAGGTAGATCTGCGACGGCTCGACGTCGACCATCGAGATCGTGCGGCGCACGGAGTCGACGACCGGACGGGTGTCGCGGCAGACGATGACGTTGGTCTCCTGGATGTACTCGAGGCTGCCGATCTCCGGCGTGACCATGCTGCGCAGCGTGTCGAGCAGCGTGAAGTTCAGCTCACCCTTCTGGTACTGGACGTTGGTCTGCTGGTTCTGGATGTACTCGCTCGTGATGAACGGCACGTAGATCGACTGCGGTCGCACGAAGCGCAGCTGGATCGTCGCGGTCTCGAGGTCCTGCTGGATGTTCGAGGCGGGCACGACGCGGAGGATCCCGCGGTCCTCCTCGACGACGACGAAACCGAGCGTCTTGACGCAGGCATCGAGCGCGTGGCGCCACGGCACGTTCTTGAGGCGGACCGTGATCTGCCCCTTGACGTCCGGGTTCACGACGATGTTCGCGCCCGAGATCTTCGCGATCGTGTCGATCACCTTCTGGATGTCGGTGTTCTCGAACGCGAAGTAGACCGGCGGCGGCTGCTCGATCTTGAGGATGCCGCCCTCGAGCTCGCGCACGACACAACCACCCTGCTCGGCGACGAGGTCGAGTGCCTGGCGCCAATGGATGTCCGACAGCTCGACCGTGATCAGGGCTTCGATGCCCGGATCCATGATGATGTTCGCGTTCGTCTTGCGACGGATGCTCGCGACGATGTCACGGAGATCGCGGTCCTTGAGCTTGAGCGTCAGTCGGCTCGACCGGTCGCCCTGAGCTTCGGTGCGGATGTCACCCTGCCCTTGCGCCGACTCGGTCGGCTCCTGGGCGGCGAGCGGAAGGCTCAGTGCCCCGAGCCAGGCCAGAGTGACCAAGATCCCTTTACTGACTGCCTGCATGTCGTTCCTTCCCCACGCTGGGGTTGCGTTTCGAGTCCCCGTCGCGGCGCTGCGGGGGCGCCGCGCGGTTTTGTCCTGTATCGAGCCTCGGGGGGCGGGGGCTTTAGTCGCCTTCTTCCCCCCCTCGACCCGCCTGAATCACATCGTGCGGACCAACGTCAGCCCGCGGAATACGAACCAGACCTGCTCTTCCTCGACCATCTTGACGAGGAGTTCCTCCGACACGTACTCGCCCTCTTCGTAGACCTCGCCGTTGAGCAGCACGCCGGAGCGACCCTCACGGTCGACGACGACGCCCTGGATGCGGATGTCCATCTGCCGGAAATCGAGCGCGGTGACCGCCTTGGTGTGCAGCGCCTTGGCCTCGACGGTGAGCGAGTAGCGCTCGTCCTCGGCCGGCACCTGCAGCTGCGGCGCGACGGTCTCGTAGCGTTGCCGAGCCTCCTCGAGGTAGCCGCTCTGGCACTGCTGCCTCATCTCGGCGACGAGCGACTGCAGCTCGGGCATCGGCAGGTACGGATCGCTCGGCCGGTCCTCGGCCGCACGCTCGAAGTCGCTGCGGATGTCGTCGAGCGCGTTCGAGACCTCCTTGGCCCAGCGCACCCGGAACGGCGCGTAGGTGATCTTGTCGGCGTCGAGCTCCATCTTCTGCGCCAGCTGCGCGAGGCCCTCGCGCAGACCCTTCTCGAGCGCGTACTGCTCGAACAGCGTGGTCTCCTCGCGCCGCACACGCCGGAGCATGTCGCGGAGCCGCTCGGCCTCGCCGATGTAGCGCTCGAGGATCGCGCGCTGCTCCGACGGCGAGCAGCCGTCGACACCCTCGTCGCCGCGGATGCGCGGATCGACGAAGACGTCACGACGACCGTTCTGGCCCTTGTGCTCGTACTTCTCGATGCGGATGGCCTGCATCCGCTTGAAGATCTCCTCGCGCAGCGACTCACGCAGCTCGTCGTACTTCGGGATCGCGACGTCCTTGGTCGACGACTTGCCGTTGTACGTGTAGGTCTGCATCGTCAGCTTGATCGTGTGGATCGCGTCGCCGTCGCGCGTGTTGTCGTCGGCGCCGCCCGACTTCGCGCCGGTCGAGATCGAGAACTCCGAGATGTTGACGAAGCGCTCGTAGTTCTCGATCAGGTTGACGAACCGCAGCATCTCCCACAGCGTCGCGGTCATCTCGTAGGTGTACTCGATGAGCTCGAAGCGCTGCTTGCCGCGGCGGGCATTGCTGTTCTTGATCTGCAGCAGCGTGCTATTGCCGCCCGACTGCGTCTCGAACTGCTGCAGCATGCGCACGAAGTTCGGCAGATCCGCATTGTCCGGCAGGATCTTGACGTACTCGTCGAGGTTCTCGCGCAGGATGACGACGTCCTTCTCGACGTTCGGGATCTTGACGATCTTGGCCTTCGCGGCCGCGATCGCCTGGCGCTGCGACTCGATCGAAACGTCGATCTCGTCGATCTGGCTCTCGGCGTAGAATCCGCCGCCGATCGCGAGGGCGCAGATCGCTGCGCCCACGCCGCAGATGATCATCATCTGCTTGTTCTGGTTGTTAGCGGCCATCGTCTACCTCACTTCTTGCCGCCGGCGCGCGGCGGCAGTTCGATCTTGAGCGGGAACTTCAGCGAGGTCGGCGGCGTGCGATCCTTGGTCGAATCGAGCCGATAGACCGGATCCGACTTCGTCATGCCGTCGGCGAACGGTGCGGCCTCGAGATCCTCGTGGAAGTTGGAGAGCTTGCTCTTGTCGTCGCCCTGTACCTGACCGGGGAACGTGATGACGGCGCCGCCCTTCTTGTCGGTCTTGACCGTCATGCTGTCGAACCACGCGAGATGACGCTCGGCGTCGCCGTTGTTGTTGACGACGTCGATGATCTCGTCGAGGAACTTCGACCACAGCCGGCGCGACTTGCCGATGTCCTGGATCGTCTGCACGCGCTGGGCGTAGTCCTTCGAGTTGGCCTCGAGCTGGTCGTAGTAGCCGGCACGCTGCTGGTTGGCGGCGAGCTCCGCTTCGACCGCGGCGAGCGTGCGCTCGGCCTCGGCGAGGTTGCCGAACCAGACGATGCCGAACCAGCCGACCGATGCGCTCACCGCGAGGGCCGAGGCGAACGCCGCGACGAGCACCTTGGCGGCGAGGCGGTTGCCGCGACGGAGCTCGACCGGGAGAAGATTGATACGAATCATTGAGCTACTCCTCAGGAAGCGGCCGCGAGGCCGACGGCCACGGCGAGCTGCGGGGCGAACTGGTTGAGCGCTTCGACGTCGACGTTGTCGGCGCGGACCTTCAGACCCTCGATCGGGTTCCAGGTCTTGGTGCGCTTCTCGAAGATCTTCTCGAAGCTCTCCTCGAGGAACGGCAGCAGCGCCGAGCCGCCGGTGAGCCAGACCTCCTGGACCTCGCCGTCGAACTGGTTCTCGAAGAAGTCGAACGACAGGTTGATCTCGTTGCCGAGGTCCTCGATCGCCTGCGTCATCGCCTCGTGGACGACGTCGAGCTGGTCACCGGGGTCGCGCTTCATCGTCTCGGCCTGGCTGGCCTCGATGCCGAGGCGGCGCACGATCGCGTTGGTGAAGTCCTGACCACCCATCGGCACCTCGCGCGCGAAGCACGTGATGTTGTCGCTGAGGATGTTGATGCTGGTCTTGGTCGCGCCGACGTCGACCAGCGCGATCGTGCGACCGGGATCCTGGATGCCGGGGTTGACCAGATCACCGAGCTCCCAGGCGTTGCCGAGCGCGAAGCCGTCGACCCCGACCGAGACCGGCTGCAGGCCGAGGTCGATCAGCAGCTGGGCCTGATCGGCGACCACCGTCTTCTTCGCGGCGATCAGCAGGCACTTCGCCTCCGACTCGGGGTTGCTCTCGTCGACCTTCGCGAGCTTCTGGACGTCGAGCTCGACCTCGTCGACGTCGAACGGGATGTATTTGTCGGCGTCGAGGCGCACCGCCTGCAGCAGCTTGTCGTCCGTCATGTCGGCGAGCTGCACGTAGCGGAAGATCACGTTCTTGCCGCTGACCGAGGTCGCGACCCGCTTGCTGCGAAAGCGCGCAGCGCGCATCAGCTCCGCGATCGCGTCGTGACGCGCCGCCTCGTTCGTGATCTCGATCTGGGCGTAGCCCGTGATCACGTAGTCGTACTTGTCGCGAGCCAGCTCGATTGCCTTGACACAATGAGTGCCGATGTCGAGGCCGACGATGCTCTTCCGCTGCTTCAGCATTGCGCGTGACTCCTGCTCGGGAAGCGAGCTTTCCGCCCGCCCTATCGGACCGAGCCCGCTCTCGGATTGAGGCGGTTCTCGGAGCCGGGGTCAGCGCGCCGCTGGCAAGGGATTTCCCGCTCGCGACGGCGGCACCCGGCCGCAGTCACGGGCAGCCCACGGGATCGGGGGAGCGGCGCTCCCCCGCGGCGCCGTCACTCCTCGCCGAAGTCCGCCTTCACGAGCTCCTCGAGCGCGCGCAGCAGCCCTTCGGCGTCGGGGCCGCGGGCCTCGAGGTCGAGCTCGACGCCGCACTCGGCCGCGAGCATCATCATCCCCATGATCGACTTGCCGTCGACGCGCTCGGCGTTGTCGGCCCGGCCGACCTGCAGCTCCGAGGCATAGGCATTCGCGGTCTGGACGAACAGGTGTGCCGGTCGCGCGTGCAGGCCGTGCTTGTTCGTGAGCTTGACGCGCAGCCGGTGCGTTTCCCAGTCCGTCACGACCGGTCCTTCGGGGACATCTCGACCAGCAGTTCCCGCATCGCGCTCTCGTCGGCGGCATCGAGCAGGAAACGCCGGAAGTCCGAACTGCGTGCCAGCGTCGAGATCCAGCGCAGACAGGCCAGGTGTCGCTCGGGGTCACCCGCCGGCGAGACCAGCATGAACAGGATGTGGACCGGCCGACCGTCGATCGCCTGCCACTCGAGCCCGGCTTTGCAGCGTGCGACGACGAGCGCCGACTGGTCGATCCCCTCGGCCTTGACGTGCGGCACGGCGACGCCGTTGCCGAGGCCCGTGCTGCCGATCGCCTCGCGATCCGTCAGCAGCTTGCCGATCTTCTTGAGCGCCTTGTCGGGAAAGGCGCCGGCGGCCTGCGCGAGCCCGATGAGCTCCTTGAGCGCACCGTCCTTGTTCTGAGCCTGGAGCTCCGGGACGAGCCGCGCGCGTTGGACCAACTGTCCGATCATGGCGGCGAGTGTCGGCATAGCCGCTCGGAAAGCAACGGCGTGCCGCCGGCAGCGGCCAGAAGTCGCCGCCGACCGCGCCCGAGTCTCAGTCCCGCAGCGACTTGCGGACCGCGTCCTCGTAGGTCTCCTCGTCCGGCTGGCGGTCGACCTCGCTCTCGGCAGCGGGGCTACCCGGACCCGCGTGCTGCCGATCGACGAGCTTCTCCTTCTGCTTGCGCAGCAGCGCCTCCGCCTTGTCGACGAGCAGATCGATCGTCGCCGAGAACGAGGTGCCGCGATCCTTCGCCACGAGCGGCGCGCCGCGCCGCAGGTGCACGATCATCTCGACCTCCGGATTCTCGTGCACGTGGTCGGCGACGACCTCGATGCGCGTCAGGCGATCCTGGTAGCGCGCGAGCCGCCCGATCTTGTCGGTGGCGTGCTCCTTCATGCGCTCGGAGATGTGCTCGTGCTTGCCGATGAACTCGATCGTGACGTCTTCCTGGTCGGCCATGGGCTCCTCTGTGTTCGCGTCGGAACGCTGTATCGGAGCTAGCGTCGGAGATGTGAGCGGCGACTGCAAGTGGCGTCTCGCGCCGGGACACCGTGTGCGGCGCGCCGCAGCGGCCCGGGCGGCCGCCCGACCTCGACGGAGACGAGTCCCGGAGGTTCAGAAACCCCAGAGTTTGACCTCGGGCTCGAGCTCGACGCCGAACTCGTTCTTCACCCTGGCCTGCACCTCACCCATCAAGGTGACGAAGTCCTGCGCGGTCGCAGCGCCGGTGTTGACGAAGTAGTTCGCGTGCAGACCGCTGACCTCGACGCCGCCGCAGCGCAGCGTCTTGCAGCCCGCGCGCTCGATCAGCCGGCCGGCCGCGTCGCCGGCGGGGTTCTGGAACACGCAGCCGACGCTGCGCTGCGACACCGGCTGACTCGCGTTGCGCTGCTTGAGGCTCGCCGAGAAGCGGCCGAAGATGGCCTCGGGCGCGTCGCG
>JAGQRB010000172.1 GCA_020425925.1 Planctomycetota bacterium
GAGCTGCAGGACCGCGTCGACGAGGTGCCGCGCGACCGGGAGCTGGCCGTCCTGTGCAGGACGTCGAAACGCTAGGCGAGAGCGATCAGCATCCTGCGCCGAGCCGGGCACGACAACGTCGTGTACGTGCTCGGCGGCATGTCGCAGTGGGAGCCGGTCGGCGCCGGCAGCTGCGGTACCAAGCCCGGCAGCTGCGGCGGAGGCGCCCGATGAGCGGGTCGCAGCACTACAAGGTCGTGATCGTCGGCGGCGGCGCCGCCGGCATCAGCACCGCCGCTCGACTGCAGAAGCGGCTCGCCAAGGGCGACGTCGCGATCGTCGATCCGAGCCAGAAGCACTACTACCAACCGCTCTGGACCCTCGTCGGCGGCGGTGTCGGTACGCGCGAGGCCACGATGCGCGACGAGGCGTCGGTGATTCCGCCCGGTGCGGTCTGGATCCAGGAAGCCGCCAGGTCGTTCAGCCCGACCGACAACGCGGTCGAACTCGCGAGCGGCGGCCGACTGACCTACGACGCATTGGTCGTCTGCCCCGGTATCCAGCTCGACTGGCACAAGGTCGAGGGCCTCGAGGGCAACATCGGCAAACACGGAATCTGCAGCAACTACTCCTACGAGACCGTGGCCGCGACCTGGCCGGCGATCCAGCAGGTCGCAGACGGCAAGGCGCTGTTCACCCACCCGAACACACCGATCAAGTGCGGCGGCGCACCGCAGAAGATCATGTATCTCGCCGAGTCGACGTTCCGACGCCGCGGCGTCCGCGACCGGGTCGAGGTGCACTTCTACAGCGGCATGGGCGAGAGTTTCACGGTGCCGCACTACGCCCGGAAGCTCGACGAGCTGATGGCGCGGCGGAAGATCACCCCGCACTACCAGCGCAACCTCGTCGCGGTGCGCGCCGAGGAACGCGTCGCGGTCTTCGAGCAGCTCGATCGACCGGGCGAACGCGAGGAAGTGCCCTACTCGATGATCCACGTCACGCCACCGATGAGCGCGCCGGACTTCATCAAGCAGAGTCCGCTCGCGAACGCGGCCGGCTGGATCGACGTCGACAAGGCCACTCTGCAGCACGCGCGCTACCCCAACGTCTTCGGCCTGGGAGACGCCAGCAGCCTGCCGACGAGCAAGACCGGCGCCGCGATCCGCAAGCAGGCACCGACCGCCGCCGCCAACGTGCTCGCCTGCCTGCGCGGCGAGCCGCTGCCCGCCAGGTATGCCGGCTACACCTCGTGCCCGATCGTGACCGACTACGGCAAGCTCATCCTCGCCGAGTTCGACTACGACAAGAACCTCTGCGAGACGTTCCCGTTCGATCAGAGCAAGGAACGGCTCAGCATGTATCTCCTCAAGAAGCACGCGCTGCCGAAGCTCTACTGGCACGGCATGCTGAAGGGTCGGGCCTGAGGTGCTGCTCGCCCTGCTCGGCGCGCTCGTGATCGGCCTGAGCCTCGGCCTCATGGGCTCGGGCGGGTCGATCCTGACCGTACCGGTGCTGATCTACCTCGTCGGCCAGCAGGAGAAGGTCGCGATCGCGGGCTCGCTGCTGGTCGTCGGCGCGATCTGCGCCGTCTCTGGCGCGCGCGCCGCCTACCACCGGCGCGTCGACTGGCCGACCGTGTTGTGGTTCGGCATCCCGGGCATGGCCGGCACCTTCCTCGGCGCGATGCTCGGTGGCGTGGTCGCGAGCGACGTGCAGCTGTTGACCTTCGTCGGCGTCATGGCGCTCGCCGGCGTCTGGATGCTGCGGCCGTCGCGCGCGACGGCGCTGCCCGTGGCCGAGGGCCCACATCGGCGCGCGCCGCTGCGCATCGTGCTCGACGGCCTCGTCGTCGGCTGTCTGACCGGTTTCGTCGGCGTCGGCGGCGGCTTCCTGATCGTGCCGGCGCTCGTGTTGCTCGGCGGGCTCTCGATGCAGCGCGCGGTCGCGAGCAGCCTCGTGATCATCGCGATGAAGTCGTTCACCGGCTTCTTCAAGTACCAGCACGTGCTCGTCGAGCTCGACCTCGAGCTCGACTGGGCGGTACTCGGGCTGTTCGCCGGCGTCGGCACGCTCGGCAGCGTCGCCGGCGGC
This sequence comes from Planctomycetota bacterium, assembly GCA_020425925.1. Lineage (GTDB taxonomy): Bacteria > Planctomycetota > UBA1135 > UBA1135 > UBA2386 > JAGQRA01. The sequence goes on from JAGQRB010000172.1 coordinate 2,074, forward strand.
TGGTTCGGCAACCGACTCGACCAGCAGCTGCTGCGGCGGATCTTCGCCTGGCTGTTGGTCGTGATGGCGATCGGCATGGGGATCGCGACGGTGCACGGCATGCTGAACCGCCCGGCCGTCGAGGCCGGCCACGGCTGACCGGCTCAATCGAAGCCGTCGCCGGCCAGGATCGGCTCGCGCCGCGAACCGATGTTGGCACAGAGCGCGACCGCGAGCACGGTCGCGAGCGCCGAGCTGCCGCCGTAGCTCACGAACGGCATCGGCAGGCCGGTCGCCGGCACCAGCCAGCCGCAGACCGCGATGTGCATCAGACTCTGCGCACCGATCCAGGTCGCGACCCCGACGCAGACCAGCTTGCCGAACCGCTCGCGCGTGCGCTGGGCGGTGTGCAGCAGGGACAGCACGAGGCCGGCGACCAGCGCGATGACGACGAGGCAGCCGAACCAGCCGGTCTCCTCCCCGACGACCGCAAAGACGTAGTCCTCGCTGCGGTAGGGCAGGAAGTCGTAGCGGTTCTGCGGCCCCTGGCCGAGGCCGAAACCGGCGAGGCCGCCGCCGCCGAGCGCGATCAACGCCTGCCAGGGCTGGTAGCCGGGACCGCGCAGGCGATCGCGCACCTGTGGATCCGTGATCGTGATCTCGTTCCAGCCCCAATGCTCGAGCCAGACCTCGACCCGCTGCTGCTGGTAGCCGTGCAGCAGGTAGAGGTAGCCGACCACGGCGACCACCGCGCCGACCGCGATCACCGCCAGGATGCTGCGCGGCGGCGCGCCGGCGGCGTAACACATCGCGAGCAGCACCGGCCCGAACACCAGCGAGCTGCCGAGATCCGGCTGACGCATGATCAACAGCGCCGGCACCGACGCGACCAGCATCGGCACCACCAGACCGTCGAACGTGCGGGCGCGGTTCTTGAACCGCAGCAGCGCGGCCAGCGCCATCACCACGGCCAGCTTGGCGAACTCGCTCGGCTGGATCGAGAAGCCGGGCAACGCGTACCAGCGCCGCGATCCGTTGATCTCGGGCGCGAACACGTAGAGCCCGAGCAGCGCCGCGATCGCGAGGCCGTAGAACACCCAAGCCGCGCGCAGGTAGTGCACGTAGTGCGGCAGCAACAGGAAGAAGCCGAGCCCGACCGCGCAGGCGAAGAACAGGCTCTGGCGCCCGCTCTGATCGGCGAACAGCGCGTCGTGCTCGGTCGCGGCGCCGATGAAGGACAGGCCGCAGAGCGACAGCGCGCCGGCGAACAGCAGCGGCCACGGGCTGACGTTGCGCAGCGAGTGCAGCGCCTTCACCGGCCACCCCGGGGTTCGTTGCCGTTGCCGACGCCCGCGCCGGCCGGCGTGATATAGCGGTGCTGCAGCTCGGGATCGGCGTCGAGCCGTTCGAGCAGCTCGCCGACCACCGTGCCGGCGGCATCGGCGCCGTGTTCGCCGTTGGGCACCCAGTAGACGACCGCGCAGAACGCGAGCTGCGTGCCGCCCTGCGCGGTCCACGGCAGGAACCCTGCGAACCAGGCGTTGTTCTCCTGCTCGACGGTGCCGACCTCGGCGGTGCCGGTCTTGCCGTAGACCTGGAAGCGCGCGAGCGCCTCGATCCGTTTGGCGGTGCCGCGCTGCACGCAGTCGCTCAGACCCCGCCGCACCAGCGCGAGCTCGGCGTCGATGCCCGCGAGCACGACGCTCGGCCGCGACTCGCCGGCGAGCACGCCGAGCGTTGGCAGCCGGCCGGTGGCGAGCCCGGCGTAGGCGCGCGCCACCGCCAACGGCGAAGCCTCGACGCCGTAGCCGATCGCGGAGGTCGGCAGCGGCTCGGCGTGCCGCACGCGCGGCGAGGCCCAAGGGATCCCGCTCACGCGCGCCTGCCAGCAGGCGGCGAACTCGCTGCCGGCCGGCGCAGGCTCGAGCCCGAAGCGCTGGTAGGCCCGCATCAGACCATCGCGCTGCAGGCCGATGCCGACCTGGTAGAAGAACATGTTGCACGACTTCGCGAGCGCCGCGACCGGATCGCGCCCCTCCTCCCAGTGATCGCTGTCGCAGCTCAGGGTCCGACCGCCGTAGCGGAACCCGCGTGATCTGCCCGAGCAGGCCTCGAGGTCGGCGAGCGCGCGGTGGCCGCGGCCGTCGGTCTCGCACAGCAGCTGCTCGATCAGCACGAACGGCTTCACCACCGAACCGAGCGCGCCGTTGCCCTGCCACGTCAACCCGGGCAGCGTCCGCGCGGTGCGACCCGCCGACGGCGCGCCGGCAAACGCCAGCACGTCGCCGCTCTGCGCGTCGATCACCGCGAGCGCCGCCTGCACCAGCTCGGCCTCCCGTTGCGGAATGTCGCCGTGCTCCAGCAAGGCGCGCTCGCGTGCGGCGCCGACGACCGCCTCCGCGACGTCCTGCAACCCGGTGTCGATCGAGACCCGCACGTCGGCGCCGGACTCGACGCGCAGGCTGCTCCACATCAGCTGTTCTTTCTGCTGGCTGTCGCGCTCGACCAGGCGGATGCCCAGCCGTCCGGACAGCTCGCCGTCGAAGGCGGCCTCGAAGCCGGCCGTTCCGCGCCGCTCGAAGCGGCGGGTGAGCCGCGCGAAGCTGCGCTCGGCATCCTGCTGCATGCGCTCGCGATCGGCGAGCGAGAAC
>JAGQRB010000173.1 GCA_020425925.1 Planctomycetota bacterium
CGACGGCCGGCGAGGTGCTCGCGGCGCATGCGGCGGCGACGGCCGGACTCGACGATCCGCCGTTCCGGCGCGAGCTCGAGCGCGCGCTGACCGATGCCGGCGCTGCCGGCGATCCGACCGCATCGCCGACCGCGGATCCCTCGGTCTGGCCGCTGCCCGAGCGCCTGCCGCGCGAACGCGCGGTGCGCGTCCGCCTCGCCAGCGGCGCCGCCGAGGGCGCGATCGTCGACGCCGGCGCCGAACGGGTTACCGTGCGGGTGCGTTCGGACCGCGGTCTGACGTTCCCGACCGTCGAGCTGACCGCCTGCGAGCCGATCGACCCGACCGCGGCCGAAGCTGCCGAACTCGGGTTCGCGGCGCTGCACGCCGGGGATCCGCTGCTGGCGCGGCTGTGGCTCGCCTGCGCGCAGAGCCGTATTCCGCCGAGCGGCTCGCAGCGCGCGGCGCGGCTGCGCGAGCTGCTGCCATGACTCTGGCGCACCGGCTCGAAGCGGCAGATTTCCGTGTACTCACGCGATCGCGCGTAGGATTCGCCCATGTCCACTGCGCTCCGGATCCTCGTCCGTCACGGCAACGACAATTACGGGCCGTACTCCGTCGCGGAGGTCAATTCGATGCTCGCATCGGGCCGGGTCCGCCCGGACTACCTCGCCTGGGTCGAGGGTGAGCCGGCTTGGCGCCAGCTGCACACCGTGCCCGGCGTGCTGCCGGGCCCGGGCTCGTCGGCGCCGCCGCCACCGCCGCCGCCGGCACCGGGATACGGTGCGGCGCCGCCGGCGTCCGACTACGGCGAGGTATCCGATCGGCTGGTGCTGCCCGCATTCCTGCTGGCGTTCTTCCTCGGCGTCTTCGGCGTGCACCGCTTCTACGTCGGCAAGACCGGCTCCGGCATCGCGATGATCGTGCTGACCTGCACCGGCATCGGACTCATCGTCACCGGCATCTGGGCGACGGTCGACTGGATCATGATCGTCTGCGGCGCGTTCCGCGACGAGCGCGAACGGCCGCTGCGGCAGTGGACCTGAGACTCAAGGCGTCGCGTCGGGCGCCGGCGCTTCCGGGTCGCGACCGAAGGTGCGCAGGAACAGCACGAACACCGCTGCCGCGGCGGCGTAGCTCGCCGGCCACCACGACGGGCCGAGCACGACCATGGCCAGGTAGCCGCAGCCGATCGCGACGACTGCCGTGAGCAACGCGTAGGGCAGCTGGGTACCGACGTGCGCGAGGTGATCGCAGCGGCTGCCGAGCGAGCTCAACACGGTCGTGTCGCTGATCGGCGAGCAGTGATCGCCGAAGATCGATCCCTCGAGCACGGCGCCGATCGACAGCATCATCAGCAGCGGTCCGCCGGTGGTCGGATCGCCGAGGAACGCGTGCTCGGTGCCGAGCCGATGGGCCAGCAGCACCACGTTCGGCAGCAGGATCGCCATCGTGCCGAAGCTGGTGCCGGTCGCGAACGCGATCACACCGGAGAGCAGGAACAACGCGATCGGCAGCGTCCACGGTGCGATCACGCCGCGCGCCGAGGCCGCCAGGAAGTCGCGGGTGCCGAGATCGCCGCTGATGTGACCGAGTGTCCAGGCCAGGAACAGGATGCCGAACGCCGGTATCAGCGCGCGGGTGGCGCGGAGCGAGGTCCACAGGAGCTGGCGCCAACCGAGCAGGCGCTGCAGGAGCGACAGCGCGAGCGCGACCGCGTAGGCGACCAGCGCGGCCCAGAACAGCGCGACGTCGCTGAACACACCGAACACGAGCATCGCGGTGGCGGCGCCGAACACCAGGATCGCGAGCGGCAGCACCGCGTTGAGCGCGCGGCAGGGCACGCCGTCGACCGGCCGCTCGGCGCCGTCGGCCGCGAGTCCGGGCGCCGAGGCGACCGCGCGTTCGGCGA
>JAGQRB010000174.1 GCA_020425925.1 Planctomycetota bacterium
AGCTCTGCTGCTGGCGTTGGTCGCCGCTTGCGTGAGCACGCCCCGGCCGGGTTGGCAGGACGAGCTGTCGCGCTGGATCGAAGATCCTGCGGCGCCGGCACTCGACCCGGCCGCGCTGGCGCCCGGATCGGACGGCGATCCTGCGGCGGGTGACGCGCTGGCGTTCGACATCACGCACGACGAGCGCGGCCGCGCCACCACCTGGCGTCTCGCGATCGAGGTGCTCGAGATCGAGACCGTGGACGCGTTCTCCTGGCGCGCCACACAACCGTTCGCACAACGCGTGCAACCCGGCGAAGCGCGCCGCCGCGAGCGCGAGCTCGCCGCCGCGGCGTTCCAGGCCGAAGTGCAGTCCGGCACGCTCGATCTCACGGACCTCTGCCAACCGACGCCCGTCGCGCGCCTCTGCGTCACGGCGTTCGACGCGGCCGGCGCCGAGGTCGGGACCGGCGAGTCGACCGCGTTCGTCGCGCGCCTGCGCGAAGGGTTGCTGCCTGCCTGCCGCGCCGGACATCGCCAGCGCGCGACGATGCGCGGACGGGTCGACGCCGGGCTCGATGCGCCGATGCTGACCGTCGACGACGAATCTCTCGCCGACATCGAGACCGTCGCGAACGGCGTCGAATCGTGCACCGACTTCTTCCAGATCCTGCGCGGGAACCCGGTGACGCGCGACATCCTGATGCAGGTGCTCGCCCCACCGTCGCTCTGGTCGGTGGTGACGAACTGGGGCGTGCGCGTCACGTTCTCGGTCGACTTCTTCGCCGCCGAGCCGATCGCGGCCGGTCGGTTCGCCGGCGCACAAGGCGAGCTCTGGAGCCTGCCGATGATGCTGCGGCTCAACGACCAGCCGGCGCTGCTGGCCCGCGTCGTGGTCGGCCCGGCGGGCTCCCCGTACGGCGCCGCCGCCGGCATCTACGGCATCGTGGCCCGGCACCCGACCGACGCCGGGCGGCGCGTGTTCGTGCGGCTGCGGTCGAGCCGACGAGATCGCCGCTCCGCGGGGTAGTCGCGCGGGATCGCAGCTCGCGGCTGCAGTGCACCCCGCGCCGGCAATCCACGCCGATGAGCGGAATTCGCACGGGAATCCGCGCGAAAACGTGCGACCCCGGGAATCCCGGTCATGAACACCCTCCGGTTGGTGGCGATGTCGCTCCTGCTGGCCGCAAGCACGGCGGCGCAGGCCTTCTCGACCTACTTCGGCGCCAGCGTCGGCGCACATCAGGCGCAGATCAACCTGTTGTCGCCACAGGGCTATCGGCCGATCAGCGTCAGCGTCGGCGGCGGCCTGAGCGGGGCGCACGTCGCGGCGACGTGGCTGCAACGGCCCGGTCCGGGCTGGTCGATCTCGGGCGTGCTCGACAAGTCCGCGATGCAGGCCTGGATCCTGACGCAGCTCGCGGCCGGGCGCCGGCCGCTGTCGATCAGCTCGAGCGGCAGCGGCACGGACACGGCGTACGTCGCGGTCTTCGTCGCCGACGGTGTGCCGGCCAACTACGTACTCGACGTCGACCGAGCGACGTTCGACACCGCCTGTGAAACGGCGCGACAGAACGGACGCTGGCTGGCGCAGGCATCGGTGCACGGCGCCCTGCTGGCGACGCGGTTCTGTGCGGTGTTCGAGGACAACCCCGACGACATCGCGTGGGGCTATCAGGTCGATCGCGGGCAGCCGGCCGCGGCCGCGAGCGCGTCCGCGCACAGCGCGGCCGAGGCACGCTGCGTCGCGGTGGCCGGCTCGTCACTCTGGTACGTGACGGTCTGGCGCGACGATCGCGTCGGCAACTGGGGCATCTACCTCGGCCTCGACGGCGCGACCTACCAGCAGACGCTCAACACGCTGTCGGCCCAGGGCTACTTCCCGCTCGCGGTCGAGGGTCACGGCACCGGTAGCAGCGCGCGGTTCTCGGCCGTGTTCGTGCAGACCGACGTGGCACGGACCCGGGTCGCGTCGACGACGGGCTACAGCGCGCCCGAGCTGGCCGCGTTCGACACCTACATGCAGAACCACCTGCGCAGCCAGGGCGCGCGCGCCGGCACGCTGGCGATCACCAAGAACGGCCGGCTCGTGCTCGCGCGCGGCTACACGCTCGCGGAGCCGGGCTACCCCGTCACGCAGCCGCACGACCGCTGCCGGCTCGCGAGTCTGACCAAGCCGATCACGGCAGCGGCGATCTGGCGCATCATCGAGCTCGGCACGCCGACGGGCACGACGACGGCCAACTCGCTGCTGCAGTATCCGCATGCGGATCCGCGCTACGCCAACATCGAGCTGTTCGACCTGCTGCGACACACCAGCGGCATCCCGGGCAACTCCGACCCGTGGACGGTGGCCAACTGGTGGTCGCCGTCGAACCCGACGCTGCCGACGACCGCCTACCGCACGGCACGCTACGCCGCCGACGGCAACCTGCGGTTCATCCCGGGCGTGCTCTGGGACTACTCCAACAACGGCTACTGCACACTCGGTCGGATCGTCGAGGCCTACACCGGCCAGACCTATTTCAACTACGTCAGAAGCCAGGTGCTGGCGCCGCTCGGAATCACGCAGGCGATGATCGGCAACCCGAGCCTGAGCACGCTGCCCTCGAACGAGATGCACTACCACCTCGACCGGCTCGTCACGGAAGAGAGCAATCTGCACACTGATCGGCGGCCGCTGTCGGCGCAGTACAACCGCGATCTGCAGCGCAACGACAGCACCGGCGGCCTGGTGATGTCGGCGGTCGACTACGTGCGCGTGCTCGCCGGCATCTTCGACGGTGGCGGTGACGGCCAGGTCGTCAGTCCGGGTATCGCTGGACAGATGAACTTCGCGAACACGTTCAACGAATACGGCACTGCCCAGGCCCATTCGATCTCGAACGCCGGCATGACCCGTACCCAACTCGGCAACAGTGTGCACAGCCTCACGAAGGGCGGCACCTACGAGGGCACGAGCACGCAGGCGATCTTCCGCAGCGACGGTGTCTGCATCGCCGCGTTCGTCAACAAGTCGTTCGCGCATGCGAGCCTGAGCTCGCTGAACGCGCTGGCGGATGCGGTCGTCACCTGGCCCGCACACGACAAGTTCCCGCAGTTCGGCTTCCAGCCGTTCTCGTACGCGTGCCCCGAGCTGATCGCGAACCTGAGCCCGCCGCTGCCGAACCTCGGCGACGCCCCGTTCGTGTTCTCCGGCACGCACCTCGACACCGTCACCAGCGTCGATTTCGGCAGCTGGCTGATCACGAGCCAGAACCAGGGCAGCTTCGCCGTCGGTTGGTTCAAGATCGTCGATCCGACCCGGATCGAGGTGTATCCGCCGCAGGGGCTGGTGCCGGGTTACCACCAGGTGCGCGTCAACACGCAGGCGTGCTCGAGCCAACAGGTGCTGACGGCGCTCGTCCGGCAGCCGTCCGCGATCGTGCGGGCCGCGGATCGCCCAACCGGCGCTTTCGAGGTGATCGCGTCGCGCGGGCCGCATTCGACCGCGAGCCTCGCGCTCCTCGGTCTGGCATTCGACAACCTGCCGACTTCGATCCCGGGCATCGTCGACCTCGGCATCGGCAACCAGGGGACCTCGCTTCTCACCTGGCCGGGCGCGGTCGGCTGCGATCCCGCGAGCAGCGTGTTCCGCTGGCCGGTGCCCGATCTCGGCGGCTTCCCGCCGATGTACCTGCAGGTGGCGATCTTCGACCCGCTCGCGCCGAGCCCGCTGCCGCTGGCGGTGACCGACGTCGAGGTGGTGTTGCCGTAGTATCGCGCCCACGTAGCGCCGCGGCGACGCCGCGGCCGCGCTGCAGGACGTCATGGACCGACCGCCCGACAGCCATTCTCCCGACCGCGTCGAGAGACATCTCGATCGCGGACTCGCACTCGGCTTCGGCAAGCAGCCCGGGCCCGAGCCGCCGAGCGTGCTGCAACGACTCGCGGCGGTGACCGGTGGTTCGCAGATGGTGTCGCTGCGCGATCCCGACCACGCGGCGCCGGAACCGCTGCTGAAGCCGCTCGCGCCCGAGTCCGGCGCGCGCGCCGGCAAGTACGTGATCCAGGGCGAACTCGGCAGCGGCGGCGTCGGCGCCGTGCATCGCGGACACGATCAGGACCTCGGCCGCGACGTCGCGCTGAAGTTCCTGCACGACCGATACCGCGATCAGCCCCAGTTCGTGCAGCGGTTCGTCGAGGAGGCCCAGATCGGCGGCCAGCTGCAGCACCCGGGCATCGTGCCGGTCTACGACTTCGGTCTCGCCGACGATCGACCGTTCTTCGCGATGAAGCTCGTCAAGGGGCAGACGCTGGCCGCCGCGCTGGCCGACCGTGACTCGCCAGCCGACGAACGTACCCGCTTCCTGGGAGTCTTCGAGCAGGTCTGCCAGACGATCGCCTACGCCCACGCGCGCGGCGTCGTGCACCGCGATCTGAAGCCCGCGAACGTCATGATCGGTTCGTTCGGCGAGGTCCAGGTCGTCGACTGGGGCATGGGCAAGGTGCTACGCAGCGGCGGCGTCGCCGACGAGCGCCGCGCTACCGACGGACAGTCGGACCAGCCACCGGTCGCGACCGTGCGCACGGGCCGGCCGGGATCGCATTCGGTGGCAGGGTCGGTGTTCGGCACGCCGGCCTACATGGCGCCGGAGCAGGCGCGCGGCGACATCGAGCAGATGGACGAGCGTTCGGACGTGTTCGCGCTCGGCGCGATTCTCTGCGAGATCCTCACCGGTCACCCGCCCTATTCGGGAACCGACGAGCAGGTGCTCGCGAAGGCCGCGGCGGCGGACTGCCGCGAAGCCGCCGGACGGCTCGCCACCTGCGGCGCCGGCCACGAGCTGATCGCGCTGACCACCCGATGCCTGGCGGCGACGAACCGCCAGCGCCCCCGAAACGCCGCGGTGGTC
>JAGQRB010000017.1 GCA_020425925.1 Planctomycetota bacterium
ACGATCATCGTCGGCATGGTCACGCTGACCGGCAGCTTCGTCGCCTACGGCAAGCTCTCGGGCAAGAAGCTCTCGCACCCGCTGCAGGGTTCGCAGCGACACTACCTGCACGCCGCGCTCGGCGTCGCGGCAATCGGCTGCGCGACCTGGATGGCGTTGACCGGCAGCCATGCGACCACGACGGTCGCGGTGATCCTGCTCGCGCTCGTCGCCGCGGTGCTCGGCGTCTTCCTCGTGATGCCGATCGGCGGTGCCGACATGCCGGTCGTGGTCTCGCTGCTCAACAGCTACTCGGGCGTGGCCGCGTCGTTCGCCGGTTTCGTCACCAGGGAACCGCTGCTGATCGTAGTCGGCGCACTGGTCGGCGCGTCGGGCCTGATCCTGACGATGATCATGTGCAAGGCGATGAACCGCTCGCTCGGCAACGTGCTGCTCGGCGGCATGGGCGAGGACGCGGTCGCCGAGGATGCCCGCGACTACAAGAACATCAAGTCGGCCGGGCCCGAGGAGGTCGCGATGCTGCTCGACGGTGCCTCGTCGTGCATCTTCGTTCCGGGCTACGGTCTTGCGGTTGCGCAGGCGCAGCACGTCGTGCGCGAGCTCGGCGATCTGCTCGAGAAGCGTGGCTGTCAGGTGCGCTACGCGATCCACCCGGTCGCCGGCCGCATGCCCGGTCACATGAACGTGTTGCTCGCCGAGTCCGACGTGCCCTACGAGCAGCTCTGGGAGATGGAGCGCATCAACGGCGACTTCAAGAACACCGACGTCGTCATCGTCGTCGGTGCCAACGACGTCGTGAACCCGGCGGCGCGCGAACCCACCGGTCCGATCGCAGGCATGCCGATCCTCGACGTCGACCACGCCCGCACCGTCGTCGTCATCAAGCGTTCGCTGTCGCCGGGCTACGCCGGCATCAAGAACCCGCTGTTCGAGAACGACAACACGCTGATGGTGTTCCTCGACGCCAAGCAGGCGCTCGAGGAGATGGTGCGCGAGGTCAAGGCGCTCTGAGCCCGGGCTCCGCGCCGCTCAGCTGTTGAGCGCCCAGTGCACTACGATCGCGGCGCAGTAGCCGGCCGCGATCGCGGGGAGGAACTTGAGGTGGCGGCCGAAGGTGTAGTAGCCGTGGGCCGTGCCCATCAGCGCGACGCCCGCGGCCGAGCCGACCGACAGCAGCGAGCCGCCGACACCGGCCGTCAGGGTCACTAGCAGCCACTGGAAGTTCGCGACCGGCGTGTGCAGCCCCGAATCGGCGACGCCGTGGACTACCGGGTTGGCCGGATCCATCGACGGGTCCATGCCGAGCACTGCGAACATCACCGGCACGTTGTCGATGATCGCCGACAGGACACCGATGACGATGTTCGCGGCGGTCGCGCCGATCGGGCCGTTGGGGTCGTAGAGCCACTCGCTGGCCTTGTGCAGGTACATCAACTCCTGCAGGCCGCCGACGCAGAGGATCACGCCGAAGAAGAACAGCATCGTGTCCCACTCGACCTCGGCGACGTTGCGGAAGACGTCGACGGGCTCGCGATCGCCCTTCTTGCGGTGGCGCCGGGTGCGGAAGAAGCCGTAGATCATGAAGTAGCCGAGCCCGGTCGTCATGCCGAGGAACGGCGGCAGGTGCAGCTTGGCGTGGAAGATCACGGCGGTCGCGATCGTCGCGATGAACAGCAGGATCACGGTCAGCCAGCCGCGCTGGAGCTCGACCTCCTTGTGCATCGGCTCGGGGTGTCCGTTCGGGATCATGAAGTGCATGATCACGGCCGGCACGAGCCAGTTGACGAGCGACGGCACGACGAGCCAGAAGAACTGCGCCGTCTCGACCTTGCCGGCCTGCCAGACCATCAGCGTCGTGATGTCGCCGAACGGCGAGAACGCGCCGCCGGCATTGGCCGCGACGACGATGTTGGTGCAGGCGGCGGCGATGAACTTGATGTTGCCCTTGCCGACCGAGATCGCGACGGTGCCCATCAGCAGGGCCGTCGTGAGGTTGTCGGCTACCGGCGAGATGCAGAACGACAGCAGGCCGGTGACCCAGAACACCGCGCGCAGTGTGAAGCCGCGCGACACCAGCCAGCCGTTCAGCCACAGGAACACGTTGTGGGCGGCGATGGCCGAGATGTAGGTCATCGCCACCATCAGGAAGAGGAACAGCTGCCCGTACTCGCCGGTGTGGTGCAGGATGCGTTCCTCGAGGTGATCCCGCGGCAGCGTCGCGGCGTCCGGATGGCTGGAGTAGGCGAACGCGACGAGGATCCAGATCACGCCGGTCGCGAACACCACCGGCTTGCTCTTCCGGAGGTGCAGCCGTTCCTCGAAGACGACCAGCACGTAGGCCAGGACGAAGACGCCGAGCGCGATGAAGCCTGGAGTCGACCCGGTGAGGTCGAAGCGTTCGATTTCCGCGAGCATTGAGCCTGTTCGACGGGAGAGGGGTGTCGACAGGAGAAGCCGGGCGAACCCCGGGCGCAAGCAAAGCTCGCGCGGATCAGCCGGCGTTTTGGTCGGTCGGCAGCTCGTCGAGCGCGCGCAGCACGGCGTCGGCGAGACGCGACGACGACTCGCCGATCAGCCAGCGCACCTGCGGACGGCTCAGCACCTGGCCGAGATCGGCGTCCTCGGCGTCGGGGTAGAGCACCGGTTCTTCGGGCACTCCGAACGGCAGCGGCGGCAGATCGCCGTCGCCGGAGCCAGCGCGGACGTCGTCGAGCAGCTTGTGAAGATCGACGCCGCGCAGCATCAGCAGTTCGTAGGGCTTCTCGTCGAGTCGCCGCGCGAACAGCTCGTGCAACGCGAGCACGTGGCGGCACGGCGCCTCGGGAAGGTCGCACGAGCAGCCGAACGTGACCGAACGCGAATCGGGGAACAGCGGCTCACCGACGATGCGCGCGACCAGGCGGTCGAGCGAGCGCGGCACGCGCCCCTGTTCGAGCGCCTCGATGATCGACTTGCTGCGCCGCAGCACGCGGATCAGCGTCGGCCACTCGCGGTTGGGCAGCGTGCGGATCTGGAGGCTGACCTCGTGGATCGATCCCATCGAGCCCTCCATCTCGGCGCGGATCGAACCGGCGCGGATGCGCACCATCGGCTTGCGGATGCTCGGCAGCGCCTCGAGCGCCGCCGCCAGCCGCTTGTCGTCGATGTCGCGCGTGGCTTCGCGCCGCCAGCGTTCGCCGAGCGAGACGACCTTGCGATCGGTCATGCGAGCGCCTCCTGGCGGTCGAGCACGAGCAGCCGCCGCAGCTCGTCGTTGCTGAGCTCGGTGATCCAGTTCTCGCCGGCGGCAAGCAGGCTGTCGGCGACCTCGCGCTTGCGATCGAGCATCTGCTGGATGCGCTCCTCGAGCGTGCCGGTGCAGACGAACTTGTGCACGAAGACGTTGCGCTGCTGGCCGATGCGGAACGCGCGGTCGGTCGCCTGGTCCTCGACCGCCGGGTTCCACCAGCGATCGAAGTGGAACACGCGGTTCGCGGCCGTGAGGTTGAGACCGGTGCCGCCGGCCTTCAGCGACAGCACGAAGATCTTCGGGCCGTCGGGCCGCGACTCCTGGAAGTCGGTGACCATCTGATCACGCTCCTTCTGCGGCACGCCGCCGTGCAGGAACAGCACGCCGTGGCCGTGGAGGTTCTCGAGGTGGGTCTTGAGCAGCGAGCCCATCTCCTTGAACTGCGTGAAGACGAGGCAGCGATCGCCCTCGTCGAGCGCTTCCTCGACCATCTCCGACAGCAGATCGAGCTTGCCCGAACGGCTCGGCAGCGCGCTGCCGTCCATCAGGTAGTGCGCCGGGTGGTTGCAGACCTGCTTGAGCCGCAGCAGCGTGGTGAGGATCGCGCCGCGGCGCTGGATGCCCTCGCCGGCGTTCTCGACCTCTTGCAGGCCCTTGCGGACCACGGACTCGTAGAGGATCGCCTGCTCGCGCGACAGCGTCGCCGCGACGATCTGCTCGGTCTTCTCGGGCAGGTCGGCGACGATCTCCGGATCGGTCTTGAGGCGGCGCAGCACGAACGGCCGCACCAGCCTGGCCAGCGCCGACATCGAGCCCTGGCGCCGTTGCTTGACGATCGGGTGCTCGAGCGTCTGGGTGAACTGTGTGCGTGAGCCGAGCAGGCCCTCGTTGAGGAAGTCCATGATCGACCAGAGGTCGAGCGGACGGTTCTCGAGCGGCGTGCCGGTGAGCGCGAGCCGGAAGTGACCCTTGAGGCCGCGCGCGACCCGCGACTGGCGCGTCGTCGGGTTCTTGATGTTCTGTGCCTCGTCGAGCACGACGCCGTCGAAGGTGACGGAGTTCATCATCTCTTCGTCGCGCTGCAGCAGGTTGTAGCTGGTCAGCACGATGTCGTGCGACAGGATGACGTCCTTGAACTCCTCGGGCGTCTGCGCGCGGCCCTTGCCGTGGTGCATGATCACGCGCATCCCCGGCCCGAATCGGTGCAGCTCGCGGCGCCAGTTGCCGAGCACCGAGACCGGGCAGACGATCAGGATCGCGCCTTTCGACTTGCTGTTGCGCTGGATGCGCCAGTCGAGCATCACGGCGATCGCCTGCACCGTCTTGCCGAGACCCATGTCGTCGGCGAGGCAGGCGCCGAAGCCCTGGTCGACGAGGAAGTGCATCCAGGCATGGCCGCGCTGCTGGTAGGGCCGCAGCTCGCCCTCGAAGCCGTCGGGCAGCACGCGATCCTCGACCGCCCGGGCCTGTTCGAGATTGTGCAGCAGCTCCTCGAGTCGCGGCGTGCTCGCGATCGACTCCATCGCGAGACCGTGCAGGTGCGAGGCACCACCGAGGCGCAGGCGCAGCGCCTCGAAGAAGCTGATGCGCTCGCCGCCCTGCTGCATCCGCTTCTTGAAGTCCTTGAGCGCCTCGCGGTCCTTCGGCGACAGCAGGATCGGACGGCGGTCGATGAACACCAGCGGCGCGCGTGCCGACACCAGCTGTTCGAACTCGTCGTTGGAGAGCTCCTGGTCGCCGACCGCGAGGCTCCAGCGGAACTCGAACCACGGCCGCGGATCGTCGGGCTCGTTCGATGCCTCGATGATCGCGACCCGCGCCGACAGCCGCTGCATCGCCTCGATCCCGGGCAGCGTGATCTCGAAACCCTCGGACTCGAGCAGCGGGAAGTGGTCGAGGATCTGGTCGAGCTCGGCGCGCGTCAGACTGGCGCGGCCGTCGCTGAGGTTGCGGGCGCGGCGCAGCGGCGGCAGCTTGTCGGCGACGCGGTCGATGGTCTGCTCGACGCGCAACACCGAGCCGCTCGCCAGCTCGTTGGTGAACGGGTTCGACGCCAGCCGCTGGTGCAGGGTCTCGATCGTCTCGGTGCACGGGATCGTCGGCACCGGGCGGACGAGGATCTGCAGCCCCCACGGCGCCCCTTCTTCGAGCGGCGTGTCCGGCACCAGGATCTCGATCACCGGCAGCATCGGCGTCTGCCAGAAGTCGCGCGGCAGGCGTTCGGCCTTCTCGAAGCGCGGTGGGTGCACGTCGCCGCCGGCAGCGAGTACGAGCTGGTCGACCGCGTGGCCGAGGAAGCTGACGACGTAGTTGCGCGGCGTGACGGCGTAGACCGGGTCGTCCGGCACCGCGAAGCGCGCGGTGCAGAGGCTGCCGGGCACGATCTCGGCGATGCCGGCGAGCAGCCACTGCGTGCGGCCCTCCCAGTACGGCGCGAAGCGCAGCACGCCCGGCTGCGGCGCCGGGGCGTAGTCGCCGCGGGCGATCAGCTTCAGCACCAGGCGGCTCAGCGCCGCGAGCGCGCGCAGCGCGGGAGCCTGCGTGCGCGGCTCGAGCCCGGCGAGGAACGGCACCGCGTCGGCGAGCGGCAGGCCGAGCGCCGGGATCGTCCAGAGCGCCGGCGCGATGCGCTGCGGCGGTCGGTCGTCCTCGTCGGTGCCTTCGAGCTGCGCGATCGGCTGCAGCGAAGCCTCCTCGGAGGCGAGCAGGATCTGGAGCGGCACGGGCGTGCAGCGATCGAAGAGCTCGGCGGGCAGCTCCGACCGCAGATCCCCGGGCCCACCGTCGGCCCAGAACACGATCCGGGCGTCGGCGGGTTGGCGCGAGTGGAGGTAGGCGGCGTGCAGCTTACTGGTTCCGCTCGGTTGCGGGATGCACCCAGGCTTTGTCGACCGGCGTCCTGATCGTGTGGGCCTGGTTGTCCAGCTTGCGCGTCGCGCGGTCGGCGAGCGTGAAGATGAACAGCAGCGACAGGAACAGGAACGAGCTCAGGAACATGATCCGGTTGATCGCGGTGTCGTACTTCACGTGCATGAAGAAGAGGATCACGAGCGAGGCCTTCACGCAGGCGATCGCCATCGCGATGAGCATGTTCGCGGAGCCGAAGTGGAAGCGCGACACGACGACCGTGAGGATCGTCAGGATCAGCAGCGCGACCAGCACCTTCATGAACTGGCCGGCGGTCGAGACGTGGTGGTGCCCCATCTTGAGCGCGCCGTGGGAATCGTGGGCGTGGTCACTCATCACGGCACCAGGTAGAGCAGCGGGAACAGGAAGATCCAGATCAGGTCGACGAGGTGCCAGTAGAGGCCGACGAGGTCGACCGGCAGGTAGTAGCCGGCGTGGAACCGGCCCTTCGCGGCGCCGAACATCACCCAGATGATCAGGCCGGCGCCGATCACGACGTGCAGACCGTGGATGCCGGTCATCGTCACGTAGATCGCGAAGAACATGTGGCCGTGCGGCACGCCGGCCATCACGCCGTCGTAGTCCTTGAACCACGGCAGCTGCCCGGTCAGTTCGTCGTACGGCTTCAGCATCTCCGAGAACACGAACAGGCCGTGCTGGGACTTCGCCGAGTACTCGACGTACTTCACGCACATGAAGATCACGGCGCCGAGCACCGTGAGCGTGAGGAACATCAGGAGCTGCTTCTTCTGGCTCTTCTGTGCGGCGCGCACGCCCATCGCCATGGTCCACGAGCTGATCAGCAGGACCGACGTGTTGAGCGCGCCGAGCTTCCAGTCGAGCTGCTGTCCGCCGACCTGGAAGGTCTCCGGATACTCGGCGTGGAAGTAGAAGTAGGCGGCGAACAGGCCGCCGAAGAGCAGGATTTCCGTCGCCAGGAACAGCCAGAAGCCGAGCTTGGCCGACTGGAACTCCTGGACCGGCGTATCGAAGTGATGCGCGACCGTGTGGGGCCGGAATTCGGGCCCCGGCGCCGGGATCACGACTGCGTGGTGTCCGTCGTCACTCATGGAGAAGTCGCTTCGGGAGAGAGCTGCGTTGGGAGCCTGTGGGGCCTACTTGGCCGGCGTGATCGTCGTCTGCAGGTCCAGGGTCGAGTAGTCGTAGACCTCGTGGGTGACGACCGGCGGGGTGTCGAAGTTGTAGAGCGGCGGCGGCGTCGGAGTGTGCCAGTCGAGCGTGACACCGCCCCACTGGTTCTCCATCGCGCGCTTCTTCTGCAACAGCGACATGATGAGGTAGTAGACCATCAGCGCGACGCCACAGCCGAGCACCAGCGCACCGATCGTCGATGCCTTGTGGTAGGGCGCGTAGTCCGGCACGTAGGTCGCGTAGCGGCGCGGCATGCCGCGGCTACCCATGATGAACTGCGGGATGAACGTCGCGTTGAAGCCGATGAAGATCAGCGCGCAGGCGATCTTCGCCTGAGTCTCGTTGTACATCACGCCGAACATCTTCGGCCACCAGTGGTGCAGGCCGGCGAAGAACGCCAGCGCGATCGAACCCATCATCACGTAGTGGAAGTGCGCGACGACGAAGTAGGTGTCGTGCAGGTGGATGTCGACGTTGAGCGAGCCGAGGATGACGCCCGTGAGTCCGCCGATCGCGAAGATGATCAGGAACGCGAGCGTGTAGAGCATCGGCGAGTTCAGCGCGATCGAGCCCTTCCACACCGTTGCGACCCACGAGAACTCCTTGATGGCGGTCGGGATCGCGACGAAGAAGGTCAGGAAGCTGAACGCGAACATCGCGTAGGTCGACTGACCCGACGTGAACATGTGGTGGCCCCACACCAGGAAGCTGATGATCGCGATCGCCAGCGAGCTGAACGCGATCAGCTTGTAGCCGAACAGCGGCTTGCGCGAGTGCACGGTGACG
>JAGQRB010000175.1 GCA_020425925.1 Planctomycetota bacterium
CGTCGCCGCCGACCGACGGGCCGGTCGCGGCGATCGCGCGCCATGCCGTGGTCAGCGTGCCACCGGCGCCGCTGCCGCCGCCGCCCGCGCCGCAGCTGCGGCTCGTCGACGCGCGCGGCAAGCCGCTCGCGGGCGTGCCGTTCTGGCGCGACGAACGGCCGTTCCCGCAACATCCCGCCCTGCCGCCGCACGACGCGCCGCGGACCGGTGCGGACGGCGCGGTCGCGCTCGACGGATTGCCGGATCGCGAGGCCGAGCTCGCGCTCGACTGGCTCTGGTTCGGGCTCGACGAGCACGTCGCGATCGCGTGCGAGCTCGCCGAACTCGACGACGGCGACGTCGTCACCGCACCCGAACGCGAAACCGTCGACCTGCGCATCAGCGCCCTGCCACGCGGGTTTCCGTGGCGGATCTCGGTGTATCCCGCCACCGGCAAGAAGGACGACGAGCGCCACAACCGCATCGTCGAGTCGATGCCGGCCCAGGGCGGCCGCGAGCTCTGGATCGCGCGCCGCATGCTGCGCCGCCAGGGCGACGGCGAAGCCGCGGTGCGGTTCGACCTCGTCGCCGACCGCGGCTACGTCTACGAGTTCGAATCGTCGGTTTGCCAGGTCATGCCGGCGCGCCGCTACTACCGGACTCCGAAGAGCGCTTCGGCGCGCGCGCGCGAGCCCGATGCACGCTTTGCGATCCGGATCTTCGAACCAGACGGCTGGACCGCCAGCACGATCGGCGGTCGCTGGCAGTTCGAGGCCAACGGCGGCGCCGCCGGCCAGCCGTTCGTGAAGGGCACCGGCTGGCTCGCGCGCGAGTCGATGCGGCGTTTGCGCGCCGACACGTTCGTCGTCGTGCTCGCCGACGGTGAGGTCTTCGTGCGGCCGCCCGGACAGATGTCCGCGACGGGCAACATGTTCGACTTCGTGCGCAGTCAGGGTCGGCCGGCGCTGCGGCGCGTCGAGGTCGACGCCGGCATCATGGCCTGGCCCGACTCGGACTTCTATTGGGAGTCCGACCGCGGTCTCTGCGGCGTTTCGAGTCTCGACGGGTTCCTCGCGACCGCCGAGCAGCTGATCGTCGCGGTCTGGCAGGGCGAGGACGGGGCGCTGGTCGTGCAGAGCAATCGCATCGACGCCCTGGTCGGGCCGCTGCTGCGGGTCGCGAGCGATGGCCGGGTCGCGCGCGAATACGGCAACCGGCTCGAGGCGCTGCCGATGGGTGAGTTCGAGCCGATCCGTCCGACCGCGCTGGTGCGCGGGTTCGCGTTCCCGCGCGGCGCGACCCGCATGACCGTGCGCCGCGAGTTCGCGCTGCCCGGGATCGCGGCTTCGGGCGACAGCCCGTGGATCCCGGTCTGCAGTTGGGAGCTCCGCTTCGTCGAGAAGTTCGGCTGGCGGATCTCGTCGCCGGCGAGCCCCGACGAGCACCGCCGGCTGCCGGAGGAGATGCCGAGCTTCGGGCCGGTGCAGGCAAGCGCGCGGCTGGTGATCGCGGTCGAGGGGGCCGCCGAAGCCGAGGTGCCGCAGCGACTGCTGCGGTAGCCGGGCGATCGGGGAGTCCGCAGACCGACCAGATGGATCGACGGACGTCCTGGCAAGTTGCGGTCAGCGCTGCAAGACGAGCGGGGAACCGTCGGCCGGGATCCTGCCGGCGCCGACGCACTCGCCGGTGGCGCCGTCGAACACCTCGACCGTCTCGGCCTCGACGTCGGCGCGCACGGACAGCTCGCCGTAGCGCTTCGTGCCGCCCAGGCGGTCGTCCTGCAACGGGCGCCCGCTGCCGTCGCGCACGACGGCGCATTGCGCGGTCGTGCCCGCCGGTGTGCGGATGACCACGTCGCGACCCCTGCGCAGCTCGAGGCGCAGCCGTTCGGGCCGGCGCGGATCGACGTCGAAGCCCCGCGCAGCATGCTCGGGCGCCGATACCAGCAGCCGCGCCGGCCGCGGGGGCAGCCCGCTGAACTCGAACGTGCCGTCGAGATCGCCGCGCCGGCGCGCGAGCGCGGGCGGCACGAACCAATGGCCATCGGGGTCGGCGAGCTGCAGTCGCACGTTCGTGAGCGGCTTGCCGTCCTCACCGACGACGACGCCGGTCAGGCGTCCCGTGCCGGGCGACAACACGACCTGCTGCCAGGTGCCATCGGCCTGCGCCGGGATCGGAACGACGGTGAAGAACGGCGCGCAGCCGGCGCTCTCGGCGAGCAACCCGCACTCGCTGCCGACGAACTGCGCGGGCACCGGTAGCACGCACAGCTGGCCCGTCGTGTCGCGTTCGACCAGCGGCTCCAACCGCGTCGCGAAGCCCGACGGGTCGGTGACGGCGAGGTGCACATCGCGCGGGGCGGGCGCGTTCGGTGCGAACGTGATGCCGACCTGCAGCGCGATCGTCCTGCGCTCGAGCATCGGCGCGGCGAGGCGGTCGGCGCGCACGTCGACCTCGAGGACTTCGAACAGCTTCTCGCCGCCGCTCCACAGCGAGAACACGCCGGCGTCCTCGAGGCTGCGGAACCCGCGCAGATGGCCGTCGTCGTCGAGTTGCAGGCGGTAGCTCGCCCAGGTCTCGGCGATCGTCTCCTCGCGCCGTTGGTACGGTCGCTCCGAGATCAGCGCGACCAACTTCGGAGCCTTCACGCCGATCTCGCCGCCGATGCGCGCCGGCGTCCACGCCTGGTCGGCGGCGTCGACGAACAGCAGGTCGATAGGCGGCAGCGGCTCGAGCTCGATCTGCAGGGTTGCCGGCACCTCACCGGTGAGGAGCCCGAAGTCCGCCTTGCCCTCGGCGAACCCTTCGGCGTCGATGCCGAGCCGGTAGCTCCCTGCCGGCAGCGGCTGGAATTGGAACCGGCCCTGCTCGTCGCTGTGTCGGAACTCGATCGGATAGCCGCTGGCCGCCGGCCAGCAGTTGATGCGCGCGCCGGCCACGGGTTGCTGGTCGATGCGACCTCGCACGATGCCGGTCAGGACCGGATCCACCGGCAGCACGATCTCGATCGCGGTCGGGTCTGCCGGCAGGTCGAGCCCGCGGCAGCCGCGGGCCGCCGAGTAGGCGACCAGCAGGTGCGGGTGGTCGTTCGGCGGCAACGCCAGCGCGAAGCTCCCGTCGGCCGCCGTCCTGCCGATCTGGGCCTTCGCGTGCTGCGCCTCGCCGTCCGGCCCGCTGAACGCGGCGCGACCGAGGAACTGGGCCGTGGTCTCGAACATCTGCACCGACTTGTCGCCGAGATACACCCCGATGTCGGCGAGCGGCCGGCCGGCTTCATCGACGACGCGGCCGCGCACGACCGGGACCGCCACTGCTGGCGCCTCGCCGTTCGTCGCGGGAGCAGGGACCGCTTCGCGCGTCGGCATCACTTCGGCCTCCGGGCGCTGCGCGAGGCGCACACTGTCCGCCGCGGGCACATCCATGGGCGCGGCCGGCTCCGGCGCGGTGGCGTCCTGGTGGTCCCACCACGACGGCACGGTGAGGATCGCCGCAGTCGCGAGCACGACGGCGGCGGCGAGCGTGAACTTCTTCATCAGCAACATGCCTCCGGTGACCAACGCGGCAGAGGCGGCGGCGCCGCTGCCGGCAAGAACGTGCGCCTTGCCGTGCGCCAGCACGGCGGTGCGTACCGCGGCGAGCGAAGGGAACGACAGCGCCGCCACGGCCGGCGCGCGCAGACCCGCGGGCAGGGCTCGCTGCAGCATCGCCATGCCGCGCTGCAACCGGCTCTTGATCGTCGCCGGTGGCGAACCGAGTGCGTGCGCGATCGCGAGCGGTTCGAGACCGTGCACGAGGCGCAACGTCAGCACCTGACGGTAGTGGCGCGGCATGCCGCGCAGGGCGGATGCCAGCAGCCGGTTCGTCTCCTCCCGCTCGGCGATGGCGCGCGGATCGTCCGGCGTGTTCGCCGTGAGTCGCTCGGCATCGACGCGGCGGCTGGCGCGTTCGCGTTCGCGCCGCGCGAGGTTGGCGACGATGCCGACGAGCCAGGGCATCAGCGGGCGCTCCGCCTGCCAGCGCGCCGCATCGGTGATGGCGGCGACGAACGTCGCCTGCACGAGGTCCTCGGCCGCGCCGCGATCGGCGAAGTGGGCAGCGACCAGCAGCAGCTCGGGCGCGAGCCGATCGAAGACGCGGCCGAGCGCCGCCGCGTCACCGTGCCTTCGCCAGCGCTCGAAGTCGTGTTCGGGCGTGGTCCTGCCGTGCACCTGCTGGCTCATCGCCTCATCTTCCGCGGGCGCGCTCCGGAGGATGCACAATCCGCGCGACGACCTCTTCTCAGCCGCCTGCGGCCGTGGCCTGCGCCCGCCCCGTCACGGCGGCGAGCAGCAGGTCGAGGACGTGCTCGGCGCGATACGGCTTGCTGCCACGTCGCCGCGGCAGCATCAGGTGGGTCTTGCCGGCCTCGACCGCGCGCACGCTCGCGAACGCGTCGAGCCAGCTGCCGCCGAGCGGCACGCCGGGCGGGTGGCTCACGACCAGGCGATCGTTCTCGACCCACTGCACCGCGCGCACGCCGAGGTCCATCAGGCCGTGTTTGAGCCGGAAGACCCGCAGCAGCGTCTGCACCGGCTGCGGCAGCTTGCCGTAGCGATCGCGCAGCTCGGCCTCGAGCTGGCCGAGGTGCTCGTCGTCGACCGCTTCGTCCATCTCGCGCAGCAGCTCGAGGCGCTGGCGCGGATCGGTGAGGAAGTCCATCGGCAGGTAGGCCTGCAGCCGGAGGTCGACGTCGACCTCGGCGACCGCCGCGTGCACCGGGCGCTTCTCCTTCGCCGACTCGACCGCCGAGCGCAGCAGCTGGCAGTACATGTCGTAGCCGACCGACGCGATGTGGCCCGACTGCTCCGGGCCGAGCAGGTTGCCGGCGCCGCGGATCTCGAGGTCCTTCATCGCGATCGCGAAACCGGCGCCGAGGTGCGAGAACTCCTCGAGCGCCTTCAACCGCTGCCGCGCCTCGCGACCGGGCGGTTCGTCACGGTCGATCAGCAGGTAGCAGTAGGCCTTGGCGCTGCTGCGGCCGACGCGGCCGCGCAGCTGGTGCAGCTCGGCGAGACCGAAGTGCTCGGCGCGGTCGATCAGGATCGTGTTGGCGCGCGCGATGTCGAGGCCGTTCTCGATGATGGTGGTCGAGACCAGGATGTCGAACTCGCCGCGCACGAACGCGCGCACCGTCTTCTCGACCTCGGCCTCGGTCATCTGGCCGTGGCCGATCGCGATGCGCGCGCCCGGCGCGAGCTTGCGCAGGCGCTGCGCCAGCGGCTCGAGCTCCTGGATCCGGTTGTGCAGCACGAACACCTGGCCCTCGCGCGACAGCTCGCGCGTCAGCGCCTCCTGCAGCACGCGGTCGTCGCGGAACGCGACGCGGGTCTCGACCTCCTGGCGACCGGGCGGCGGGTTGTCGAGCGTGCTGATGCCGCGGATGCCCAGCAGACTGCCGTGCAGCGTGCGCGGGATCGGCGTCGCGCTCAGCGTCAGCACGTCGATCGCGGCGCGCAGCTGCTTGAAGCGTTCCTTCTGCCGCACGCCGAAGCGCTGCTCCTCGTCGACTACGATCATCGCGAGGTCGTGGAACTCGACGTTCTTGCCGAACAGCTGGTGGGTGCCGACGACGATGTCGACGGTGCCCTTCTGGAGCTGCTCGAGGATGCGGTTCTTCTCCTTCGTGGTGCGGTAGCGCGACAGCATCTCGACGGTGAGGCCGAACGGCTCGCAGCGGCTGCGGAACGTGCGCCAGTGCTGTTCGGCGAGGATCGTCGTCGGCGCCAGCACCGCGACCTGGCGGCCGGTGATCGCGACGCGGAACGCCGCGCGCAGCGCCAGCTCGGTCTTGCCGAATCCGACGTCGCCGCAGAGCAGGCGGTCCATCGGCGAGCCCTTCTCGAGGTCGGCGGCGATCTCGCCCCAGGCGCGCGCCTGGTCCTCGGTGTCGCGGAACGGGAACGCGTCGAGGAAGTCGCGCTCGAGCGAATCGGTCGGGTAGCCCTGGCGCGCGCTGAGCGCACGCTGGCTCTGCACCTCGAGCAGCTCGGCCGCGAGGTCGAAGAGCGCTTCGGTGACCTGTTCCTTGCGGCGCTGGAACGCCTTGCCGCCGAGCTTGTCGAGCGGCGCCTTGCCGCCGCCGCCGCTGCCGACGTACTTCTGGACGAGGTGGATCTTGCTCGCCGGCACGAGCAGCTTGACGTCGTCCTGGAAGCAGAGCCGCAGGTGCTCTTCGGTGCCCTCGCCGCGGTGCACCAGCTCGGTGCCCTCGAAGCGCGCGACGCCGTGCACCGCGTGCACCACGAGATCGTTCGGCCCGAGCTCGAAGAAGCTCTGGATCGCGCGGCTCGGCACGATCGGGCGCTCGCGCACGCGCGCCTGCTGCGGCACGCCCGCGAACTCGACGTTGCTGAGTGCTGTGGTCTGCAGCTCGGGGATGCGGAAGCCGCGGCTCAGTCCGGCGACGACGAGGTCGACCTTCTCGCGCTTCAGGTCGACGTTCTTGTGCGCGAAGATCTCGAGCAGGCGGTCCTTCTCCTCGGCGGTGCGGCAGAACAGCAGCACGCGGCCCTGCACGCCGCGCACGCTGCGCAACCGTCCGCCCGGATCGGCCTCGCCCGAGCCGGCGGCCGAGCCGGCTGACAGGACCTTGTAGTCGTAGTCGTGACTCGGCAGCGAGCCGATGTCGATGCGGCGGCACGGTCGCAGCGTGTCCTGCAGCGCCTGCAGCTTCGGCGCCAGCTCGCTCTGGAACGCCAGCAGCCGCGATTGCCGTTCCTCGAGCCGCAGCGGCTCGTAGACCGCGACCAGCATCGCGCGCGGCGAGAGGTGCTGCAGCACCGAGCCCTCGGCCTCGGTGTCGCTCGCCGCCAGCGCCAGCGCGTAGGTCTGCTGCACCGAGGTGGTTCGCTGGCTGCCCGGATCGAACGTGCGGATCGACTCGAGCACGTCGTCGAAGAACTCGAGCCGCACCGCCGCGTCGGCGCCCATCGGGAACAGGTCGACGACGTCGCCGCGCACGCTGCACTCGCCCGGTGCGAGCACCAGCGGCACCGAGCGCAATCCCGCGGCCTCGGCGCGCACCAGCACCTGCGCGCGGTCGAGACGCTGGCCGGCGGTGAGCTCGAGTCGCGCCTTGCGCAGACTCTTCGGCGTCGCCGCAGGCTGCAGCATCGCCTCGATGCTCGCGATCAGCGGCAGCTTCTCGGTGGCATGGCGCGCCAGCGCGCGCTGCCGTTCGCTGCGCGAGGTCGGATCCGGCAGCCCTTCGTCGTCGGTCTCCTCGCGCGGCAGCACGGTGGACTGCGCGCCGAACGCCTGCATGTCGGTCTGCAGCTGCAGGCTGTCGACGTCGTCGGCGGTGAGGATCAGCGTCGGGCCGTTGTGGTCGCGCAGCAGCGCCGCGGCGAGCAGCCCCGCGCTCGCACCCCAGAGTCCACCGGCTTTGACATGGGCCCCGCGCGCCAGCTGCGCGGCGAGGTTGGTCGTGACCGGCAGCGCGGCGAACGCGGTCAGCAGGCGGTCGGTGGGGGACGGCACGCCGGGAGGTTAGGGCGTGGGGCGGGGCTTTCTACTCGCGCCGTTCCGCTCCTCCGCGACACTGCCCACCCGCGCCTCGGTCCCCGCCACATTCGCCAGCCCCCAGTCGCGCATTGCCGCGAGCACTGGCTCGAGGCTCAGACCGAGTCTCGTGAGTCCGTAGCTGCGCGCCCGCCCGGTCGCCGGTTCGCGTGCGACCAGGCCCTGCTCGACGAGCTTCTGCAGCCGGTCGGCGAGGATGTTGGTCGCGATGCCCTCGGGGGAATCGGCGAGCTCCGACCAGGTCGTCTTGCCGGCCCAGAGGTCGCGAATCACGAGCAGCGTCCAGCGGTCGCCGATCAGGTCGAGCGTGCACGCGACCGGGCAGACCGATCGCTGCAACCGTGGCTTTGGCGCCATGCGGGCAGCTTCTCCGGTTTTCTTGCATCTTGCAAGTTAGCCCAGCGAAGCATCGCCCATGAGTCGTGACATCCTGCAACACTGCGGCCCGTGGGCCGTCGTGACCGGTGCGTCCTCGGGGATCGGGCGCGCGTTCGCGTTCGCCCTCGCCGAACGGGGTTTCGCGGTCGTGCTGGTCGCGCGGCGCGGCGACGCGCTGGCGGCGGTCGCGGACGAGATCCGCTCGCGGCACGGCAGCGCGACGCGTGTGATCGCGGTCGACCTCGGCGAAGCCGGCGCGGCTGCGGCAGTGATCGAACAGTGCGCCGAGCTCGACGTCGGCATGCTGGTCGCGGCGGCGGGTTTCGGTTCGGTCGGGCCGCTGCTCGAGCGCGAGCTCGCGGACGAAGCGAACATGGTCGACGTCAACTGTCGCGCCGTGCTCGAGCTGACCCACGCCTTCGGGCGCCGACTCGTTGCGCGCGGCCGCGGCGCGATCGTGCTGCTGAGCTCGGTAGTCGCGTTCCAGGGCGCGCCTCGGTCGGCGAACTACGCTGCGACCAAGGCCTACGTGCAGAGTCTCGCCGAGGGGCTTCGGCTGGAGCTCGCGCCGCGTGGCGTCCGTGTCGTCGCGTGTGCACCCGGTCCGGTCGAATCGGAGTTCGCGGCGCGAGCCGGCATGCGCGACGGGTCGGCGGCGCGGCCCGAGGTGGTCGCGAACGAGACACTGCGGCGACTGACCCGCGCGACGGTGCGGCCCGGCGGGCTCGCCAAGCTGCTCGGGTGGTCGCTGAGTCTGCTGCCGCGTGCGGGGCGCGTGCGCGTGATGGCGAAGATCATGGTCGGCATGGCGCGGGGGGCTTCGGCATGAGCCGCCGGCATCTCGTCGCTCGGCTGCTGTCGACGGTCACGGCACTGCTCGGCAGCGCATGCCACGTCGGCTACGGCTTCCGCGGTCCGGGCTACGACGCCGACGATGGCACCGTGAGAGCCGACGTCCCCGAGACCGTGGTCGTCGCGATCACCGCGGGCGAGATCGAGTCGGGCGGCGGCAGCCGGTTCTTCGCCGCGCTCGACGAGGTGATGAACGAGCTCACCGCGCGCGATGGTCTGGTCGGCTACGCGGTGCGCAAACAGACGTTCGGCGGCCGCATCTGGACGATGTCGGCTTGGCTCGACGAGCGCAGCCTCGATGCGTTCCTCGCTTCGCCCGCGCATCGCCGCGCGGCGCGCGAAGGCGGGGTGCCGCCGCGTTCGCTGCGCTACGTGCGAACGCGGCTGCCGGCGTCGGCGCTGCCACTCGACTGGGATGCGGCGATCGCGCTCTTGCCCCGCGCCGATCCGGGTGGTCAGGTTCGTCCATGACCCGCCTCGCTGTGCTCGCCTCCGCGATCCTGATCGCGGGCTGTCGACTGCCCGACGCGAATCGGCCGGCAGCGACGCCGCAGCGCCCGACGGTGTCCTACGACACCTCGACGACGGCGCTCGGCACGTTCGAGCTCGAGACCGGCGTCGCGGTCGACCCGGACGACTTCCTCGACACGCCGAACACGCTCAAGTACGGCACCGCCGACAACACCGAGCTGTTCGTCGGCTGGTCGCCGTGGCAGCGGCTCTCGCGACCCGGACCCGATGGCGAGGGCGGCAGCGACGTCACGATCGGCGCGCGGCACCGCGTCCTCGACGCCGGCGAGACGATGCCGTCGGCCGCGCTCGTGATCGCGGGCAAGCTGCCGACCGCGAGCACTGCCGACGGCCTCGGCAGCGGCGAGGTCGATCTGCGCGTCGGCGGCATCCTCAACCGGCAGCTCGGGCCGGTGAACGCGAACGTCTTCTATCAGTACGGCGCGCTCGGAGACCCGAGCGGCTCGGGCACGGTCTCGGAGCACACTGCCACCGTGACCGCCGGCCTGCCGCTGACCGATCGCGTTGCGGCGTTCGCCGAGGTGGCCGGCATCTTCGTGCCGTCGTGGCACGGACGCTCGGTGTTCACGATCGTCGGCGCGACGTTTGCGCCCGGGCCCGCGATCGTGCTCGACGCCGGCGTGACCGTCGGTCTGTCCGATGCGGCGCCGGATCTGCAGCTGTTCGTCGGCTGCACCTACAACTTCGGTCGCTGACCGTCCCGCACGCCGCGATCAGTACGACAGACTGCGCGCGCGTTCGCGCAGCCAGAGCCCGAACAGGCAGGTCGCCAGCAGGAACAGGCCGACGAGGATGCGCCAGTGTTCCGTGATGCCCGGGATCGGTCCGCGCAGCGGCTCCCGGATGCGATTCGGATCGAGGTTGCGTAGCGCCGCGGTCGAACTCGCCGCGAGCGCGGAACGCGTCTTGCTGCGGGTCGCCTCCGACGCGCGCGGCCACAGCGCCTCGACCGCGTCGGCGGCGGCGACCGTCGTCAGCGGCAGCTCGGGGCTGGCGGCCGCCACGATCCGCGGCAGATCCGCCGCGGCGCCGAGTCGCACGAGACTGTCGATCGCGGTCAGGCGGAGCTCGTCGTTGCCGTGCAGCATCGCGAGCAGCGCGACGCGATCGTCGGAACGTTCGCCGCGCGCCATCTGCCGCACCGCCTCCTCGCGATCGCCGTCGCGAGCGATGAACGCGCGCATCGGCAGCGGCGTCGGCGCGCCATTGCCGCGCTCCCGCGCCAGCACGAGCAACGTCGCGGGCAGCAGCAGGCCGCCGTCGCTGCGGCCACGGACGCGGAGGTACTCGCTGTTCCACCACGCCTTCCAGGTGACGTCAGCGCACAGCGACGCGCCGATCTGGATCGAGTCGCGCCCGGCATCGCCGACCGCGGTGCCGCCGAGCAGGTGGCCGACCGCGACCCCGAGGTCGACGGTGCGGAACCGGTCGCACTCGAGCGCGCGCAGCAGCTGCAGCAGGGCGAGCCAGCTGCGCGGCGGGCGCACGTCCTTCGGCACGAACCAGTCCTCGGTGCCGTCGGGGGCGCAGGTGCAGAGCACGCGCTTGCCCGGCGCGTACTCGATCGACCCGGCATACAGCGCGCCGTCGGGCAGCGGCACCGAGTTCGGCGCGATCGCGAGACCGCCGGCGGCGAGCGTCACGACGAAGCTCTGGTCGTTGCGGAGGCCGGATGGCCACTCGTCGCGCATCGGCAGCAGCGTGCCGCAGAGCCACTGGATCGCCGGCAGGCCCGAGAGCGCCGCGTCGGCAGCGAACGCGACCTCGACCTTCGTCGCCCGCGAGTCGGCGGCGAAGGTGTCGGCGCCCTGCGGCGCGGCC
>JAGQRB010000176.1 GCA_020425925.1 Planctomycetota bacterium
CGCTGCGGCACGACTTCGAGCCCGGCTCGGACGACGTCTACGTCAGCCCCAGCCAGGTGCGGCGCCTCAACCTGAAGCCCGGCCACCGACTCGCCGGCCCGGTGCGGCCGCCGCGCCGCGGCGAGAAGTACTTCGCGCTGCTGCACGTCGACGCGATCAACGGCGGCGACGTCGCGGCGCTGCGCCGCCGGGTGCAGTTCGCCGCGCGCAGCCCGGTGCTGCCGACCGAGCGACTCCGACTCGACCACCCGGGCGCGTCGCCGGCGCTGCGCGCGATCGACCTGCTGGCGCCGTGGGGCCGCGGTCAGCGCGTGCTGGTCGCGGCGCCGCCCGGTTCCGGTCGCACGCGGCTGCTGCTCGAGATCGCCGAGGCGCTGCGCCACAATCATCCCGACGTGCACGTCGCGATGTGCCTGCTCGACGAACGACCCGAAGAGCTCACCGCGATCCGCCGTCGCCTCGGCAGCGGCGAAGGCGGATCACCCGGTGCCGATGTCGTCGCGACCACGTTCGACCAGCCGCCCGCGCGCCACGTCGCGCTCGCCGACATGACGCTGGCGCGCGTGCAGCGCATGGTCGAGGCCGGTCAGGACGTCGTGCTGCTGTTCGATTCGCTGACGAGCTACGTGCGCGCGCTCAACGTCGACCAGCCGCCGACCGGCAAGCTCGTCTGCGTCGGCCTCGATGCCGGTGCGCTGCTGCGCCCCAAACGCCTGTTCGGCGCCGCGCGCACCTGCGAGGAGGGCGGCTCACTGACGATCGTCGCGACCGCGCTCGCCGGCGACGACTCGCGCATCGACGACGCGATCCTCGACGAGTTCCACAACCGCGGCAACAGCGACGTCGTGCTCGATCGCGCGCTCGCCGACCAGCGCGTCTCCCCTTCGCTCGACGTCCTGCGCACCGGCACCCGGCGCGAAGACATGCTGCTGCCGCCCGAACGGATCGACGAGCTCCGCCGCCTGCGCGAACGACTCGCCCCGCTCGATCCGCGCGACCGCCTAGCCGCCGTGCTCGAGCTGCTGCAGTAGAAGCCGCAGCCCCCCGGTACGCGGTTCACCGCATGCACGCCGGGATCCCGCCGGTACGCGGTACAAACCACAACCCAAACTCCGTGCCACCGGTTTTGGTTTCCAGAATCGATGGCCCCGATGCACTTCC
Organism: Planctomycetota bacterium; assembly: GCA_020425925.1. GTDB lineage: Bacteria > Planctomycetota > UBA1135 > UBA1135 > UBA2386 > JAGQRA01. The sequence continues at coordinate 1,162 of JAGQRB010000176.1, forward strand.
GTCGGAGCAACGGAATGCCTCGACAGAAGCGCATCGACTACCCGGGCGCCTGGTTCCACGTGATGAACCGGGCGATTGCCCGCCGCACCATGTTCGAGAACAGCGTCGACGCCGGGTTCTTCCTGGACCGGATCGGCGAGGCGGTCGAACGTGGCTGGCTGGAGGTCCACAGCTACTCGCTGATGGGCACCCACTTCCACGCGCTCGTGCGCAGTCCGAGCGGCGCATTGTCCTGTGCCCTGCGGGACATCCAGCGCGACTACGTCCGCCACTTCAACCGCAGTCGGCGCCGCGACGGCCCGCTGGTGCGCGGACGCTTCCGTTCACGTCCGGTCGACTGCCTGGTCTACCGGCGGGTGCTCGTGAGCTACATCGACGCCAACGCGCCGCGGGCCGGGTTGGCCCGAAGCCCCGGCGAACACCCGTTCGGCAGTTGCCGGGCATACCTCACCGGCGAGGGTCCGGCGTGGCTCGAGCGCGCCTGGGTCGAATCCGAGGTTCGCTACGTGACCGGCAACCGGGAGTTCACCGCCACGCGCTACGCCGCGACGTTCCATCACGAGTTTCCCGACGGGGACTGGAGCCTCGTCGAACGGCGGCTCGCCGCCGGCGCGTCCGAGGGATTCGCGATCGACACGCTGCTCGACGGATCCTCGCCCGCCGCCCGCGATTGGTTGCGCGAGCGCGCGACTCTGGCCGACGGCACCCGGCCCGGCCTCGCGATCGTCCCGGCGAATGCGGTTGGCGATGCGATCGCAGCCGTCGGCACGGCGACCGGCGACACCACCGACCCTCCCAGCGACAGGGTCGCGGCGGCGCACGCGCTGCTGTTGCGCGAACTCGCCGGGCTACCGTTCCGCCTCATCGCGCGCCGGCTGGGTCGATCCACCGAGGCAGCGCGCCAGCTCTTCCGCGCCGCGCGCGCGGTCACGACCGAGAACGACGAGTTCGCGACGTTCGCCGCCGAGATCGGCGACCGCGCGCTGCGGCGAACCTATGCGCCGTGGTTGCGACGCCAGCCACAGAACGCGATTTCGATCGCCGCGCGGCACGTGATTTGAGTTGTGGTTCGTACCGCGTACCGATTCACACGTACCGATTCACAGCAGCCGGTCGATGGTCGCGGGCGTGATCTCGGCGCCGGTGAGGCCGGCGAGGGTGCCGCGCAGTTTGGCCCACGCGGCCCGCGGTCCGGTGAGCAGTGCGAGCGGCCAGAGCAGGACGTCGAACACCGCCCAGCCGGCCCAGCCGGCGAGCGAGCCGTGATGGCGGAGATAGCGCGGCGCGTAGCGCGCCATCAGGAACTTGCGCAGGCGCGAGCGGCCACCGCCCGACGAACCACCGCTCTCGTGCTCGACCCGGACCCACGGCAGCCAGACGATGCGACCACCGCTGGCGCGCAGACGGGCGGCGAGGTCGACGTCCTCCCAGTACATGAAGTAGTGCTCGTCGAACCCGCCGACCGCGCCGAGCGCCGCGGTGCGGAACAACACGCAGGCACCGGGCAGGAAGCCGACCGCCTCGGGACCGCGCTCGCGCGGGGCCGGCGCACGGCCGTGGCGGCGCAGGCGGAGCGCGTTCGGCGCGAAGCCGACGTCACCACCCTCGGCCCAGACGGTGCCGTCGGGATGCAGCACGGTCGGCCCGACCGCGGCAACACGCGGATCGTTCGCGAGCACGTCGGCGAGCGGCCGGATCGCGTCCGACGGCAGGCGCACGTCGTTGTTGAGCACCAGGCAGAACGGTGCACCGCGGCGCGCCGCCCACTCGATACCCCGATTCATGCCGCCGGCGAAGCCGAGGTTGTGCTCGAGGGCCAGGAACTCGCAGGCGGCGCGCTCGCCCGCGGCCGCCGCGAGCCGCGCGGCGCTGTCGTCCTCCGAGCCGTTGTCGATCAACAGCACGTCGAGCTCGACACCGGCAACGGCGTCGAGGTCGGTGAGGCAGCGCAGCGTCAGCTCGGGCCGCCGGAAGTTCAGCAGCAGCACGGCGACCCGCGGCGGCGCGGCGTCAGCCACACAGCCCTCGCAGCAACCACCAGTAGCCGGCGAAGAAGCGATCGAGCGCGCGCCGCAGCCACGCCTTGAAACCGCGCTCGGCGAGCCCGGGGTTGAGGGTCATCGGCGCACTCGACAGGATGCGACGGTCGGGGACCGAACGACCGCGCTGGGCGACGCGGCGGGCGCGGATCGCGGCCGGAAGCAGCGCGAGCAGCTCGCGCTTGCCGCGCCACCAGTCGCGCATGTGACCCCGCTGGTGGCCGAACGCCGCATAGACCGCGCCGTAGACCAGCTGTGCCGGCACGGTCAGCAGCAGCGTGCGCCAGCGCATGCAGGTCAGCAGCACGTACCACCGGTTGCGACTGTGCAGGTAGGTCCGCCGGCCCGGATAGCGTGCATCGGCACCGCGCACCGACAGCTCGGCGGTGCCGGCGAGGTGCGTGCAGATCGCCGCGGCGCAGAGCCGGATGGTGTAGCCCCGCATCCGCAGCTTGTAGCTGAACTCGTTGTCCTCGTAGAGGATGAACAGGTTCTCGTCGAAGCCGCCGACCTCGGTGTAGACGCTCTTCCTGGTCAGGAAGCAGAGCGCGATCGCGGCGCCCACCGGACCGTCCGGCACCTTCGCCTGACCCAACGGGCGATACCAGTTGTGCAGGATCAGGGTGCCGAGGAAGTGCAGGTCGCCGCCGTCGTAGTGCACCACCGACTCGTCGTCGCCGCAGACCGAACGCGCCTGCACCATCGCGCAGCGCGGATCGCCGGCCAGACAGCCGGTGAGCTCGGCGAGCGCGCCGGGGTGCAGGATCACGTCGTTGTCGATCAGCAGGCAGAGTTCGTGCTGCGCCGCGTTGACGCCGACGTTGCGCGCGAGGCACGGGCCGCCGTTGCGGCCGGTGTCGATCACGCGCACGCTCGGATAGCGCGCCGCGACGAGCTCGCGCGAGCCGTCGTCGCTGTGGTTGTCGACCAGCAGGATCTCCGCCGGCGGCGGATCCTGCGCGAGCAGCGCGTCGAGACAGCCGGGCAGGTAGTCCCGACCGTTCCAGTTGACGACGATGGCGCTGATCACGGGCTGTGGAGTTACCTCGCGCGCGAGCGAGCGCAAGCAGGAACGTGCTTACTCGCCGTGTTCGTTCCGCCACGCCAGCAGTGCCCGTTCGAGGATCTCGGCGAGTTCCTCGATCGGCAACGGCAGCACGCTCTGCGGCAGGTTCACGGGCGGGAAACCGAACGCGGCATTGAGCCGAATGACGACGCGCCGCCACGGCCGGACCCGGCTCAGCAGCGCCGCCCGATCGTGCACGTGGATCCCGAGGAAACGCTGCTGGCCGACGCCGCCGATCGACAGGTCCGCGATCTCGCCCCAGGCGACCCGGCCGACCGCGACACCCGACGCCGAGTCGACGAGGCCGTCGCGGTCGATCTCGAGGACCGGCGATCGCACCGCGAGCCGGCGCACGAAATACCAGCCGCCGAGGCCGGCAAACACGATCGCGACGACCCCGACCGCAGTCACCGACGGCGAGTCGCCGCGGAGCGCCATCCACGAACCGACCGTGACGAATCCGAGGCAGAGCACGAGGAACAGCACGAGCCGCGAACGCCGCGGGTAGAGCACGAGGCCCTCCGCGGTCTGCTGCACGAGGTCCGACACGACCCCGAGCCTACTTCAGCGGTGGCTCGAAGTCCTCGTGGGTGCAGACCTGCCGCTGCCGCAGGCAGTAGCGCAGATGCCACAGCGAGGCGAGCGTCGCCTTGACGCAGATCCAGTAGCCCCACGGCACGCCCTTGATGTTGTCGAACAGCCCGATCGTACCGACCGCGTCGGCGACCTCGCCACCCACGGCCTGCTGCTTGCCACCGAGCCGCTTCTTCAGGAAGCGGAACGGGAAGCCGAGCACCTGGCTCCACGGCAGGTACTTGTAGGCGTAGAGCCAGAAGTTGCGCACGTGGTAGTAGAGGCTGCGCTTGCCGTGCCGCATGCCGAACGGCGCCTTGTGGAACACCTCGACCTGCGGGAACATCTTGACGCGATAGCCCAGATTGAGGAGCCGCGTCGTGAGGTCGCGTTCGTTGCCGAAGATGAAGAAGCGGATGTCGTACCAACCCGCCTTCCTGATCGCGTCGGCGCGCGCCATCGAGCCGCAACCACGGAACGTCGCGAGATAGCGCTCGGTGTTGACCGCCGGGCTGTCCTTGTACCAGTCGGGCATCTCGGGCTCGATGACCTTCGGCGACAGGATCGCGGTGGTCGCCGGCTCGCTGGCGAACTTCTGCACCATGTCGGCGACGAACGTCGGCGGCAGCACCACGTCGTCGTCGAGGATGCCCACGAGGTCGCCGCGCGCGCTCGCGAAACCGACGTTGAACGTCTCGCACGCGCCGTAGCGGCTGTGCGGCATGCGGATCAGATGCACGTGCGGGAACTCGGCCAGCACCATCTCCGGCGTGCCGTCCGTGGAGTCGTTGTCGACGACGACGACCTGGTCGGCCGTCCGCGTCTGCCGCTCGATCGCCTGCAGGTTCTCGCGCAGGTCGTCCTTGCGGTTCCAGACCGAGATCACGAGCGAGACCGTGGTCACGAATCCCTCAGCAGGATGCGCTGCAGCTCCGTCGCGCGCTCGTAGACCTGCGGCAGCTCGGCCGGCTTCAGGTCGACGAACATCTCACCCTGCATCACGCCGTCGATGTCGAGGTTGACGGTCACGGCGCGGTCCCGGTGTTCGCTCATGCCCGGCAGATCGATGTAGGCGTTCTGCGACGCGTAGGCCTTCAGCGCGTGGTATTTGATCGGGTACGTGTCGGTCGTGTCGAACAGCGTGCCGCCGGGCACGAGCTGGTTGACGCCGTAGAGCAGACACCGGCAATCGGCGGGCAGCGCGACGCTCGCGAGCGCCGCGGCGCGCGCGAGGGCACGATGGTCGCGGTGTGCCTCGCCGAACCAGAACGAGTAGAGCGTCCGCGGCGCGACCTCCTCGAACAACTCACGCAGTCGGCCGGCGAGCGCGTCGAGGTGCTCCGGCAGCTCGCCGTCGGGCATGTCCCAGTGCCGCGCCGGTCCGAGGCCGAGCCGCCGCAGTGCCTCGACGCCCTCGCGCCGGCGCACCGCGCAGATGTCGTTCTCGCGGTCGTTCGGGTCGCCGCGCGCGCCGTCGGTGACGTGGACCACGGTCACGGCGTGCCCGCGCCGGCCGTGCCACGCGAGCATCGCGCCGGCGCCGATGACCTCGTCGTCCGGGTGCGCCGCCAGCACGAGCACGGGCGGCTCGAGCGGATCCCGCGGCAGGAGCGGCGTGAAGAGGTGGTTCATGCGATGGAACGGTAGAGGGCGAGGTAGCGTTCGGCCGCGGTCGCGATCGTCGGCAACGTCGCGGGGATCGCCGCGCGCAGCGTTTCGATCCGTTCGGGCGCGGTGACGAGATCGTGCAGCGTCGTGCGCAGGTTTGGAAGCGACGTCACGACGACTCCCGGCTGGTCCCCGCGCTCGGCGAACGCTCCGTTGTCCGAGAGCAGACACGGCACGCCGTGTGCCAGCGCCTCGTCGACGACGAGGCCGTAGGTCTCCTGGCACTTCGACGGGAACACCGCGAGGTGGAGGTCGCGCGCCGGGTGGCGGTCATCGGGCCCCCACGCGGACTCCGCGATCACGCGCGTGCCCGCTGCCCGCAGCGCCGCGATCGCGGCCTCGACCGCCGGGCTCGATTGCCGGCCCGCGAGCCGAACCTCGCACGGCAGACCGCGCAACGCGTCCAGCAGCTCGACCACACCCTTCGCCTCGCCGAG
>JAGQRB010000177.1 GCA_020425925.1 Planctomycetota bacterium
CCCGGACCTGTGCGTCCGCGGCCCGGCCACGCCGACCGCTCCGGCTGCTACCACTGGCTCGACCGCTACATCCGCTCGACGCTCGAGCGCAGCTCGCCGCGCGAGACCGCGGCGCGCGTCGCCGCCGGCGCGGTCTGCCGGCAGCTGCTCGCGGTCGCCGGCACCGAGGTGCTCGGCTTCGTGCGGCGGGTGCACACCGCCGCGCTCGCCGACGCGCTGCCGGCGGCCGAGTTCGAGCCGGCCGAGCTCACCGGGCTGCGCACGGTGCGGGATGGCTCGCGGCTCTACACCCTCGATCCGGCCGCCGACGCCGCGATGCTGGCGTGCGTGCAGGCGGCGGCGCAGGACCGCGACACGGTCGGCGGCACCGTCGAGGTCGTCGCCGCCGGCGTCGTGCCCGGGCTCGGCACCTGCGTGCAGTGGCACGAACGGCTCGAGGCCCGGCTCGCGGCCGCGCTGCACTCGATCCCGGCGATCAAGGGGGTCGAGATCGGCGCCGGCTTCGCGGTCGCCGAGCGCCGCGGCAGCGAGGTGCACGACACCGTGCTGCCCGAGCGCTCTGGCCTCGGCGGCGCGGTGCACCGGCGCGGCAGCAACCGCGCCGGCGGCATCGAAGGCGGCATGACCAACGGCCAGCCGCTGGTGGTGCGCGCCGCGATGAAGCCGATCAGCACGCTGCGGCAGCCGCTCGCGAGCGTCGATCTGGAGACCGGCGCGGTCGCCGAAGCCGGCTACGAACGTTCCGACGTCTGTGCCGTCTCGGCCTGTGCGCTGGTCGCCGAGGCGATGGTCGCGATCGTGCTCGCCGACGCGACGCTCGAGCGGATCGGCGGCGAGTCGATGGCCGAGTTCGGCGCCCGGCTGGCGACGTTCCTCGCGTCGGTGCGCCAGATCTGAGCGTGTCGCGCGGCTCGGGTGGCCCGCCGCGGTGGGGGTGGCGGGCGCCGCCGTCCGGCGGGGCGCTCGCGGCGACCGAAAAATGCCCGCTGGCGATCTTGAACTGCCTCCGGCCGTCGGTATCCTCCCCCGGCCTTTCCCCCAACGGCAGGCCCGCTAGCGTAGCTCAACCGGTAGAGCTCCTGATTTGTAATCAGGAGGTTATGGGTTCGAGTCCCATCGCTAGCTCCAGATCAGGACTCGACCCATGGCTCGCCGGAGCCGACCAGCACCTCGAAGCTGGCGCGCGCCGGCCGGAGACTCGCGGCGGGCACGCGGTTGTGGGAGAGGACGCACGGACGGCACACGCCGGGCGGATACCAAAGCGGTCAAATGGACCAGACTGTAAATCTGGCGGCTCAGCCTTCGCAGGTTCGAATCCTGCTCCGCCCACCAGTTTTCCCGGTTCGGCCGCGCGCCTGCCGGGACGTTCGTGTGTTCGCGCGCTTTCCTCGCTGCGGAGAGCCCTACGGGGCCGACCGGAGCGGAGAAGGATCGCGGGTGTAGCTCAATGGTAGAGCTCCAGTCTTCCAAACTGGTGACGAGGGTTCGATTCCCTTCACCCGCTCCAGATGCACCGCAGCCGTCACCTCGCATCGTTCTCTCAAGCTTCTGACCGATTCGCTGCTGCTATAGCTCAGTGGTAGAGCACCTCCTTGGTAAGGAGGAGGTCCTGGGTTCGAGTCCCAGTAGCAGCTCCACTTCCGACTCCGCTTCTTCTGTCTAGACTCTCATGGCCAAGGAAACCTTCACCAGAACCAAGCCTCACGTCAACGTGGGGACGATCGGGCACGTTGCCCACGGCAAGACGACCACGACGGCGGCCATCACGTACACCCTCGCTCCCGAGGGGCTGGCCACGTACAAGGAATACAGCGCGGTCGCGAAGGGCGGCACGGTTCGCGATCCGAGCCGCGTCGTGACGATCTCGTCGGCCCACGTCGAGTACGAGACGAAGAACCGCCACTACGCGCACGTCGACTGCCCGGGTCACGCCGACTACATCAAGAACATGATCACGGGTGCGGCCCAGATGGACGGGGCGATCCTCGTCGTCGCGGCCGACGACGGCCCGATGCCGCAGACCAAGGAGCACGTGCTGCTGGCGCGTCAGGTCGGTGTGCCGGCGATCGTGGTCTACCTCAACAAGTGTGACCTCGTCGACGACCCCGAGCTGCTCGACCTCGTCGAGATGGAGGTCCGCGAGCTGCTGACGAAGTACGAGTTCCCGGGCGACGACGTTCCGGTCGTGCGCGGTGCCTCGTTCCCGGCGCTGCAGACCCCGAACCCGGGGCGTGACAACCCGGCGAGCAAGTGCATCTTCGAGCTGCTCGACGCGATCGACAGCTACGTGCCGGAGCCCGAGCGCCTGACCGACAAGCCGTTCCTGATGCCGGTCGAGGACGTGTTCTCGATCGAAGGTCGCGGCACGGTCGCGACCGGTCGTATCGAGCGCGGCGTCGTCAAGGTCGGCGACTCGGTCCAGTGCGTCGGCATCCGCGACACCCGCGACACCACCTGCACCGGCGTCGAGATGTTCCAGAAGACGCTCGACGAGGGGCAGGCCGGCGACAACGTCGGCACCCTGCTGCGCGGCGTGAAGAAGGA
>JAGQRB010000178.1 GCA_020425925.1 Planctomycetota bacterium
GCGCAACGCCCGCTGCCTGATCTGCCGTGGCGGCCTGCTCGCGCTGGTTGCCGCCGCCGGCGCCTGTGCGGGTGAGACCAACGCGCCGATCCATCCGGCCGATGCCCTGCGGCCAACGGCGGCGGTGCCGAAGCTGCGCGATGGCTTCGAGAGCGGCCGGCTGGCGACGTTCTGGCGCGCCGGCGATGGCGGCAGCGGGCGCTACGCCGCCGGAGCGATCGTCGTCACCGACGCGTGCGCGCGCGCGGGCGAACGCTCGGCGCGGATCACCGTACGTGAGGGCGACGTCGCGCAGCGCACGGAATCAGGCGTGCCGAACGAACGTGCCGAGCTCGATTCGTGCCGGCACGTGCTGCTCGGCCGCGACGTCTGGTGCGGCTTCTCGTTCCTGCTGGGGGAGGACTTCCCGATCGTCGACGTCCGCCTCGTGCTGAGCCAGTGGAAGCAGTCCGGGCTCAGCGGTAGCCCGATCGTCGCGCAGCGCTTTCGCGCCGGGCGACACTACCTGACGGTCCGCGATCTCGACACGCCGGGGGAACGGCGCGAGCGCGTCGAGCTGCCGGCGGTCGCGCCGGGCCGGTGGAACGACATGGTGTTCCACGTCCGCTTCGCGACCGATTCGCGCGGTCTGATCGAACTCTGGATGAACGGTGAGCTCGTCGCGAGCGTGCGCGGGCCGACGGCGGCTGCCGGCGCCGAGCCGGCGTTCTACCACAAGGTCGGTCTCTATCGCGATCGCATGACCGCGCCGATGACGCTGTTCCTCGACAACTACGCGCTCGGCGACAGCTTCGAAGCGGTGGATCCGGCCCGGTTCGACGCTGCCGCCGGCAAGTGACCAACCGGCGCGATCGCGCGCTCAGAAGTGGAACACCGACACCAGCTCGAGCAGCTCGTCGGCCATCTGCGCCACCGAGCCGGCCGACTCGAGGGTGGCGGTGCTGCCCTGTCGCGCCGTGTTGGCGGCCTTCGCGACCGTCGCTACCGCGGTCAGCACCTGGGCGCTGCCGGTCGTGACCTCCTGGATGTTCATCGCGATCGCGCGTGTCACGCTCGTCTGCTGCTCGACCGAGGTGGCGATCGAGGTCTGCCGCGACTCGATCTGCTTGATGATGTCGCCGATACCGGCGATAGCGCTGACCGCTTCGCGGGTGTCGCCCTGGATGCCCTCGATCTTGTTGCGGATGTCCTCGGTGGCCTCGGCGGTCTCCCGCGCCAGCTCCTTGACCTCGCTCGCGACTACGGCGAAGCCCTTGCCGGCTTCGCCCGCGCGCGCCGCCTCGATCGTCGCGTTCAGCGCGAGCAGATTGGTCTGCTGGGCGATCGACGTGATGGTCTTGACGATCTGACCGATCTCCTCCGAGGAAGTGCCGAGTCGTCCGACGACCTGGCTGGTGTGCTCGGCGTGCTGGACCGCCTCGCTCGCGATCCGCAGCGCGTCATTGGTGTGACGCGCGATGTCGGCGATGCTCTCGGTGATGCCCTCGGTGTTCTCCGCGACCACCTCGACGTTGCGGGTGATCTGCTCGGAGACCGCGGCGGCACCGTGCGCGTCTTCCGAGGTCCGGTTGGCCTCGCCGTTCATGCGCTGGCTCGTGGTCGTGAGCTGCTCCGCGGCGCCGGAGAGTCGCGATGCGTTGTCGCGGATCGTGAGCAGCCGTCTGCGCAGGTCCGTGAGCAGGCGACCGAGGCCGACCCCCATTCGCCCGATCGCGTCGTCGCCGTCGACAGGCATCTCGCGAGTGAGGTCGCCCGCGGCCGCGGCGTCGACGATGTCGAGCATGAGGTCGACCTTGTGTTTGAGCTCCTGGGCCTGCGCCAGCTCGCGCTCTTGCGCCGCGGCCGCGACGCGTTCGGCGGCGATGCGCTCGGTGACCACCTCGAAGCTGACCATCGTGCCGAGGCGCTGACCCTTGGGGCCGTGCACCGAGTTGAAGACGAAGTCGACGACCTCGGAGCCCGCGGTCACGCGCTCGTGATAGGGCAGGTTGCGCGGGTCGGCGAAGAAGATCGCGTTGCCGTCGCCGTGGGCGTAGAACGCGTCGAGCGCTTCCCCGACGTTCGCCTTGCCGGCGCCGAAGACGGCGCGCAGCGTCCGCAGCGCCGCGGGATTGGCATAGGTGATCGCGAGGCCGTTGTCGGCGAACATCAGACTGGTCGGCGAGTTCTCGACCAGTGCGGCGACGCGGGCACTCTCCGCTGCCGCCTCCTCGGCGGCACGCGTCGCTTCCTGTGCGGTCCGGTTGCTGTTCTCGAGCGCGACCTGCTTGTCCTGCATGGCGCGGTTCTGCTGCTCGAGTTCGGCCTTCTGGGCCGCGATCGCCTCGTTCTGTGCGCTGATCGCCGCATTCTGCTCCTCCATCTCGTGGCTCTGCCGCGTCACGGTCTCGTTCTGGCGTTCGAGTTCCCCGCTCGCTTCCTCCATCCGTCCGAGCATGCGGTCGACGCCGCGCGCGATGTCCCCGACCTCGTCTCGCGATTGCAGCAGTCCACCGAGCGCTTCGCGGTCGCCGGCGTCCATCACCGCCACGGCCTCCTTCAACGGTCCGGTGATCAGGCGGCTGATCCAGAGGCCGCCGAGTGCGGCCGCGAGGATCGCGAAGCCGGCGCCGACGAACAGCGCGGTCGAGGCCGAACTGGCCTGCGCGGCCGCTGCCGACGTGGCGGCCTCGGCACCCTGCTCGATCAGGTCGCCGAGCTCGGCATTGGCGCCCTCGAGCTGGTCGAACAGTTCCTGCACCGAGACCAGCTGCTGCTTCGCGCTCGCGATCTCGCCGCGTTCGAGGGTGAGGGCGAGTTCGACGCAGGCGCTGCCGTAGCGGTCGACCTGCGGTCGCACGTCGTCCAGCGCCGTTCGGATCGCGGGCGTGATGTCGAGCTCGGCGATGGCCGCGACGTAGTCCCCGAAGTCCTTGGCGTTGCTCTTCGTGGTCTCGAGCGCCTCCGCGAGCATCGCCTGGTCTCCGACTTCGCCGGCGTAGAGGCTGCGGTAGACGCAGGCGAGCAGCCCGTCGTGCATCATGTCGGCGAGTGTCATGTTGCGCACCGCCGGGATCTGCACGGCTGCCAGGTTGCGACTCTGGGTGACGAGCGCCGACTTGGCCCACAGGCCGATGCCGGCGACGAACGCGAGGCCAGCGAGCAGCAGGCCCATGAGGACACCGATCTTCTTGGCGATGGTGAGATCGCGGATGTAGGTCATGGTTGCGTTGATCGAGGCTGCTGCCGGCGGTTCCGGAGTGGGGGGGCAATCGGTAACCGTGTGATGCGCCTTGATGCGGTTCTCCCTCACTGCGCCGGGCTGTCCGGCGCGCGTTCGCTGTCGGCGAGGGTGAGCCCGCAGCGGCAGCGGAGGGGATCGTTCGTTCGTCGGCCGGAGCGCGGGATTGTCCCGAGGCCGGCCGACGTACGCGGTGCGGGTTCTCCCGATCCAGCGCCGCGATTGCACCGGCGCCGGGTTGCACGCTTTTCGGGCCACACCGCGGGTTGCGCCGACCGCGCCCCGATGTCCGGCGGATCGAGTAGGCTCGTCGCGATGCGTCCGCATCATTCCGAGTCGCTCCCTGCCAGCGCGCCAGCGGACATCGCTGCAGGGCCCGGTCGCGCGCTGCTGCTACCCGTTCTCCTGCTCGCGGCGACACCGTTCGTGGCGCCGGCGCAGACTTGGAACGATGTCTCCGGGCCGGGGCCGACGCCGCGTCGAGAGCACGCGATGGTCTACGACGGTCAGCGCGATCGCACCGTGATGTTCGGGGGCGATGACTACCCGGTGTTCTTCGGGCTCGGCGACACCTGGGAGTGGGACGGCGGGGCATGGACCTCTGCCGGCAACCTCGTGTCGGCGCGACGGAGTGGGCACGCGCTGGCTTACGACGGGCAGCGCGCTCGGGTGTTGATGTTCGGTGGCGGGATCTTCACGGCGGGGTTGTTCGGCGACACCTGGGCCTGGGACGGCGCGGTCTGGACTCAGCTCACCACCGCCGGCCCTTCGCCCCGTACGCGGGTGGCGATGGCCTACGACAGCCAGCGCGACCGGGCCGTGCTGTTCGGCGGCGAGGGCAGCGGCGGCCGTCTCGGTGACACCTGGGAATGGGACGGCACGGCCTGGAGTCCGGTGGCGTTCGCTGGCCCACTCGCGCGCTCGCGGCATGCGATGGTCTACGACAGCTGGCGGGGGCGGACAGTGCTGTTCGGCGGGATGAATGCGACGCTCACGGCGCTTCGCGACACCTGGGAGTGGGACGGCAGCGTGTGGACCCAGATCCTGTTCGCGGGGCCGTCGGCGCGCTACTCCCATGCTCTGGCGTTCGATGGTGATCGCGGTCGGACCCTGCTGTTCGGTGGCCGCGGCAACACCGGTTGGCCGACCGACACCTGGGAATGGGACGGCATGGCCTGGAGTCCGATTGCCGTGACCGGGCCGGCGGCGCGCGCGGATCACGCCATGGCCTACGACGGTCGGCGGCGACGGACGGTGCTGTTCGGCGGACACGATGGCAGCAACAACGAGTTCAGCGACACCTGGGAGTTCGCTGCCGGAGCGAACTTCAGCACGTTCGGTGACGGCTGCCGCGGCTCGGCGAACGTGGGGTACGTCTGTGGCGAACGCAATCCGTCCGGCGGCGTGCTGGTCGGCACCCTGAGTCCGGTCGAGTTCGCGATCGGTCTGCCGGTCGCCCTGGTCGAGATCGTCGGCTTCGAGATGTTCACGCAGTCGACCGGTGGGGTGGCGGTGATCCCGGCGCACATCTACCGCGACCTGTCATCGCCCCCGGTCGCGTCGACGACGATGACCGTCGGGCCGACACCCGGTTTCTACACCGCGACGTTTTCGACCCCGGTGCAGGTGTCGCCGGTGTTCATCGCGATCGACCTGTCGGCCCAGACCGTGTTCCTGCCGGACCTCCTGTTGGCCGCACCCAGCGCGGTCCAGGTTCGACCGAACGGCAGCGGGCCATGGACGACGTCGTCGTCCAACCGGCCGGCGTGGCGCGTCCACTGCGTCGACGTCCTGACGCCGACGCTCGGCAACGTCGGCGACCCGATCCTCGGCGCGGCCTACGACGTGACCCTCGACGATGCGCTGCCCGCGGTCGGCGCGATCAGCGTGACGGGGCTCTCCGACACGGTCTTCGGCGGCACCGCGTTGCCGGCGCCGCTTCCCGACGCGCCCGGCTGCCTGCTGTGGGTCGCGCCCGATGCCACCCGCTTGCTGTCCACTTCCACGAACGGAACTGCGGTCGATTCGTTCGCCGTGCCGAACGCCGCGAGCTACATCGGCCTCGAGCTGTTCCACCAGTGGGTCGTCTTCGATCCGGCCAACCCGCTCGGTCTCGTCGTCTCGAACGCCGGCCGGGCCTGGCTCGGTCGATGACCCGCTCCGCTCGGGTCCCGAGCCCCGACCTGCAGCGCGTCGGCACGGCGAGAGCACCGGCTCGGCGCTACATGCCGATCTGGGCGCACAGCCCGTTGGTCAGCGTGATGCCGACCGCGTTGCCGGCCGTCGGGCCGAACACGCCGCCCTGCAGGTAGACCGGTACGCCGTTGGCAGCGGCGGGCACGGTCCACGGCCAGCGCAGCTCGGTGTTGTTCGGATTCGCGAGCAGCACGCTGAACAGCACGAGGCCGAGGTCGAGGTGCGACTCGCAACCCGAGAGCCCGTAGGAATCGAGCGGCAGGCCGGTCGGCAGGCTGGCGAAGCCGAACGCCAGGAAGCCGCCGATCGGCTGGGCCGGGTTGCCACCGAGCTGGCTCACGATCGCGTCGATCGTCGTGTTGATCACCGGCGGGCCGGAGAACGACAGCTGCGGCGCGCTCGCGCCGGTGCCGGTGGTGTGCTGGGTGATCGCCGACCAGTCGGTCGACGTGCCGAGCGACTGGCCGCCGCCGGCGCTGAAACCCACGATCGCCGGCGCAAACCCGGGGTTCGCGAGCCGCGGTCCGTAGACGAAGGTGACCTCACCGCTCGGCAACAGCTCGAGCTGGAAGTCCGAACGGTTGCCGGTGGTGCCCCAGGGCGGCGTGTCGAGCCAGGTGATGCGGATGCCGCCGCGCGGGCTCGGGTCCTCGATCCGGAGCTCGCCGATGTTGGTCGGGTCGAGGTCGACGTGGAACGGCGCGAGCTGCGGCAGCAGGTCGCGGAACGAGGCCAGCGAACCGTCGTGGCCGTTGGTCTGGGGCGACGGATCGGTCGTGCTGCCGAGGAACACGCGGCCGTTCGAGTTGATCGTGACCGCCGTGCAGCTGCCGCCCGGGAACGGCAGCCCGCCGGCGAACGTCCCGGCCGGCAACGGGTAGACCAACGACGCGTCGTCCCAGCCGCTCGCACTCGACGAGGTCGGCGTCAGCGCGAGCACGTCGATGCCGTTGGCGACCGCGCTGGCGCCGTCGAACGCCGGCCCGCCGGGGCCGACGTCGTAGTGGCCACCGCTGCCGTCCGGCACGAATGCGAGCGTCCACTGCGTGTTCGCCAGGTCGATTGCGGTGGAGGCGGCCAGGCCGCGCTCGTAGACCGCGCGCGGCGAGTCGTAGCAGCCGGCGCCGAACGGCAGCCCGACCGTCGCGCCGGCGGCACCGGGGAGGTAGTCGATCGCGAGGTTGAGGTCGAGCGTGTTGGACACCGACGACGGGTTCGGGTTCGGGATCAGGTTGCCGCCGGTGTCGGTGGCGCGCCAGCCGCTCTGCTGCACGCCGCCGTTGTCGAGCGTCAGGAACGCGTCGCTCCAAGAAGTGATCGGATTCTGCCAGCCGACGATGCTCTCGATCCGGCCCGGATTGAGCAGCGGGACGTTGGTCTGGCCGGGGATCAGCGCCGTGCCGTTCCAGCTCGTCGACAGCACCTCGATGCAGACGCCGTAGGTGCCCGCCGGCACGACGAGCGGAGCCGGCGTGCCGTTCGCATCCTTGAGGTTCGCGATCGGACTGTCTCCCGGAAACGCGGTGATCGTGAGCTCGCCGCGGGCGTCCGGCATGCCGGCCTGCGCCAGGCCCCATGCCGCCGCATTCGCCTCGTTGCCGGTGCGGGTTCCCGCGATCAGGTAGATGCGGACCTCGGCGATGTTGCCGACCTGGTTCGGGATCGTCGGGCTGCCGGCACCCTGGCTGTAGGTCGGGATCGACAGCGACCCGATCTCGATCGCCGACTGGACGTCGAGGTCGAAGAACAGGTTGAGGCTGCTGGTCTGGTTGCTTGCCCAGGTGTGGAACGCGGCGGCCCACGGGTCGAAGGTGCGCAGTGCTTCGGGTGCGACCGGGGTGCACTGGGCTGCTGCGGGTGCGGTCAGGGCGAGCGGGGACAGGGCGGCAGCGGCGAGCGCGGCGAGCGGAGCGGATCGGGGCATCGGGAGGTTGCGCGGAGGACGGCGCCGCAGGTTACGGGTTCGGCGGCGAAGCGACCAACCCCACCCCTGCGGTCGCCGGCCCCGGGCACGTCAGGCCGCTGGCAGGGCGTCGAGGTGTGGGTGCACGACCCGGCGCCACCACGGCGGCACGAGCGCCAGCAGGACCATCAGCGAGACGTCGAGCGGATAGGTCGGCGATTGCGAACGAAGGCGCAGCGCCTCGTACGGGCGCCCCGGATTGGCGTGGTGGTCGGCGTGCCGGAACAGGTTGAACAGCGCCAGGTTCGTCACGTGTGCTTCCTGCGACCACGAGTGCCGGTCGGTCACCGGCTCGAAGCGACCGTCGACCGCGCGGCGTTCGAGGCCGTAGTGCTGCACGTAGTTGATCATCTCGAGTTTGAGGATCGCGACCAGCGACTGCAGCAGGAAGAAAACGACGCCTGTGATGCCGGCAAGCGACCACGCGAGCGTGCACCACAGCGCGCTGCAGCCGTACCAGAGCAGGAGCTCGCTGCGCCACCAGCGCGGGCTCGCGAGCGTCGCGCGCTCGGCGCGCCAGGCCTCGCCGATGCCGCCGGGCACGCTCTGCAGCCAGAACGAGTAGAGGTTCTGGCCGCGACGCGCCGACGACGGGTCGAGCCTGGTGCCGACGAAACGGTGGTGGACGCGCAGGTGGACGATCTTGAACGAGCCGAACGTCACCGTCGACAGCAGGAGGCCGCCGATGGCGCGCTCGAGCAACGTTCCGCGGTGGATCAGCTCGTGCGCGGTGTTGATCGCGAGCAGCGACGAGTAGAGCCCCGTCGAGCCCAGGGTACCGAGCATGCCGAGCGCGCCGAGGCCGCCGGTCGACCAGTAGTCGGTGGCGAAGAACAGCATCGCGAGCTGTGCCGGCAGGGCGAGCAGCGGCACGACGCGGTAGTAGGCCGGTGCCGCGCCGCGCGCGACGCCGCCGGTCTCGCCGATCGCATCGCCGAAGAGCCGCTGGCGCACGAGTCGGTTGTGGAACGGGACCACGACGTAGGCGACGACGAGCGGCAGGAACGCGAACAGGTCGACGTGGCCGGTGATCTCGCCGAGCCGGAAGCTCGCGATCAGCACGGCCGGGACGAGCAGGCTGACGAGGAAGCCCGGCCGCACTGCCCAAGGCCGCGATCGGGTCGAGGTTGGTTGCTTCGGTTGCATGGCTCTTGCCTCAGTAGGTCAGTTGCACGACGGAGGTCACGATGCCCGCGCTCGCCGGCACGAGCGCGACGTCGGCGCCGCGTTGCAGCACGCCGGCGCGCTCGGCATGGCTCATGCCGACCGGCAGGCTCGCCGACACGAGGTTGCCGAACTCGGGGTAGACCTCGAGGTAGACCTTGTCGACCGGCACGCCGTAGCGCGGCATCTTGTCGCGGTAGATCGCCTTCGAGGGCGCGTGCGGGAAGTAGAGCGACTTGGCGGCGGGGTCGGCGATCGTGTCGCGCAGCAACTCGCCGAGCAGCGTGCTCGCCTCGTTGAACAGGTCGTAGCCGTAGGACACGAACTTGTGCTCGCCGTTGTGACCGATGCGCTCGGTCGGCTCGATGAAGTCGGTGTAGCTCGGCAGCGGGATCGTGCAGAGGTCGGCGTAGCGCGGCCGCGAGCGGTAGTCGAACGACCACTCGTCGTCGCTGCCCTGCAGCACGACCGCGGTGGCGGCTTCGCCGATCGTGTACATCGGGAACGTGTACATCAGCGAGTCGAGGTCGCGGATCTCCCAGTTGTCGTGGAAGCCGACATGGAACTCGCCGTTGACGACCATCGCGTTGCGGATCTTGCCGGCGCGCAGCGTCAGGTACGAGATCTCGAGGGCGCGCACCCAGCTCATGCAGGCGTCGGTGACGTCGAAGCAGTTGACCGTGTCCATGCCGCGCGCGTTGGCGTAGAAGTACGCGTTCGCGGGTTCGAGGAAGCCCTTGCCGACGCCGCAGTAGATCAGCAGATCGATGTCCTTCGGCTGCAGGCCGGCCTTGGCCAGCGCGTCGTCCATGGCGCCGAGCACGAGATCGCCGGCCTTCTCGCCGCCGGCCGAGTCGCGCCAGTAGCGCGTGCGCGCGCCGGTCTTGTCGAGCAGCTTGCGAACCACGTTGAGGTAGCGCTCGCGCTGGCGGCGCGAGACCTTCGGGTTCTCGGCCGCGATGTGCTCGAGGAGATCGTCGTTGGTGAGGCGACGGGACGGGGTGCGGTAGGCCAGCGACGTGATGTTCATGAGATTCTCGCGGAGGGTCGGGTAGGCGGCTCGCGGCCGCCGCTCGATCCATGCCGGCAGGGCCGCCGGCGAGGCGCGGAACCGGAAAACCCGCGCGCGAAGTTCGCGTCGGCGGCCGTTCAGGCGGCGCGCGGATCGAGGCCGAGCAACCGCCACAGCCCGGCTGCGACCGGCGTGATCAGGCCGAGCTCGTCCAGCAGGTCGCGCACGCCGGCGATCGCGTCGCGGACGGCGTCGCGATGCTGCGGATTGCGGGTGTAGGCGCGCTGCATTACCGCCCGCGGGATGGCGTAGCGGCGCACGACGTCGGCGGACGGTCGCAGCATGGGGCCGGAAGCGGTCGCGAGGATGCACGGTGCCGACAGCGCGAGCCGCAGGCGG
This sequence comes from Planctomycetota bacterium, assembly GCA_020425925.1. Taxonomy (GTDB): domain Bacteria; phylum Planctomycetota; class UBA1135; order UBA1135; family UBA2386; genus JAGQRA01. The sequence goes on from JAGQRB010000178.1 coordinate 9,955, forward strand.
CGGGGCGCCGCGAGCCGCGGCACGCGCTGGCGCAGGAACTCACGCGCGAAGCAGAGGTGCCGGGCCTCTTCGGTGACGTGGATCCGCATGATCCGGCAGAGCAGCGGGTGCCGCGGCTGGTCGGCGCGCAGGATGGCGCGCTGCACGTGGTCGATCGGGTCCTCGCCCGCCAGCACGAACACGAAGAACAGCTCGGGGAACGTGCGCCCGAGCCGCGCTACGCGGCGTGCCGCGGCGCGGTGCGGCCGCGACAGCCCGCGCACCGGCAGACCGGAACGGCGGATGAACTCCTGGAACATCAGGCCGTGCTGGGCCTCTTCGGCGACCTCGTGGTAGGCGTAGCGAAACTCGGGTGCGCCGCTCGGCAGGTCGGCGGCGAACTCGAGCAGACCGCGCATCAGCGCCGACTCGAACTGCACGCCGACCTTCATGAACTCGGCGGCGAGGTGCAGGCCGAGGCGGGCCCGCAGCTCGACGGGGCGCGTGCGGTACCAGTCGGTCTGCCCGAGCGGATCGTCCGCCGGCAGCTGCCAGCGCCGATCCGTCGGATCGATCCGGAAGTCGGGTGCGTCCCAGTCGATGTCGGCGTAGGCGTCGAAGCGGCGGGTCACCGAGGCCGCGCTGAGTCGCGCGAGCACGGCGGCGTAACCGGCCGCGGCGGGCGGGTCCGGATCGCGCGGGCGGCGGCTGGCGTTGGCTCGGGTCATTGGCGTCATCGACGGCGGCTGGAGCGCCGGTGTCGGTGCCTCCATGCCGGGCGCTGGCGAGCGCAACACCAAATCGCCCGCCAATCCGCCGCCGGGATCGCGGGGGCCTCAGGCCTGCTCGGCTTCGACGCGGGCGTGGCGCCCGAGGTACCTCATGATCAGGCGTTCGAGTCCCTCGAGGCTGGCTTCGTGCGGTGCGAGTGGCAGATCGAACGCATTCACCGAGACCGCGAGGTCCGGTCTCGGGATCGCCAGATCGACCGCTTCGTAGTCGTGCCAGTTGCAGGCGCCGTGATGGTGCGACGCGCGCGCGAAGTAGAGCGCGGCAGCGTGCACCAGATGCGGGAACGCGCGTTCCCAGGCGAAGCGCGCGCCCGCTGCGCGCATCCCTCGCAGCGCCAGGCCGGCGAAGCACAGCACGTTGGAGGAGTCCGGTGCGCGCAGGGTCGGCTCGTCGCCCTGCTCGACGAGGTCGCCGGCCCCGAACGCCAGGAAGTCGTCCCGCAACGCCGATTCGTCGAATCCGGCAGCATCGCCGTAGGTATGCACGAACAACGGCTCGACGGTCTCGAGCACCCTCGGCAGCTCGGTGGCCTCGCGGCTCCAGTCGGGTGGCGCGGTCAGCGCCAGGCTGCTCGCCGCCTGCAGGCGCAGCCAGCGACAGAGCCGATCGGTCTCGCGTGCGAGGATGTCGAGCAGGCACGCGGTGACGCTCGGAAACGCGCCGTGGCCGACGAGGGCCGAATTCGTGGCGGCATCGAGTTCGGCGAAGAACTTGCGTGCGCGGCGCCACGGCGCATCGTGCTTGAGACTGCGGGCTCTTTCGATCGAATCGGCGACCCGCTCGGCGGCCGACGTCTGCTCGTACAGGATCGTGCGGGCGAGGTCGATCGGTGCGGCCGGGGGACCCGCAGCTTCGAGCAGGGCTACCGTCGGATCGATCCAGACCGAGCGCTTCAAGAACGGCGCCGCGCCGGCGAACGGGATGCTGACGCGCAGCTCCTGGCCGCGGAACGCGGCCGCCGGCCACGTCAGCATGACGCCGAGTTCGACGACCTCGATCTCGGCGCCGACGATGTCCGGCTCGATCGAGAGCTGCTCGAAGCCGATCTGCGAGCGCGAGGCGGCGAACAGCAGGAGGATTCCTTCCGTGCTGTCCGACGGCGGCGTGAACGTCCGCCGCCAACGCGGCAGCAGTGGATGCGAGTTCGTCATCGGATCACCGAAGGGTCGCCTACCGGAACCGGAGCCCGACGTAGAACTCGACGGTGACCGCCTGGCAGACGCGGTCCTTGTCGTTGCCGTCGTTGTCGAACCCGAGCACCCATTTCGTCTCGGCCAGGTCGCGGTCCCCGATCCGGACGACCGCGCCGCCACCGATCTGCCACGGTGGTTTGCTGCCGCCCGAGGCCTGGTAGCTCTCTTCCAGGCACCAGTTGTCGGTCCCGTGGTCCCTCTGCACGGCCGCCCAGATCTTCCGGAGCGTCAGGAAGAAGAGGTGCGACTGCTCGAGCTTGTCACGCATCGTCTCGCCGGCGACCTGCTTCACCTTGTGCTTCTTTGCCTCGTCGCTCAGATCGGCGATCAGCTCGGTGGGAACGGCCACGCCGCCGTCGAAGGCGAGCTTGCCCGAATGGACGCAGACGTCGAAGGTCAGGACGACGGGGCGTCCCTCGTCCTCTTTCACGGCTTGCTCGCCGTTCGCTGGATCTGTCATGGTCGTTGCTGGCTTGGGGTTTCAGGGTTGGTCGCTGCGCGCGCAGCGGAAGCCTCGGCGAGGGTTCGCGTAGTTGTGATCCGTCGCGTCGTGCCGGTGGTAGGTGAGTGTCTGGCCGTGCGCCTGCATGTGCCAGGTGCCACCGAGGATCAGGCGGCGGTCGTGCCGCACCAGGACCCGTCCGCTCACACGCTCCGCGAGCTCGCTCTCCGTCCATTCCGAGACGTTGCCGAACATGTGGTAGGCACCCTCCGGGGTGCGGGCTTCCGGCATCGAGCGGACGGGGCGCGCGAGCGCGAGGTAGGTCCGCACGTTGGCCGGGATGTCGTCCGTCGCGAGCTCGAACGGCGCGATCGTATTGCCGCGGTAGCCGGCGCCGGGCCACGGCATGATCCGGCCGTCGGCTCCGCGCGCGGCGAGCTCCCATTCCGCATGCGTCGGCAACCGCTTGCCGGCCCACTCGGCATAGGCGATCGCATCGTCCCAGCTGACGTAGACCACGGGCAGCGCGTCCACCTCCGGCGTCGCGGGCAACAGATCCCAGCCCCATGGCAGTGGTTGATGACCGGTGTCGGCGAGGAACGCGCGGTATTCGCCGACCGAGACCTCGCACTCGTCGATCCAGAACGGCGAGACCTCGACGGCGCGGCCGCCGTTGGTGCAGAGCTCCTCCTGTTGCGGGATGCGGAGCGGGGCGCCCGAATCGATGCGCAGCATGCCGCCGGTCGACAGCTGGCCGGGGCGAACCCGTGCCGTGACGACGTGCTCGCTGGGGCCGCGCGGGAGGTAGCGCGCGAACTCGCGGACGCCGCGGCTGCGAAGATCGACGACGATTCGGTAGTAGCCCGGTGCCAGGACCGCAGCCTGCACCGGCAGCCGGCCGACGTCGATCGGTTCGCCCGGCTGCCCGGTGAACGGATCGATCGGGCGGCAGCGCACCGTGCCCGCGAGCTCGGTGCCGTCGCTGTCGGCCGCCCTGACAGTCAGCCGCGGCGAGAAGGTCTCGATCGAGATCAGGCTTCGGATCGACTCGTCCTCGGGGAACAGATAGGCGGCGCGTTGCAGCTCGAACAAGCCCTCGAGCACGCGTTGGTCGTCGATCTCCTCCAACCCGTTGCGGCTGTCGTCGCGCAGCCCGTCTTCGACGAGTTCCACGCCGCGCTTCTTCCAGTCGTCGCGGAGGCGCGCGAAGCGGTTCTCTAGGCCGGCGAGCGCGATCGTGCGATCCGTGTCGCGACCGAAGCCGCGGAGTGCCGCGAGATGGGCTCGTCCGGCCACGAGCAGCTCGATGTCGATCGCGTTCCAGTCCGCGATCGCCGACAGCGCTGTCAGAGCGTCGAGGTGGTCGTCGATCTCGGCCTGCCGTGCCCGGTGGACCGAGGACCACCAGCCGAAGGCGACCGAGACCGTGATCGCCCCGGCCAGCAGCAACAGGGTGCCGTGGCGCCGCACCAATCGGCTGACCCGGTGACGCAGGCCCGGCGGTCGCGCAGCGATGGCCTGCAGACCGAGGAAGCGATCGAGGTCGTCGGCGAGCCCGGCCGCGGTCTGGTAGCGCGCGGCGGCCGCGCGCGCCATGGCCTTGTGGCAGATCGTCTCGAGGTCGCGCGGGACGCTCGGACTCAGCCGGCGGACCGGCACCGGATCGCGCGTGCAGATCGCACGTTGGATCTCCGCGGCGGTGGTGCCCTGGAATGGACGAGCGAACGTCAACAACTCGTAGAGCACGACTCCGAGCGAGTAGACGTCGGTGCGGAAGTCGACCGCGGTGGCGGCGCGGGTCTGCTCGGGACTCATGTAGTACGGCGTCCCCGCCACTTCACTCGTCCGCGTGAACTGCCCGAGCTGCTCGTTGCGCGCCACGCCGAAGTCGACGAGCCGCACACGGCCGTCCTGGCCGAGCAGGAGGTTCTGCGGCTTGACGTCGCGGTGCACGATGCCGGCGTCGTGTGCGTACTGCAGGGCACGCGCGGCGGCCGCGATCAGCCGGGCCGCGGCCGCGACGTAGCCGGGCGCCCGCCGATCGGGCAGCAGCAGCGGCTCGTCCGAAGCGCGCGCGGACTGCTGCAGTCGGAGCTCGTGCGCCAGGTCGTGGCCGCGCACGAACTCCATCGCGAAGTAGTGCAGGTCGCCGGCGACGCCGTCGCCGAAGACCGGGACGATGCCCGGATGCTGCAGGCTGGCGATGCTGCGCGCTTCGCGGTGGAAACGCTCGATGTCGCGTGCGGTCGTGGTGAGCGAGGGCGCCAGCACCTTGACCGCGACCTCGCGGCCGAGCCCGACCTGCGTGGCGCGGTAGACGACGCCCATGCCGCCGCGGCCGATCTCGCCGTGCAGCTCGTAGTCGCCGAGTCGCGGCGGCAGCGAGCGCTTCGTCGGCCATACCGGGTCGCCCGTCAGATCCGGGGGCTCGAGGAACTCCGAGTCGAGGCTGGCGGCCGCGTCGAGCAGTCGCCGGACCTCCTGCAACAGCTCGGCGTCGTCGCCGCATTCGCCGGCGAGGAATGCGCCGCGGTCGGATTCGTCGAGCTCGAAGGCGCGGACGAAGATGCGTCGCGCCCGATCCCTGCGTGCGTTCGACATCGGACTCAGGTCAGCTGCTCGCGCAGCAGGATCTTCGCGGCCTGCAGCCGCCGTCGGGCGGTCTTGGCACTGATCCCGATGATGTCGGCGATCTCCTCGAACGAGCGACCCGCGAAGAACCTCAGTTCGACGAGTTCGACGAGCTCCGGGTGTCCGGCGGTCAGCCGGGACAACCCGCCGTCGAGATCCACGATGTCGAGTGATCGTTGCTCGTAGGCGTCGACGAGGTCGTCGAGCGGCATCCGGGTCTGGCCGGGGTTGCGTTTGGCGGCGCGCCGCCGGCGGGCGTGATCGGTCAGCGTCTGGCGCATGACCCGGCCGGCCAGCCGCATGAAGTGCGCGCGGTCGTTCCAACGCCCGTCGCGCTGCGCCAGCCGCAGGTAGAGCTCGTTCACGAGCGCTGTCGCCTGCAGGGTGAGGCTGGCGGGCTGGCCGCGCATGTGGTGCCGGGCCAGCGCCCTGAGTTCCTCGAGCACCAGCGGGAACAGCTGGTCGAGCGCGACGCCGTCCGGCTCGCGGCGCGGCAGCTCCGGCGGCGAGGACAATTCTACTCTCCGGGTCCGAGCAAGGTTGGGCATGAAGGGTATCGCGCGGCCGAGCCACCGTCCATCGGCGGTCGTACGGCGTCGAAAACGCGAGCTCTGCGGGTGATGGGACAAAGTTCGAGGTGTTTTTCACTCCGCAGGCTTTCTTGGCCGCTCGGCCGGCGCGATCGCGTTTCTCGGGTACCGGATCCACCCCGAGAGAACGTGCGCCACCGCCCACATCGAACCAACCATGACCCCACGTAACCCGTACGCCGCGGCCGTCGTCGCGCTCCTGCTCCCGGCCTGCTCCCTGATGCACCAGTCCATGGTGCCCGGCATCGAGAACGAGCTGTTGACGCCCGTCGACAAGGTGCCGCCGGTCTCCGCGGTGATCCAGGAGATCCGCGCCCAGCTGGCCCGCGCGTTCCGCGTGATCGACTCCCGGGTGCAGGCCGAGCAGGCCGCCAAGAACGTCGCCGAGGGCCTGACCCCGCAGGAGGGCGAAGGCACGTTCACGGGCACGACCCAGCTGGTCGAGACCGACTCCGGCAACATCGCGGCCGTGTTCCCGTTCTCGGGCTACGCGGGTTCGTCGTTGACGCCGAACTTCGGCGTGTCGAAGGCCGCCACGAGTTCGCAGCAGACCAAGATCGACTTCTCGTTCGTTCCGGCGGAGCTCGCGAACATGCCGGCGAGCGAAACCAAGGATGGTTACGTCGCGCGTGCGCTGGTCGCGACCTTCGACCAGCTGCTCGCTGTCCCGAACGTGTCCGCCAAGGGGCTCGCGAACCGCACGGTCGAGACCACGATCACGTTCGCCGTCGCGCTCAATGGCAGCGCCGGGCTCGGCGTCTCGCTGCTGCCGTCGACGGACATGCGTTCGCCGTCGCGGGATCTTCGCACGGTCGGTGGCGACCCACTGCTCGGGACCTCCGCGCGCCAGATGGGCACCTACGAGCTGACGCTCGAGATCCCGTTGATTCGGCCGAAGACGTCGGACGACCGCCGGATCTACGAGGGGCGGGTCCGGTTCGACGGCGCGGTCTACCTCGAAGAGCGGCCGTGGACGTCCGCGGACGATTCGCGGATGCGCAGTGCGTTCAGCGTGCCCGGGCCCGTCGTTCCGTTCCGCACCGTGGACGACGCGCCTGCGCTGCTCCAGCGGTACGGCGAGCGGCGCTACTGAGATGGAACCGACCCGCGTTGCCTCGGACGGTCCGGGTCAGCGCCGGCGCAGGACCATCCGAACGTCACAGCGCGCGTAGGGCGTCGGCTCGCAGGCCACCTCGACGAACCCGAGGCGGCGGTAGAGCTCGAGCGCAGGCACGAGCGTCGAGTTGCTCTCGAGGAACAGCTCGGTCGCGCCGAGTTCGTGGGCGCGCCGGATCGCCGCTTCACCGAGGCGGCGGCCGATGCCGCGGCCCTGCGCGCTCTCGTCGACGCACATCTTCGCCAGTTCGAAGGTGGCCGCGTCGTGCCGCAACAGCGCACAGGTGCCGACCGGTTCGTCGCCGAGCAGCGCGATCAGGATCGCGCCGCCGGGTGCGAGGATCTTGGTCTCGGGATCGTCGAGCGCCTTGCGGTCGGGTTCTTCGATCGTGAAGTAGCGCTCGATCCAGGCGTAGTTGAGGCGCTGGAACGCGAGTCGGTGGGCCGGCGTGTAGTCGACGATTCGAACGGCGGAGTCTGCGTCGCGGTCGGTCTGCATCGTGGGCGTGGTTGGGGGAGTTCCGACTGTAGCTGGCGATGCAGGGGCGAGCCTGCGGTCGGCTCGCTAAGGCGAGTCCGGTCTTTCGCCCGGGTCCGCCGTCCCCGCGCCCGTGGCCAGCGCGGTGCTTCCCGCCTCCGCGACCGGCTGCTAGCGTGGCGCGACCATGAAGCTCTTGAGCCGGCTCGTCGCTCTCGTTCTCGCTTCCCTCGGCCTGGCGCAGCAGCAGACGCGCACGGTCGAGGTCGTCGATCTCGAGGGCACGCCGTACGAGCGCGGCCTCACGCACGGCCAGGCGCTAAAGCAGCAGATCGCGGCGCTGCTGCCGTTCTTCGAGCGCGACCTCGCGGACCGCAGCGAGCTGTCGGCGGCGGAGTTCGTGACCTGGTTCCTCGAGTCGACGCGCTACGGCGACGCGATCCGGCGCCACACCCCCGACCTGCTCGACGAGGTCCGCGGCATCGCCGCCGGCGCCGGGCAGCCGTTCGAGACGATGTTGGTCTACCAGCTCGTCGACGAGTACTGGGTGCAGTCGATGATGCGCCGGGCCGAGAAGTGCACCTCGCTCGGCATCGCCCGGCGCGATGCGCAACCGACGCTGGTGGCGCAGAACCTCGACATCCCGGCGTGGATGCACCGCTACCCGACGGTGCTTCGCATCCATCACAGCGATTCGGAGCTGCAGAGTCTCGTGGTCACGGTGCCGGGGTTGATCGGCGCGATGGGGGTGAACAGCGGCCGGGTCGCGCTCGCGGTCAACACCATCCTGCCGCTCGAGCCGTGTCGCGATGGGCTGCCGGTCGCGTTCGTGGTGCGCGGCGCGCTGGCGCGTCCCGATGTCACGGCGGCGCGCGAGTTCGTCCACAGCGTCCGGCACGCCAGCGGCCAGGCCTACACGATCGGCGGCCCCGACGACGTCACCTGCCACGAGTGTTCGGCCAACGCGGTCGTCCGCTTCGTTCCGGCCGGCGGGCCCGAACGGGTCTGGCACACCAACCACCCCGTCGCCAGTGACGACTACGCCGGCTGGCTGGCGCGCGCGATGGCCGCGGACGGCCGGAAGATCACCGACTACGGTGCCCGCTGCAGCCGCTTCGCGGCGATCGAACGCGGCCTCGCCGGCGACGGGCCCTGCGGCGTCGAGGAGATCGTTGCGTTGCTCTCGGACCCCGGGCACGAGGTGTGCAACGCGTCGACCTACGCCTGTGTCGTGATGTCGCTCGGTGATCTGCCGGCTCTGCGGATCACGCCGGGCGCGCCGAACGTCGCGGAGTTCACGACGGTCGGGTTCGCCGCGCGCTGAAGCCAAGGTGTCTCAGCGACCGGCGTCCCGCACGGTGTCGTTCAGGAACTCCGTCCACTGCCCGGTCCAGGACGCCGGTCCGCCCCGCAGTTCGTGTTTCGCGATCGTCTTGCCGTCCCGGGGATCGACCACGACGAAGCAGGGCGTCGCCATGGTGCCCGCGAGCCCATCGCGCAGCCGGCGGTTGTCGGCGAACCGCTCGGCGGAGAGCGCGTTCTGCGCATCGACGTGAAGGCGGCTCTCGACGAAGTGGGTTCGCATCAGCGCCGCGACCTCCGGATCGCCGAACACGAAGCTCTCCATGCCGCGGCAGGTCGCACATTGGAAGCCTGAGAAGTTGTAGAGCAGCAGCCTGCCCTCGACCCTCGCGATCTCGATCGCCCGCGTCGGATCGTCGCTGACGATCGTGTGGCCGCTCGGCGGATCGGAGACCGCTGGCCGGAACGCCATCGGCTCCACTCTCAGTGTTGCCGCGAACGCTGCGACCTTCGGCGCATCGCACGATTGCTCGTTGCAGAGTTGATAGCGCAACGAGCCACGGACCGTGACTTCGCCGGCAACGTGCGTCGCCGGAACCGTCAGCTCCTGGACGACCTCGAACTCGTCGGGCAACGGGAACATCACGATGCCGGAGTCCTCGCATGGTTCGCCTTCGGGAACTCGGGCCTCACCGAGTGGCGCCAGTCCGCCGAAATCGACCGCATCGCGATCGAGTGCGACCGGCACGTTGTTCTGCTCGAGCGAACCATAGGCGTGGTGGCCGCCGCTCGTCGTCGCCTGCAGCACGAGTCGAACGGCTTCTCCGGCGCGCGCGACCTCGGGCTCGAAGCGCGCGCGCACGACGAAGTGGTCGGGGTCGGGGTTCGCGTCGGGCTTGGCGGCGCAGCCTTGCACCAGAATCGACGTGGCCGCGAGCAGAGTCCGTGCGGGCGCAGTGAGCCAGCGGGGCCGGGTCTTCATCGCAGGGGATACGACGGCAGGCGGGTGAGGTTTCGCGTTCCCTGCGTTTCGGCCGATGCCGCACGCTGGTTCGCCGCTCGCTGCCGCGGTGCACGGATCTCGGGAGGGTAGGCCACGAAGACGAACCGCGCTCCGGCGCTACTTGGTCGGTCGTTCCTGCAGCCGCTGCTGCCAGGCCGTCGCCTCGGCGTCGTGGCCGCCGGCGGGATCAGCGGTGTGCCAGTCACGATAGAAGTCGACCACCCGCTGCAGCGCAGCCGTGATCGAGTCGGCCTTGCCGCCGGCGGTCGGAACCTGGACCAGCCGCTCGCCCGCGTCGACCAGCAGCGGCTCTGCCTCGGCGAAGCGATGCTGCTTCGCGATCGCGGTCGCGAGCGCGCAGGTCAGCATCGGCACGTAGAGCTCGGCGTTGTCGGCCTGCTTCTGGAGCTCGATCGACTCGCGCAGCACGGTCTCGGCGTCGGCGAACTCGCCGAGCTCGATGCGGCAGAAGCCGAGACCGCCGAGCGCCTGGCCCAGCAGGAACCGCTGGTCGGCCGGAGCTCCGCGCTGCTGGGCGACCACCTCGGAGAAGCGTTCGGCCGATGCGTCGAATCGGCGCAGATCGCGCAGCGTGGCCGCCAGGTTGAAGTTCTGGATCGCGAGGTTCGGATGATCCGCACCGTAGAGCGACGCGCCGATTCGACAGTTCTCCTGCATCATCGCGACGCTCTCCTCGCGCCTGCCGAGCGCCAGCAGCAGGCGCGCCAGGTTGCCGCTCGCCGTCAGCGTGTGCTCGTGCCGTTCGCCGACGATCTCGAGGCAGATGTCGCGCGTCTCCTGCAGCAGCGGCAGTGCCTCGTCGAAGCGCTTCAGGTCCTGCAGCAGCAGCGCCAGGTTGTTCAGCGAGATCATCGTGCTCGAATGCCGCGCGCCCATGGCGCGACGCTTGCGATCTACGACCTCGCGCATCAGGGTCTCGGCTTCCTCGAAGCGCTTCAGATCGATCATCAGGTTGCCGAGATCGTTGAGCGCGGCGAGCGTGTCGGGGTGGTCGTCTCCGAGTGCCTTCCGGGTGCCTTCGTAGGCCGCTCGGAAGTGGGGCTCCGCGGCCGCGAACTTGCGCTGTCGCCACAGCATCTCGCCGATCAGCTTGCGGGCCGTGTAGGTGCGCACGTCGTCGCCGCCGTAGCGGTCGAGGTAGGCCTCGTGCACCTGCCTGGCAGCGGTCTCGGCGGCGGCGTAGTCGCCGCGCATCTTGTCCAGCTGGCTGACCGCGTTGAGCGCCGCGATCGTGGAAGGGTCGCGTTCGCCGAGGAGCTTGCGCTTCTGCTCGAGTGCACCGCGCAGGTAGGGCTCGGCCTCGTCGATCTTGCCCTGTCTCATCAGCGCGCGGCCGATGTTGTTGAACGACGTCAGCGTCAACGGATCGTCGGGGCCGAGCCGTTCGGCGCGCAGCTGCCACACGGTGCGATGCAGCTGTTCGGCCTCGCCGAAGCGGTCGAGCTCGTGCAGCATCACCGCGCGGGAGCTCAGCGCCGCGAGCGTGTCGGGGTGCTCGTCGCCGAGCTGTTCGCGCAGGATCGCGATCGCTCGCGCTTGCGGTTCCTCGGCGCGGCCCGTCAGCCCGAGCTGGTTCAAGGTCTCCGCGGTACTCGTGAGCAGGCGTGCCCGGACCAGCGATCGTTCCCCGAACTGACGGTCGATCGCGGCCAGCGTGCGGTCGAAGACGTTGTGCTCGAGCGCCTGCATCGCGAGATTGGTGAAGTTGATGCCGGCGATACTGCGCTCGACGGCGTCGCGCTGGCCGGGTTCGGCGGCATCGAGCAGCGAGGTGCGCATGCGAGCCCCCATCAAGTTGACGTCGAGGTCGCCGAGCTGCTCCGACTGGAACGCCGCGACCTGCCGCAGCTCGTCGAGCGCCTGGCTCAGCGCCCGGTTGGCGGCTCCGGTCTCGTACCAGCCGATCCCGGTGCCGATCGAGCCCACGATCAGCAGGAACGAGATCGCGGCGGCGACGGCAACCGTCTTGCGCCGGCGGCGCATGAACTTGTGCAACCGGTACAACGCGCTCGGGGGCACGGTGACGACTGCCTCGTCGGCGAGGTAGCGGCCGATGTCATTGGCGAACTCGCTCGCCGTCGCGTAGCGGCGGCGACGGTCCTTCTCCAGCGATTTCATGACGATCCAGTCGAGGTCGCCGCGCAGCCGCGTGGCCAACCGCGTCGCCGATCCACGCGATACGGCCTGCGAAGCGACCCGCGTCGACGGCTTCTCCGGATCGACCTCCCGGATCCGCCGCAGGAGTTCCAGGTAGCCGTGCTGCACGATCTCGCGCATGTCGAACGGCTTGGTGCCGGTCAACAGTTCGTACAGCAGCGCACCCAGCGAGTAGACGTCGGCCCGTGTGTCGATGTCCTCGTCGGTCATGCCGGCCTGTTCGGGCGACATGTACTCCGGCGTGCCGATCAGCTGGTCGTGCTGCGTCAGCATCGTCTGCTGCGCGATCTCGGTGCCGGTCGCCTTGGCGATGCCGAAGTCGATCACCTTCGGCACGGCGGTGCCGTCGCGTTCCGACACCAGGACGTTCGAAGGCTTGATGTCGCGATGGATCAGGCCCTTGTGGTGGGCGTGCTGGATCGCGTCGCAGACCTGCGAGAACAGCAGCAGGCGATCGCGCAGCTCCAGCTGCCGCCGATCGCAGTAGTCGGTGATCGGTTCGCCCTCGACCAGCTCCATGACGAAGAACGGCCGGCCGGCAGCGGTGGCGCCGCCGTCGAGGACCTTGGCGATGTTGGGGTGATCCATCAGCGCCAGCGCCTGCCGTTCGGTCTCGAACCGCCGCACGACCTCGCGCGTGTCCATGCCGAACTTGATCACCTTCAGCGCGACCCGGCGGGCGACCGGCTCGTGCTGCTCGGCGAGCCAGACCGAGCCCATGCCGCCCTCGCCGATCGGTCCGAGCAGCGTGTAGCGATCGATACGGTCGCCGGCCTGTTCACCCGGCAAGGGCGTGGCGCTGCCATCGTCGGCAGCTCGAGTGCGATCGCGGTCGTCGGTCATGGCAGCTCGTCGTGCGGCGGTCTCGGAGCGGAGCGATGGTAGCGGCGGGGCGGCCCGCCCCGCGGGCACTTGCGAGCGGAAGCGCGAACGGAGCTGCCGCGAGCCGATGTGGAGCGGACGGCCGGCCACGCTGCCGGCGCCGGCGGCGGCCGCGAGACCGGTGAGAGACTCAGCGCCGGCCCGCGCGCGGTCGATGATCGAAATCGGACCCACCATGCCGCGCCTCCTCGCCACGATCGCCCTCCTCTGCCTCGGCGGCGGCAGCCTGTGGCTGGCCGACGCCTGCGACCGGGCGTGGCAGCAGGCCGCCGCGAACTCGGCCAGCCCGGGTGCGGTCGTGCTCCTCGGCGCCTCGTGGCTGGCCTGGGGGTTCGCGTTCGCGTGCTGGATCGCGGCGGCTTTCCGGTTGCTCGTTCGCACCGGACGGTGAGGCGAGGAACGAGGGGCTCGGGGTGGCCGGCGCCGGTTGCCTTCTCCGGCTTCTTGCCTTGAGATCTGTCGATGCGAGCCGCCGTCGCACTCTTGGCCATCGCCGCGCTGCAACTGCCGGCTCAGAGCATCCACCTGGTCGGCCCCGGCGCGCTTCCGCAGATCCGCGACGCGCTCGCGATCGCGAGCAGCGGCGACGTGATCCTGGTGCAGCCGGGGACCTACGCGCACGTCGAGATCACGACCGGGGTCACGATCCGCGGTCTGCCGGGCGGCCGGGTCGACATCGAGTTCGACCCGGCGTTCGTGCCGCCGGCCTGCGCCCAGAACATCTTCTGCGCGGCGCAGCAGGGCCCGTCCGACATCGACATCCAGCCGCACGAGACGGTCACGCTCGTCGACCTCAACTTCGTCGGCAACACTGCTTTGGTCGGCGGGATCACGGTCAGCCATCGCCTGCAGGCCGATCGCGGGACCGTCGTGCTGGACGGTTGCTCGGTGCGATGCGCCGGTACGTCCGGCCTGCGGGTCGCGGACTGCACGCTGGTCTGCCGCGACACCGAGGTGCTGGCGATGCCGGGCACCTTCCTGCCGTTCGCGCTGACCGCCGCCGACTCGCACGTGCTCGCGACCAACTCGACGTTCACCGCTGCGCTGTCGTCGACCAACTTCGGTGGCGTCGGCATCCAACTGATCCGCTCGACGCTGCAGGCCAGCCGCGTGACCGCGACCGGCGGGCCGTTCGCCGCGGCGCTCGCAGCGGATACCGCCAGCGCGATCTGGGTGTCCGACAGCAGCTTCGTCAGCGGCGCGCCGTCGGTCTGTCCGCTCGCCGTCGGCGGCGCTGCGGGTCGCTACGACCGCTGCACGTTCAACACGATACCGGCGGGTTGCACGCTGCTGCCGACGGGCTTCGTTGCCGGTGTCGACCAGCTGCTGCCGATCGTGAGGTCGTCGGTGTGGATCGCCGTACTCACGGCCGAGCCGAACGCGCCGATCGGAGTCTTCGCGAGCTTCGGACTGGCCGAGCGGCCCGAGCCGCTGGTCGAACAGCCGCTGTTCGCGCCGCTGCCGATCCCGTTCGCTCTGCTGCTCGCCGATGCCTTCGGCAGCGCGACGCTGGCCTGGAACGTGCCCGCTGCGGTGCCGGGTCATCCGAGCGTCTGGTTGCACGCCGTTACCGGGACCGGGCTGCCGCTGCAGACCACGCCGCCGATCGGCGGCGCCGTACGCTGACGGTCGCGCTCGCCTTCCGTGGCGGTTGCTCGACAGGTAAGCTCCGCCGTCGGGCGAGTTCCGCAGGTGCGCTGCGCGAACGGCCCGCGACTCGACAGGGGACTCATTGATGCGACCACGCACTCGATCGGCCGCGGCAGCGGCACTTCTCGTCGCTCTCGGTGTTGCGCGGACCGCGCCGGCCCAGAGCGAGCCGGGCCAGAGCGAGCCGGGCCAGAGCGCGCAAGCGGAGCCGCCCGCCGGCATCCGTGCGCTGGACGGCGAGTGGGTCTGGGTCGAAGACCGCACCGAAGGGCGCCGCCTCGAGCAGCTGGGTCCGCCGATGAGCCTGAAGTTCTCGCTCGGGGTCGCGGCGGGCGCGATCGTCCTGAACGGCCATGGCTCCGGGCACCGCGACGTGCGCGTCGCGCTCGATGGTTCGGTGACGGAGATCGCGGACGCGGACAAGGTCTCGCGCTATCGCGGCGCATGGCACGACGACATGTTCGACTACAGCGTCGGGTTCGTGCGCGAGGCGGGCGCGTCGGGCATCGGCCGGATCCGACGGACGTTCCGCATCACGGATGATGGACTGATCGTGGGCGTCACGATCGATCCTCCCGAGGGGCGGGAAGCCGTCGGGCTCTATCGCCACGTCGAGGACATCGCGATGCCCGCACCGGCCAAGGCCACGATCGCCGACCTGACCTGGTTGGCCGGCGCCTGGGTCGGCACGAGGAGCTCGGGATCGTCGATCGAGGAGCGCTGGTCGCCGCCGGCCGGTGGCGCGATGCTCGCCGTGTCGCGAACGGTCAACACCAAGGGACGCATGGTCGCGTTCGAGTACCTGCAGATCGTCGAGCGCGAGGAGGGGCTGGTCTACATCGCGCAGCCCGGCGGCGGCAAGCCGACGGAGTTCGTGCTGACGGAGCTGGGCAGCGAACCGGGCGCCGAACCGGGGACGAAGCGCGCGGTGTTCGACAACCCGCGCCATTCCTACCCGAAGCGCATCGTCTACGAGCTCTCGCCGGCGGGTGTCCTGCGCGCCACCGTCGGTTTCGCCAAGGGCGGCACGCCGCGGCGCTTCGAGTGGCGGCGCGAGAACGGCTAGCGCCGCCGCCGCAGACCCCCGACTACCACATCCCCATCGTCGCCTGCAGTCCGGCGCTGACCGCGATGTCGAGCGCGTTGCTCGAGCCCGCCTGCAGGACGACGCCCTGGTAGTGCAGCGAGACGCCGACCAGCGCCGGATCGCCGGGCAGGTACTGGACCCAGCGACCGGTTCCGTTCACGGCCTGCAGCAGGACGGGCGCCTCCGCGGTCGTCAGCTGGGTGCATCCCGTCGTGCCGGGAATCGGCACCGATGTCGCTGCGAGGCCGATCGCGAGCACCGGGATGCCGCCGGCCGGGACGTTTCGCACCTCGACGTTCCACTTGTCACCGATCCACGGCGAGGTGAACTGATTGACGAAGACCAACGGCACGCCGGTGCTGCCCGGACAGCCGCTGCCGTTCGGCGTGAGCACCGGGGCGACGCCGTAGGCGCCGTACTCGGAGGTCACCGGCAGCAGGCTGTAGTTTCGGGAGCCGCAGAACGCGATCGTCCGGCCGCGCACCGGATCGTAGGCGAGGCCGTGCGCGTACCAGTGGGCCGACTCGCGCAACGGCGTCGTCTCCACCCAGTCGACGCCGTCCCACTCCCAGGTGTCGAGCAGGACGTTCGACGAGTTGCCGCCACCTCGGTAGCCGCCGCTCACGACGGCCAGGTTGCGCGCGAGGTCGAACGCGATGGCGGCGCTTCCGCGCGACGGTGGGAAATGCGCCGGCGTGCGCTCGGTCCAGCTCGTGCCGTCCCACACCCAGGTGTCGACCTGGTGCACGCTCGTCGCGACGTAGCCGCCGTGCAGCACCGTCTCGGCGCGCGCGAGGTCGTAGACCATCATCGCGTCATATCGGGGCGTCGGACCGACCGCGGACCTCTGTGACCAGGTCGTGCCGTCCCATTCCCAGGTGTCGCCGAGCCGGCCACTGGTCGGCCGGAAGCCGCCGAACAGGACGACGCGCTGACGGACCAGATCGCTGGCCATCGCGTGGTCGGTGCGGCCCGGCGGCGAGGTCGACGGAGCGACCTGCTGCCAGTCGACTCCGTCGAAGAGCCAGGTGTCCTGCAGGTTGTCGCTGCCGGTGTCGTAGCCGCCGAACAGCAGCATCTTGGCGTTGACCGGATCGAACGCCATCGCGTGGCGGTAGCGTGCCGACGGGCTCTGGGTCGGGCTCGCCGCGGTCCACGCCGAACCGTCCCAGGTCCAGGTGTCGCCGAGGAACCCGTTGTTCAGCAGGCCGCCGAACATCGCGACCTGCGCGCGCGCATGATCCGTTGCCATGGCGAAGTAGGCGCGGACCGGCGGGCTCTGGACGCCGGACAGCAGGTTCCAACTGACGCCGCTCTGCGAGATCGCAGGCGCAGCGAGCACGGCAATGGTGGACAGCAGGGGGAGGGGAGTCGGTTTGGAGGCCATGAAACACGGATGCGCGGGTCGACCGGGGGCGAGTGAGTGTCGCGCCACGGTGGCGTGGTTTCGCCGAATCGATCAGAACTGGCCCGAGGTCGCCACGCACTTCCGGTTTTCGAGATCGAGCGCGAGATCCCGCCGGTCGATCCGCTCCTGGGCAGGTCATGAACCTGCATCTCCGTCTGCTGTGCATCCTCGGACTCGCCGCGGCGGCCCCGGCGCAGAGCCTGGTCGCCAACCTGGTCACCAACAACACCAGCGGTCAGCGGTCGAGCGGAACCGAGCCGTTCCACGTCATCGGATCGCGCGCGGTGTTCGTCGCCGACGGCGCGTTCGGGCTCGAACCGTACGTCACCGACGGCACGGCCGTTGGCACGCGCCTGCTGCGCGACCTCGCGCCCGACGCGGACAGCTCACCGCAGTTCCTCACCGTGCTCGGCAACAAGGTGCTGTTCGCGGCGAACGTGCCCGGCCTCGGCCGCGAGCTCTGGAAGACCGACGGCACGACCGCGGGCACGATGCTCGTCAAGGACATTCGGCCCGGCGCCGTCGGCTCCGCGCCGCAGGACCTCGTCGTCTACGGCGGCTACGTCTGGTTCGCCGCCGACGACGGCAGTCACGGCGTCGAGCTGTGGCGCAGCGACGGCACCGCGGCCGGTACCGCGCAGTACGTCGACATGCAGCCCGGCATCGGCAGCGCCGCGCCCGACCAGCTGACCGCGGTCGGCAGCGCGCTGTACTTCTCGATCTACTCGCCGACCACGGGCAACGAACTGCACCGGCTCACCGGCCCCAACGCCGCGGTCAGCCTGGTCGCCGACCTGACGCCGGGGACCGGCAACACCGGGCTCGCCGACTTCGCGCCGTTCGGCAACCGGCTGTTGTTCGCGGCCAACCTCGGCACCGGCTACGAGCCGTGCGTCAGCGACGGTACCGCGGCTGGTACCTTCCAGCTCGCCGAACTCGAACCCGGCACCGGCTCGTCACAGCCGCGGCAGTTCACCGCGCTAGGGGGGCGAGCGGTGTTTCTCGCCAACGTCACCGGGGTCGGCCGCGAGCTGTTCGTCACCGACGGCACCGCCGCCGGCACCGCGCTGCTCGGCGACCTCTATCCCGGTGTCACGTCGAGCAACCCAGACGGCCTCATGGCCCACGCCGGCGCGGTCTACTTCGCCGCGACGACGCCATCCGGACAGCGCGAGCCGTGGCGCACCGACGGCACCGTCGCGGGTACCTACCAGCTGCTCGATCTCAACCCGGGCAGCGCGTCGTCGGATCCGACCGACTACACGGTGGTCGGCGGCCGGCTCTGGTTCGCGGCGACACGCGCCGGGGTCGGCAACGAGCTGTTCGCGACCGACGGTACCGCGGCCGGCACCGGCCTGGTCGGTGACCTCGTGCCCGGCACCGGCTCGCTCAACGCGACCGGGCTGACGGTGTTCGGCAGTCGCTTGCTGTTCCGTGGCTCGGTCGGTGGCGCCGGCACGTGGGAGCCGTGCATCACCGACGGCAGCCTGGCCAACACGGCGCTGCTCGACGACGTCGCGCCGCCGGTCGCCGACTCGTCGCCGATGCTGTTCGCGAACGTCGGCAGCCGGATCTTCTTCTGCGCCGGCTCGAACGCCGCCGGCCGGGAACCCTACGTCACCGACGGCACGCCGTCCGGCACCGGGCTGATCGTCAACCTCTACCCGGGCTCGACCGGCAGCAATCCACAGCACCGCGCGACGCGCGGCAACGAGGTGTTCTTCACCGCGCAGGCGCCGGCGCAGGGCGAGCAGCTGTTCGTCACCGATGGCACCGCCGCGGGCACCGTGCAGCTGACGTCGACGTCGGGGCTGCTGCCGCGCGAACTCGTGACGTTCGGCAACCGCGTCGTGTTCACCGGCCACTCCGGCGGCACCGGCACCGAGCCGTGGATCAGCGACGGCACTGCCGCCGGCACGTTCGAACTGTTCGACGTCCGGCCGGGCAGCGGCAGTTCGCTGCAGACCGCCGACTTCACCGTCGCCGGCAACCTGATGTTCTTCGTCGCCGACGACGGTAGCCACGGCAGCGAGCTCTGGGTCAGTGACGGTACGCTGGCCGGCACGCAACTCGTCGCCGACCTGATCCCCGGCCCGGCGAGCTCGACGCCGACCCGGCTCACGGCGGTCGGCGGCGTGCTCTACTTCACCGCCTACACGCCGGCCAACGGCGTCGAGCTGTGGCGCAGCGACGGCACCGCCGCCGGCACGGGGCTGGTCGTCGATCTGAGTCCGGGTGCCGGCAGCGCCAGCCCGCAGCAGCTGACCGCGGCGGGCGCCGATCTCTACTTCACGGCCGTGGTCAACGGCAGCCGGCAGGTCCACGTCTGCGACGGCACTGCCGCCGGCACGGTCGCCATCACCGCGACCGGAACGACGTCGTCGACCGCGTTCACCGACCTGACCTGGACCCAGGCCGGGCTATTCTTCCTGCACGACGACGGCAGCGGGACCGGCGCCGAGCTGTGGCGTTCGGGCGGCACGCCGGCGACGACGCAGCTCGTGCTCGACATCGCGCCGGGTCAGGCCAGCGGGCCGATCCCCGGTACGCTGCTCGCCGCGATCGGCGGCACCCAGCTGCATTTCGCGGCCAGCGATCCGCAGAACGGTCTGCAGCTGTGGCTGTCGAACGGCACCGCCGCGAGTACGCGGCAGGTATCGGGCTTCGGTGGCCCCGGGCACGGCGCGGTGCGGCTCGAGGGCTTCTTCGCCGATGGCGCGCGGACGTTCTTCGCCTGCGACGACGGGGTCAGCGGCCTCGAGCCGTGGGTCTACGATCCGAACCACACCAGCGTCGCGTTCGTGCTGCCCTACGGCACCGGATGCGCCGGTGCGCCGGGCGAACCGCGGATCGACGCGGTCGGGCTGCCGACCGTCGGCAACGCGTCGTTCGCGGTGACGGTGTCGCAGGCGCTGCCGCAGACGCTGGCGTTCGCGGTCGCCTCGCTCGGCAGCAACGACATCAACCACGGCGGCGGCTGCCGGCAGCTCGTCGACTTCCCGCTGTTCGCGCTGCCGCACCGATTCACGACCGCGGCCGGCACCGCCGCGGCGCCGCTGCCGATCCCGACCGATCCGCAGTTCATCGGCCTCAGCCTGTTCTGCCAGTGGGCGGTGCTCGACCCGGCGGGACCGTTCCTCGGCACGTTTGCGTTCTCGCGCGGGCTGCAGGCCCAGATCGGTACCTGAGCGCGCCGACGAATCAGTCGGACGTGGCCTCGCGCCGCAGCCGACGCAACCGCAACGCCAGCTGTGCGAGACCGCGATGCACGAGATTGAGCACGGCCGACTCGGAGCGCTGCATGCGCTCGGCGATCTCGGCGTAGCTCATGCCGCACAGCCGCCGCAGGCTGATCGCTTCGCGGTAGTCGTCACTGAGGGTCGCGAACGCCTGCTCGATGCGGCGCACCTCCTCGAGGCTCGCGGCCTCGCCGCTCGGTGTCAGCCAGCGGCCGGCGTGGGGGACCTCGCCGGACGGCGTCTCGAGCGGGCGTTCGCGCGCCGGCGAGCGCTGCTCGGCGCCGACGTGGCGGGCCTTGTCGACGAGCTTGCGCTGCGCCCTGAGGAACAGCCAGTGGCGGAACGACGCCTCGCTGCGCCACTCGAAGCCGCCGAGGTCCTCGAGCACCTCGCGCGCGACCGACTGCACCAGGTCCTCGGGCGTCTCCCGCGCCCGCAGCTGGGCACCCATGCGCAGACCGAGCCACGCCTGCAGCCGCGGCAGGTGACGGACCAGCAGCCGCTCGATCGCCTCCCGGTCGTCGGCGCGCGCCTGCGTCACGAGCGGAAGGCTGGAATCGGTCATATCCTGCCCGCAGCGTAGCCGCCGTCTCGCCCCCCGACCATGACCCCCGATCCGAGCCAGTCCGGTGCCGATGACAACGGCGCAGCCGAGCCGCTCACCGAGCTGCTGGCACAGGCGCTCGCAGCGCTCGAAGCCGACGGCGAGCCCGGCGTCGAGCGCTTGCTGCTGCGATACCCCGAGGACGCCGACGAGCTGCGCGCGGCCCTCGCCGAACTGCGCGGCACCGGGTTGCTCGACGAGCCGCGATCGGAGTTGCCCGAGCGCTTCGGCGACTTCGCGCTCGAGGGCCGGCTCGGAGCCGGTGGCATGGGGGTGGTGTTCCGTGCCCGACAGCTCTCGCTCGGTCGGCTGGTCGCGCTCAAGGTCCTGCGGCCCGAGCTGCTGCTGTTCGAAGGCGCGCGCGATCGCTTCCAGCGCGAGATCGACGCCGTCGCCCGACTCGAGCACCCGGCGATCGTGCCGATCCTGGCCTCGGGTCTGGCCGGCGGCGTGCCGTACTTCGCCATGCCGCTGCTGCGCGGCGGCAGCGGTGACGACGTCGTCGCGGCGCTCGCGGCTGCCGACCCGCGGCGGCTCGTCGGTGCCGACCTGCATGCCGCGATTGGCGGCGACGCTGCAACACCGGACGGCGACGGTGTGTTCGCGAACGACTACCGCCAGGCGGTGGTGCGGCTCGTCCGCAAGGCTGCGCTCGGCATCCACCACGCCCATGCGCGCGGCGTCCTGCACCGCGACCTCAAGCCGTCGAACCTGATGTTGACGCCGGACGGCCAGGCGATCGTGCTCGACTTCGGGCTGGCGCGCGGGCGCGACGATGCGCGGCTGACGCGCACCGGGTCCACCGCCGGCTCGCCGGCCTACATGGCACCCGAGCAGGTGCGCGGCGAACCTGCCGACGAACGCACCGACGTCTACGCGCTCGCCGCGACGATGCACTGTCTGCTCGGCCTGCGTCCGCCGTTCCCGATCGCCTGTGCCGAGGAGCTGCGCCGCCGCATCCTGGCCGGCGAGCGCGAGGACCTGCGGCATCGCGCCGGCGTGCCGACCGAGCTGCGGCTCGTGCTCGACCGCGCCATGGACCTCGAGCGTCACCGCCGCTACCCGACCGCATTGGCGTTCGCCGACGACCTGCAGGCGACGCTCGACGGTCGCGCCGTCACCGCCCGCCGGCTGCCGTTCGCGGTGCGGGCTCGACGGCTGGTCCGGCGTCATCGCGCGGTCGCGGCGGCGGTCGGCGTCGCGCTGCTGTTCCTGGCGCTGTTGCCGCTCGTGCTGTTGTGGCAGCAGCGGCGCGCGGCCGAGGTCCTGACCCGGCAGGTCGACAAGACCACCGCCGCGAACAGCGCGCTCGCGGCGGCGAACGCCTCGCTCGAGGAGCAGGTCAGGCGCGCCGATCGCGGTGTCGAAGTCAGCATCGAGACCGTCGAGCGTCTGCTCGCCAACGTCGCCGTCGACAAGCTGCGCAATCTGCCGGCCGCGCTCGAGATGGGCGCCGACGTGCTGCACGACGCGATCGAACTGTTCGACCGGTTGGTCGCCGACGAGCGCTTCCGCGAGCGCATCGAGCTGGCACGGTTGCGCGCGCTCTACGACCTGTTCGAGCTGCAGGACACGCTCGGGCGGTTCGACGCCGCCGAGCAGACCGCGCAGCAGCTGCAGCGCGGGCTCGCGAAGTGGTTCGCCGGCGCCGAGTCGGTGCCGGCGCCGGTCCGCCTGCTGTTGGCCAAGATCCATCGCCTGATCGCGTCGCTGCGGATCAAGCGGGGCGAGATGGGCAGCGTCGCGCAGCACGTCGAGGCGGCGCGGCACGGCTTCGAGGGCCTCTGCGACGACGCCGGACA
>JAGQRB010000179.1 GCA_020425925.1 Planctomycetota bacterium
GACGTCGACCCCGAGCCCGCTGGCGCGCGACACCGCCGCCGTGAATCGCGGCGCCGAGCCCGCGCCCGAGCGCGCGCCCGCAGGTCCGGTCGCGGCTGCGGCCGCACCGGCGGATGCGATCGCGACCTTGTCGGTGCAGGTTCGCTGGAGCGACGGCGGTCCCGCGCCCGCGATGTGGGTGTGCCTGGCGCCCGCGGACTCGGCCGACTGGTTCGCGCAGCGTTGGCTGCTGGCCGACCGTTTCGGCGTCGCGCTCTACCGGCCGGTCACGCCCGGCGCGTACGAGGTGCGCTGTCGCCTGGGCGGTAGCGCCGCGGTTGAGGTTGCGGCCGGCACGGTGAACGAGGTCGAGCTGCGTATCCCCGCCGGCATCGACGTGCGCGGCACGGTCGTCGATCCCGAAGGTCGACTCGTGCCCGACGCCTGCATCGTGCTCGGCACCGGCAGCGACGACGCGCTCGAGGTCGCTCGCACCGACGGCAACGGCGCGTTCTTCCTGCGATCGGTCGCTGCCGGTGGGCTGGTCGCCGCCTTCGCCGACGGCTTCGCCGGCAGCGCGGCTCGCCCCGTACGTGAGTTCGAGCAGGGCGCGCTCGAGCTGCGTCTCATGGGCCTGGCCGGCGTGGTCACCGGTCGCGTGCTCGATGCCGACGGCCGCCCGCTCGCCGGCGCCTGGGTTGCCCACGGCTACTCGCACACCGCGATGGTCGGCGGCCCCGACGCGGGTCGGGCGATCCTGCGGACCGAGCTCACCGATGCGACCGGCAGCTTCCGATTGCAGGGCGTGCCGTTCGCCCAGCCGTGGCCGTTGCACGCCGGAGCCGTCGGGCACGCGGCATGGCGAGGCGAGGTCCGCGTGACTGCTGGCGAACCGGAGTTCGTCGAGGTGCGGCTGCGGCGCGCGGTGCGGCTGCACGGGACCGTGCACGATGCCGCTGGCCAGCCGCAGCGGGCCCACGTGCACGTCGTCGACGCGAACGCGCCCGGGGAAGGGATCGCCGACCAGCGACCGAGCTGGAGCCGCGCCGCCGCGTTCACGCGCGCGGACGGCATGTTCGAGTTCGCCAACCTGCCTGCCGGCGATCTGCTCGCCGCCGCCACCGACCATCAGGGTGGTGTCGACAGCCGTTCGTTCGAGGCGGGGGACGGCGACGACCTGACCTGGGACCCGGTGCTCGCGTCCGAACGCGAGATCCATGGCCGGCTCGTCGACCGGGCCGGCGCGGCGCTCGCTGGCTGGCGCATCGTCGCGCACGGTGACGAGGGCGTGCCGACGCCCGACTCCGCGACGACCGGCGACGACGGCGCGTTCGAGCTGCGCGGCTGTGCACCGGCGGTCTACGAGCTGTTCGTCTACGCGCCGGGCGACGCGTGGCACGCGCCGATCCTGCGGCGGCCGGAGGTTCGACCGTCGCCGACGCCGGTCGAGCTCGTGGTTGGCGACGGCGCGGTGCCGAGCTGTCGCGTCGTGGGCCGTCTCGCGGCCGACGCGGCGGCGGACGGCCTGGCCGTCGTGCTCGTCGGACCCGGCGGCCACGTGGCGATGGCTACCGACCTCGTGGCCGGCGAACCGTTCGAACTCGGCCCGTTGCCCGCCGGGACCTACCAGCTGCAGCTGCAGCAATCGCGCGGCAAGGGCTTCTGCGCCCAGGTCGTGTGCGGGCTCGGCTCGTGTACGCTGGCGCCCGGCCAACGTCACGACCTCGGCGACATCCGCATGCCGGCGCTCGGCGAGGTCGAGGTCCGGCTGGTCGACGCGGCCGGCGATCCGGTGGCCAGAGCCGATGTCGTCTTCGGCCTGCTCGGCGCGCCGATGGGGGGCTCGGCGGTCGCGATCCGCGATGGTCACGGGCTGGCGGAGTTCGGCCCGGGCAGCTACCTGCCGTCGTACGTCGGCGACGGGCTCTGTATCGAGCACCCGCCGTTCGAGGTGACGGGCGGCCGGCGCACGATCGTGAGTCTCGTGGCGGCTGCGAGCGTGCACCGGCAGGTGCGCTACGACCTCGGCGCCGTCGGCTGGACCACGCGCGCCTTCGCGACCTGGCGCAAGGACGGTCGGGCACTGCGCTGGCAGTGGTTCTCGTTCTGGCAGGAGAAACCGACCGTGCACGACGAGCAGTTCACACCCGGGGTCTGGGAGCTCGAACTCGAGGTCGGCGACGGCAGCCGGCACCGCTTCCCGTTCGTCGTCACCGCCGATGACACCGGTCCGATCCTCGAAGTCGTGGTCCCGAAGTAGGCGCGTCGGCGCGCGATCGCCGCGGCGTCCGTTGCATTCGGGCCGGGCAGACGCCACACTCCGGCATGTCCTCGATGCCCGCGACCGCGGCGAACGCGGCCGCCGCCGCTGCCGCCAGAACCGACGAAGCCCAACCCGACGCCGAGCCGTCGTTGTCCCGCGCGGCCGATCCCGAAGCGGTGGATCCTGCGTCCGATGGGCCCGCCGGCACCGAGGTCGATCCCCTGCTCGCTGCGCCGGCGGCGCTGGTGCCGGCACTGCAGCGCCGCGGTTTCGAGCGGCTGACGCCGGTGCAGTGCGCGATCCTCGACGCCGACGACGGTGCTCGCGACCTGCGCATCACCTCCCAGACCGGCTCGGGCAAGACCGTCGCGCTCGGCTTCGCGCTCGCCGCCGGTCTCGAACGCGCCGAGCGCCAGGGGCCGACGACGCTCGTGATCGCGCCGACGCGCGAGCTCGCGATGCAGGTCGCCGAGGAGCTGCGCTGGCTGTTCGCCGATCTCGACGACGTCCGCTGCGGTGTCGTCACCGGCGGTACCAACGTGCTGACCGAACGGCTGCGCCTGCGGCGGCCGCCGACCGTGCTCGTCGGCACGCCCGGCCGACTGCTCGACCATCTGCGCGAGGGCGCGCTCGACCTGTCCGGCGTGTGCCAGCTCGTGCTCGACGAGGCCGACCAGATGCTCGACCTCGGCTTCAAGGACGAGCTCGACGGCATCGTCGACCAGTTGCCGGACGAGCGTCGGACGCACCTCGTGTCGGCGACGTTCCCGCGCGCGGTGCTCGAGCTCGCCAACCGGTTCCAGCGCGAACCGCTGCTGATCGAGGGCACGGCGCCCGACGCGGTGCACGCCGACATCGAGCACATCGCCTACAAGATCGGCAGTCGCGAACACTACGGCGCGCTGGTCAACCTGCTGCTGCTGGCGGGCGACGAGCGCACGCTGGTTTTCGTCCGCACCCGCGAGGACACGGTCGCGCTCGCCGACAGGCTGCACGCCGACGGTTTCGCGGCGCTGCCGCTCAACGGCGACCTGGCGCAGCGCCAGCGCACGCGCACGCTCGACGCGTTCAAGCAGGGCACGGTGCGCACGCTGATCGCGACCGATGTCGCCGCCCGCGGGCTCGATGTCGAGTCGGTCACGCGCGTGGTGCACGTTCACCCGCCGATCGATTCGGCGACCTACGTGCATCGCAGCGGCCGTACCGGGCGCGCCGGCAACAAGGGCCAGAGCCTGATGTTCGTGACGCGGCCGTTGGCGGCGCGCGCGGAGCGGCTCTATCGCGGTGCGAACGTCGAACCGCGCTGGACCACGATCCCGGGCCGGGCCGCGGTCTACGATCACAAGCTCGGCGCGACTGCGGCGGCGGCGGAGGCGGCGATCGCTGCGGCGCCGGTCGCGCACCCGAACCTGCTGGCAGCGGC
>JAGQRB010000180.1 GCA_020425925.1 Planctomycetota bacterium
GACCACAACGTCGAGATCGCCAACCCCGAGCTGAAGATCTGCACGCTCACCGAGGACCTGGAGATCGGCACGATCCCCGTCGACTCGATCTTCAGCCCGGTGCACCGCGTCCGCTACGCGATCGAGAACACCCGCGTCGGCAAGTCGACCGACTACGACCGTCTGGTGTTGGAGATCTGGACCGACGGCACCGTTTCGCCCGAGATGGCGCTCGTCGAGGCCAGCAAGATCTACCGCAAGCACCTCAACCCGTTCGTCCAGTACTTCGAGTTCAAGGAAGACCTCGCGGTCGAGGGCGGCGTGCTCGCGCCCGAGGGTGACGAGGGTGCGAAGCGGCGCGAGATGGCCGACCTGCTCAGCAAGAGCGTCGACATGCTCGAGCTCTCGGTCCGTGCCAAGAACTGCCTCGACAGCGAGAACATCACGGTCATGCGCGATCTCGTCCGCATGACGGAGCCGGAGCTGCTGAAGGTCCGCAACTTCGGCAAGACCTCGCTCAAGGAGGTCAAGAGCAAGCTCAGCGCGCTCGGCCTCTCGCTCGGCATCAACGTCGACGAATATCACTAGTATCAGTATCGAGCCCTTCGGATCCCGGCCATGAAGCACCGCGTCGCTGGCAAACATCTCAACCGCAACACCGCGCACCGCGCCGCGCTGCGCAAGAACTTCACCGTCTCGGTGATCATGCACGAGCGCGTCGTGACGACCCTGGCCAAGGCCAAGGCGATGCGGCCCTTCGTCGAGAAGATCATCACGCTCGCGCGCGGCGCGAACGACGACAACCGGTTGCACCGCATCCGGCGGGCGGTCTCGATCCTGCAGGACAAGACCGCGGTCAAGAAGCTGTTCGACGTGATCGGGCCGCGCTTCGCGAACCGTCCGGGTGGCTACACCCGCATCCTGCGCCTGGCCGACTACCGCATCGGCGACGGCGGCGACAAGGCGATCTTCGAGCTGGTCGAGAACGACGTGCTCGAGCGCCAGATCAAGGCCGCGGAAGAGGCCGCGCAGAGCCAGGAAGTCGAGGAAGAGGAAGAAGCGAACGCCGGCGCCTGAGCCCGGCGCGGCCGATCGGGATCTCGCGTCACGCCTCGCCGGGGAAGCCCCCCGGACAGGCATGAACCGATTCCCGTCTGCAATCCTCTTTCTCGTCGTCAGCCTCGCGTTGGCGTCTGCTGCGCCGGCTCAGCTGCTTGCACTGCTCGGCGCGAACCCCCGGAACGCTGCGGGTGACCGCGCCTTGACCGACGGGTTCCTCGTCACCGGGCTCGGCGCGACCGTCACCACCACCGTAGCGGCGAGCCTCTTGCCGACCGAGGTCGGGCTGTTCATCGGCCCGCCGGCGGGCTCACCGCTGCAAGTGGTGACGAACTTCACCACCGACCCGCTCGGTCGACGGACGTTCGCGATCAACGTCGATCCCCAGCTGATCACTCCGCTCGCGGCCCAGAACGTCTTCGTCCGGGTGACCACGGCAGCCGGGGCGCTCGAGGACCGCATCCGCCTGGTGGAGAGCAAGGAGGGGCTCGTCGACATCTCGGGGCCGGGCCTGGTAGCGGACGGCTTCCTGCTGATTCCCCCGCAGGGTCGGGTGCGTGTCGGCGTCTCGGGCAGCAGCCAGACCGTGTTCTACGAGCTGGTGCTCGGCACGCCGGGCAATCCCGGTGTCACGCTCGTGGACTCGTCGACCCTCGGGCCGGCCGGCGACTTCGCCGATGTCGTGCAGATCTCGACCGACGACGTTGCCGCGCTCTGCAACGGTCCGTCCTTCATCCGCGCGGTCGATGCCCTGACGGGTGTCGTCGTCGGCACCGGCACGGTGCGACTGACCGACGTCCGCAAGGTCACGAGGGTCGACGACGGCACCGACGGTCCGACCGACAACGCGATCGCGATCGTGTTCCAGTACGCGCCGAGCGTGATCGCGGGCTCGGTCGATGCGACTGCGTTCCCCGGCACCGTGACCGCCGTCAATCTGCGCGAGACGCAGACGGGCGCACTCGTCGCACCGGCCGTCCAGGTCGCGGCGGGCCAATTCGCGATCCCGTTCACGCCCGTGACCCCGGCGCAGATCGTCCTGTTCGAGCAGAACCAGCTCGACATCGAGCTCGTCACGACGAACGGGATCTTCGCGAACCAGCTGCAGGACGCGAGCGTGCCCGGCATCCTGCCTGGCGCGTCGCCGGGCTCGAACGGCGAGTTGCCCTACGGCAACTTCGTGCAGCAACCGCTGATCCGCTTCGGTTACGGCGTCGAGCTGCTGAACGGCGATCCCAACGCCGCCGCGATTCCGATCATCGGCCTCGAGCTGCACGACCCGCCGCAGTCACTCGCCGGCCTCGGACTCGACGACATCGTGTTCGTCAAGCTGCTCGCGACCCTGCCGCTCCAGATCCTCGATGCCCGCGGCATCGGCTTCTGGACCCAGCAGCTGCCGAACGACACGACATTCGTCGGGTTGCCGCTGTTCGGTCAGATCGCGATCCTCAGCGGCGCCGACGGGCTGTCGCTGAGCAACGCGTTCGTATCTTCGATCGGGCCGAACTGACCCGCGGCCGCACCCCTACGGCCTGGCCTCGCCGCCGGACGCGCCGTTCGCTTCACGCAGCGTGCGCGTCGCCTCGAGGCGAGCCTCGTCGATCTTGAACAGCTTGGCGGCGGTGCGCCAGGCGACGTTCTCGTACTGCTCGTCCGTGAAATCGAGTTCGTCGAGCAGCTTCAGGTAAGGGCGCATGTGGACGAGCGGCCAATCGGTGCCGTACATGAGCTGCTGCCCCGGGTCGCCCATGTAGGTGATCATGTCCTTCAATCGCATCGCGACGTAGCGCTCGAAGTCGTAGGTGAACTCGCCGAGCGTCAGGCCGGAGATGTCGGCCCAGACGTTGTCGTTCTTGTAGAGGACTTCGGCGGCGTCCTGGAACCAGGGGTTCCCGAGGTGGCACATCACGAAGCGCACGTCGGGATAGTCGACGGCGACGTCGTCGACGAGCAGCGGATGCGCCATGCGCACCTTCGCGGTCTTGCTGTAGGTGTCGCCGGTGTGGATCATCACCGGCACGTCGTGCTTCGCGGCGATCCGAAAGACCGTCTCGAGCGACGGATCGTTGATCGGGTAGAGGTCGTAGCCCGGGTAGAGCTTGATGCCCTGCACCTGGCCGTCGCGGATGCGTTCTTCGAGCGAGAACAGATCGGAGCGCTGGTCGCCGCGCCAACGCAGGCCCTCCACGACGGTCACCCGCGGGCTGGCGGCGAGCGCCTCGAGGACCTGCTCGACGCTCGGGCGATCCAGGTCGACGCGGTACGAAGTGATCACGACGGCGTGATCGATCGCGAGCTCGTCCATCTTCGCGAACAGCTCCTGCACGTGATCGATCGTGGGGCGGCGCGTAGACTCGTGGTAGTTGTTCAGGTGAACGTGGACGTCGATCAGATACCGCGAGGACATCCCGCGACTCTACGCGCCGACCCCGACCGCGACCAACGTCGGCTGCCGCTCCACGTGCTCACGGGTTTTCTCGGCAGCGGCAAGACGGCGTTGCTGCGCGCGCTGCTCGCGCGGACACGAGAGAGGATCGCGGTGCTCGTCAACGAGGTCGCCGAGCTGCCGATCGACCACCACCTGCTGGAGGCGGTCGACGAGGGCCTGCTCGCGCTGCCCGGCGGTTGCGTCTGCTGCACGCTGCGCGGCGACCTGCACGCTGCGTTCGCGCGGGTGGTCGCTGCGCGACCCGACCGTGTCGTGCTCGAGACGACCGGGCTCGCCGATCCGGCACCGATCGTCGGCGCGATCGAGCGCGATCCGGCGATCGGCGGTGGCCTCGAGCTCGGCGGCGTCGTCGCCGTCGTCGACTGCGTCCGGGCCGAGACGCTGTTCGCGGAGCACGACGAGTTCCGCCGTCAGCTCGACCTCGCCGATCGCATCGTGCTCACCAAGACCGACCTGGCGCCGCAGCGCGAGGCGCCGGTGCGCGCCTGGCTCGCCGAGCACGCCCCCGGCCGCGAGGTCCGGCTGGCCCGCCACGGCGAGGTCGCCAGCGACTGGCTGTTCGCGGCGCCGCGCTTCGCCGGCGCCGGCGGCGCGCGCGCCTGGCTCGAGCGCGGAGCCGAACATCAGCACGCCGGATTCTCGGCGCAGGCCGTCCGTTCCGAACATGCGGTCGACGTCGACGCGCTGCAGCTCTGGCTTCGGCTCGCGACCCAGCTCGACGGCGAACGGCTGCTCCGGATCAAGGCGGTGGCGCGCTGCGCCAGGACCGGTTCGCGATTCGTGCTGCAATCCGCCGGCCGTTCGGTCTCGCCGCCGCAGCGGTTGGCCGACGGGGGCAGCGGAGCGGCGGTCGCGGGTGCGGAGGTGGTGGTGATCGAGCGCGGCATGCCGGCGGCCGCGCTGGCGGCACTGCTGGCGGCGCTGCGGTCGGCGCTCGGGATCGCCTGACGGGGCCGATACGTCTTCGGGTCGGGCTTGTTACGTCGGGGGTATACGAGCCCTGCTACCTTCGCGGGCATGCCGCGCACTCCGTTCCTGCTCGCTGTCCTCGCCGTCGGCGCCGCCCTCCTCCTGCCGCTATCGGCCCAGGAGCGGGTCGCGAACGACTCCGCCGTCGACGTCGACGCGCTCGAGCGCGAGCTCGTCGCGCTGTTCGAGCGGCCCGCGGGCCGGCCGATCTCGACGGCGCAGAAGCAGGCGCTCGGCGAGTTCCTGGCCGCACACACCGGCCGGTTGGGCCGGCTGTCCTACGCGCTAGGGCTGCACAGCTACCTGCGGCGCGAGCCGGAGCGCGCGGTCGAGGAGCTCGATGCCTGGTTCGCCGACCACGCCCCGGCCGACCTCCATGTCGCAGAGCATCGGACGATGGTGGGGCGGATCTACATGGCGGCCTTCGCGCGCCTGGCGCACGCCGAGTCGCCGTCCGCGGAACGGCTCGCCACCTGGGGTGAACGCGCGACCATGCTCTACGACGACCTCGGTCTGCTCGGGCGCTATCTGCCGCGCGCGCTCGCCGGTATCGAGGACGACGCGGTCGCCGCGGCGGCGCGCGTCGCGGTCGCCCGCGGCGCCCTGTTCGATCGCTCGCGGGATCCCGAGGCCGTCGACTCCTTCGTGCGCAAGCTCTACGGCGTCGATGGGGCGGCGCCCGCCACGGTGCCGACCCGCACGAATCCGGCCGTCGAGGCGGCGCAGCGGGTTCGCGACGGCCTGGTCGGCGAGGCGCCACCTCCGCTCGCCGCCGAGCACACGATCGGTGACGGCTCCGTGACGCTGACCGAGCTGCGGGGCAGGGTCGTGCTCGTCGACTTCTGGGCGACCTGGTGCGCGCCGTGCCGGAACGTGATCCCCGAGCTCGTCGAGCTCCAGCGGGCGCACCGGGACGACCTGCGCGTGATCGGCGCGACGCGCTTCTACGGCCACGGCGCCGACTTCTCCGGACCCGACGCGAAGCCGCCGCACGGCGGGGTGAAGGCCGTGCGCGATCTCGATCGCGACGCCGAGATCGCGATCAACGCGACCTTCGCGCGCGTGTTCGAGCTCGACTATCCGATCGCATTCGTGCCGCAGGCGACGTTCGAGAGCTACGGCGTTCGCGGCATCCCGACCGTCTTCGTGATCGGCCGCGACGGCAAGGTAGTCGGCCACGTGGTCGGCAGCGGCAAGCATGCCGAGCTCGAACGACTGCTGCGCACCGCGCTCGCCGCCCGCTGATCGGGCTACTTCGGCGCCGTGGCACCCGCGGGTGCCGTCATGCTCGGCTCGTGCGTCGACAGGTGCGCGTTCGGGCCGTGCGGCGGTTCGGCGTGCCAGCCGAGCAGCAGGACCATCGCCAGGAACCCGAGCACGTAGCCGACGATGACGTGCCAGCCCGCGACGAGCCACTGCGCGGCCGACTTGGCTTCGGGGAAGATGCTCGAGATCGCGACGCCGGCCGACGAACCGAACCAGAGCATCGAGCCGCCGTAGCCGACGCAGTAGGCCAGGAAGCCCCAGTCGTAGCCGCCCTGTGCCAACGCGAGCTTGGTGAGCGGGATGTTGTCGAACACCGACGACACGGCGCCGAGGCCCAGCGTGGTCCATTGCGACGCGGACGGCAGCGACTCGACGGGCATCATCGAAGCCGACATCACGAGGCAGAGCAGAAACGCGCTGCCGACCGCCGCGGTCGGCACCACGCTCCAATCGGGGCGCCGCACCAGGCTGCCGATCAGGATCGCGCCCCAGACGCCGGCGGCGGGCAGCTCGAACAGCAGGTTGGTGAGCACCGCGGCGACCAGGATGCCGGCCACGATCGCGACCTGCGCGAGATCGACCTTCTTCTCGGCGTCGACCTGACGCACCAGCGGCTGCAGCCTGGTCTGCTGCCGGCTCGCGAACGCGCCGAAGAACGCGATCGCGACGACTGCCCCGATCGATGCCTCGATCACGTGCAGCGGCGAGACGCCGGAGAGCCAGATCATCGTCGTCGTCGTGTCACCGACGACCGAGCCGGCGCCGCCCGCGTTGCTGGCGGCGACGATCGCGGCGAGGTAGCCGATGTGGACCTTGCGCTTGAACAGCGTCACCGCGGCCGAGCCGCCGATCAGCGCCGCCGCGATGTTGTCGAGCACCATCGACAGAACCGCCACGATCAGCAGCAGGGCGAACGCGCCCCAGGCGCCGCCCGGCAGCACCGTCGTGAGCTTCTCGGGCACGTGGCTGCGCTCGAAGTGGTTCGCGAGCACCGAGAAGCCGAGCAGCAGTCCACCGAGGTTGACGAGGTCGCGCCACTCGTGGTGGAAGTGCTCGACGAAGTCGAAGTCCGTGAGACCGAATCGGACGAGGACCACGGCGACGAGGCCGGCGGCCGCGATGCGCAGCGCGTACTTGTGATGTCGCGCGATGCCGAAGAGCGTCGCGCCGAACAGCCCGAAGAGGAGATAGGTGCTCACGTGAGTCCGGAGATTATCGGCCGCGCCCGGCAGCCGGCCCCAACGGAATGGGATGCGCCCGGACCGGGCCTTCGGACGGGGCTCAGCGCGCCGCCCGGCGTCGGCGGCGGAACCAGCGGACCAGCCAGAACCCGATTCCCACCGCCGCGATTGCGAGCAGCAGGTCGAGCTCGTATCGCTCGATGTCGCCGAGCACCCGCTCGAGCGCGGCACCGAGACAGTAGCCGCCGTAGCCGAACGCCGCGGCCCAGACCGCGGCCCCGACGAGGTTCAGCGCGAAGAAGCGGGCCGGCGCGATGCCGGCGGCGCCGACGGCGAACGGGATCACGATCCGCAGGCCGTAGAGGAACCGGCAACCGAGCACGATCGCGTTCCGGTGGGTGTGCAGCAGCTGCCGCGCGCGTTCGACCCGCGAGACCCAGTCCGGGTGGCGGGCCAGCAGCCGCGCGCCGCGCCAACGTCCCAGCAGGAAGTAGAGCTGGTCGCCGGCGGCGCTACCGGCGAACGCCGCGAGCATCACGAACGGCAATGCCAGCCAGCCGCGGTGCGCGGCATAGCCGCCGACCAGCAGGATCGTCTCGCCCTCGAGGAACGTGCCGAGGACGATCGCCCAGTAGCCGTAGGTGACGACGAGCTGTTCCAAGGCGGTGCGTCGCGGTCGCTCACGGCTCCCGCCGGCGGCGACCGAGCCAGCCGAGGCGGCGGAAGTAGAGCACCATCGCGACGCCGATCGCGGCCATCACCGCGAGGCAGATCGGGTAGCCGAAGTACCAGCCGAGCTCGGGCAGGTTCCACGGCGAGCGACGGTCGAAGTTCATGCCGTAGAGACTGGTGAGGAACGTCAACGGGATGAAGACGGTCGCCACGATCGTCAACACCTTCATGATCTCGTTCATGCGGTTGCTGACGTTGGTCAGGTAGACGTCGAGCAGGCCGGCCGCGATCTCCCGGTAGTTCTCGAGCAGATCGATCAGCTGGATCACGTGGTCGTGGCAGTCGCGGAAGTAGGCGCGGGTACCGGCAGCGATCGTCGGCGTCTCCTCGCGCTGCAGCGTCGCGAACACCTCGCGCAGCGGCCAGATCGCGCGTCGCAGGTGCATCAGCTCGCGCTTGGTGCGGTGCAGCCGGGCGACGGTCGCGGGCGTCGGTGCCGAGGTGGTCTCGTCCTCGAGGTCCTCGAGGCGATCGCCGAGTGTCTCGAGCAGCGGGAAGTACGAATCGGTGACCGCATCGAGCAGGGCGTAGGCGAGGTAGTCCGGGCCGCGTTCGCGGATACGGCCGCCACCGCGCCGGATGCGCTCGCGAACCGGGTCGAAGCAGTCGCCGGCGAGTTCCTCGAACGAGACCACGAAGCCGTCGCCGACCAGCAGGCTGAGCTGCTCGGTCTCGTGCGGCCGCTCGCGGCACGGCATGCGGACGACGACGAACAGCATGTCGTCGTAGTCTTCGACCTTCGGGCGCTGGTGGACACTGACGACGTCTTCGAGCGCGAGCGGATGGATGCCGACCGTGTCGCCGACGGTGCTGAGCACCTCGGCGCTGCCGAGGCCGACGACGTTGAGCCAGACCACGGGGTGACGATGCAGCCAGTCGGCGACCTCCGCAGGAGCGACATCGTCGGCTTCGTCGATCCCGTCGGCGCCGTACGCGATCACGTGCAGCGAGGTC
>JAGQRB010000181.1 GCA_020425925.1 Planctomycetota bacterium
GCCAGCGTCGCGCGACCGGCGGGATCGGAATCCCACTTCTGCTCGAACGACGTCATCCGCAGCCGCAGCTCGTTCGCGATGTCGAGCCCGAGCGCGCGGAACGTCGCGTGGCCTTCGTGGTGCAGGAACGCGCGGCGCGCGACGACGAGTCGATAGCCGTGGAGCCGCAACCGCAGGCACCAGTCGTCGTCCTCGAAGTTGCCGAGGCCGTAGCGCTCGTCGAGCGGGCCGATCTCGGCGACGGTCTCGCGCCGCAGCATGAGGCAGAGGCCCGCGAGCGATTCGACGTCCTGCGTCCCGCAGGGCTCGCCGGTGCGCAGTTCGGCGGCGATCGATTCGCGCACCTCGGGATCCGTCGTGCCGCGCACCGGCAGCAGTGCCGCGCCCTTGACGAAGTTGCTCACCGGCGCGACGGCGCCGATGCGGGCATCGCTGGTGAGGACGCGATGCAGTTCCGCGAGCAGATCACTCGCCGCCTGGGTGTCGTTGTTGAGGACGACCACGAACGGCTCGCGCGCGGCGCGCAGCCCGACGTTGACGCCGCCGGCGAAGCCGAGGTTCGACGGCTGGCGCAGGCAGCGGATGGATGGGGCCAGTGTCGCGAGGGCCGCGGTGTCGTCGGTGCTCGCGTTGTCGACGAGCAGGATCTCGAGCGCTTCGACGTCGCGCTGTGCGAGCAGGCTCTCGAGGCATCGGCGCGTCAGGTCGGCGCCGTTGTGGCAGGGGATGACGACCGAGCACCGCATGCCGCTGTCATCGGCCGTTGCGGGCCACGATCCCAAGGCGGCCTGGCGCCACGGCATCCGTACGATGAAAAACCGCCCGGCGCGGATGCGCCGGGCGGTCGGGGAAAGGGGTCGAAACCCCCCGAAGCAGCCCATCGGCGAGTGAGTGTCTCTCGCCTGCAAAACTCTTGCACACCTCACTCCGAGACGCCCAGGGCTCGCCTCCCTGGAACGCCAACTCGCCGGTGGGCTCACCGACCCGGGTCTCGCCAACCCGGGCCGGCCATCGTGTATCAAACAGCTCTCGCTCTTCGTCGGCTCCCCGCCGCGCGGGTGGTGGAGCGTTGGAATGCTGCCGGCGGTATAGCGAACAACGTGCCGTGCCGAACGAATTCTCACTGAACGCCACAAGTCCTTTGCTATCTGAGGTTTTCCTCGCCATTCGCCGCTCGGTCGCGGTCGGTGTCCCAGGAGTGCCACCGACGTGCGATATATCAGGACGGAGTGAGACGAAACGGGACGAGCCGGACACCGGTCCTGCAAGGCACTTGCGGCGACCGGCCGCGAACGTATCCTGCTCCTCCCGCCGTTGTCCTCCCCGCGCAAGTCCCTGCGAGCGGTCCTCGTCGTCGAGCCGGCGCTGCGAGGGATCCGGCTCACCGAGTTGATCGAGCAGCAGCGGCCGGACGCGCATCGCCTCGATGTCCGCGCGCTGGTCGCGGCGGGGGGCGTCCGCGTCAACGGTCATCGGGTGAGCGCCGACCGTCGACTCCGGACCGGCGACATCGTCGAGCTCGGCGAGCTCGCGGCCCGTCGATCCCCGCCCGAACGCGCGGTGTCCGAGCCCGAGCTGCAGGTCGTCTTCGAATCGGCCACCGCGCTGGTGGTCGCCAAGCCGGCCGGGATGACGACGGTGCCCGATCGCAGTGGACGCGATCTCGGGCTGCACGGGCGGCTGCAGGCCCTGCGCCCGTCGGCCGACCTGCGCATCGTGCACCGGCTCGACCGCGACACCTCGGGCTGCCTGCTGCTGGCGAAGGGGCTTGCCGCGGCGCGCCACTTCGACGCGGTCTGGCGTGCCGGCGGCGTCCAGAAGCACTATCGGGCGCTGACGCACGGTGTGGTGCGGGGCGGCGAGTTCGCGATCGATCGCTGGCTCGGGCCGGATCCGAAGCGGCCGGGCAAGGTCGTCGTCGGCCCGCGCGAGCGCCGGGGCTTCCGCGCCGCCGAGACCGCCGTGCGGTGTGCGCGCGCGTTCACCGGCCATTCGCTGGTCGACCTCTGGCCGCGCACCGGCCGCGGACACCAGCTGCGGGTGCACCTCGCGAGTATCGGACACCCGATCGTCGGCGACCTGGCATACGGCGGGCAGCCGCTGTTGCTGTCACAGCTCAAGCGCGGCTACAAGCCCCGCCTCGGCCGCGAGGAGGCGCCGCTGCTCGATCGGATGTTTCTGCACGCGCTCGGCCTCGCGTTTCCCGACCTCGATGCCGGCGACGTTGCCGTCGAGGTCGACCTGCCCGACGATCTGGCGCGGGCGCTGCGTAAACTCGAGCGTTTCGGTGGTGGTAGCGGCGGCGAGAGCCGCTGAACCGACCGGAACTGGCTTCCTCGGCCTGGCCCTGCTTCACTATTCGGCCGGTTTTTCTGCCCGCTTCCCGATCCGCCTCCCGGCGTCATGCGTCTCAAGACCTCCCCCGAAGACTTCCGCGTGCGCGAGCTGCTCGAGTGGCCCGAGGTCGCGGACGGTCCGTTCGTCGTGCACAAGCTGCACAAGGCGAAGCTGTCCACCACCGAGGCGCTGTCGCTGCTCGCGCGCGAGGCCAAGGTCGATCGCGCCGGCATCGCCTACGCCGGCCTCAAGGATCGCCAGGCGGTCACCGACCAGTTCATCACGATCGAGCGGCAGGCCGTGCGGGTCGACCTGCCGAACCTGCGCGTCGAGCCGGTCGGCGCGACCGATCGGCCGATCACCAGCAAGCAGAGCCAGGGCAACGCGTTCGCGATCGTGATCCGCGACCTGCAGCCGACCGAGGCCAGCAGGTTGCGCCGCAGCCTGCCGAGCCTGGTCGCGACCGGCTTTCCGAACTACTTCGACGACCAGCGCTTCGGCTGCCTCCGCCACGGCCAGGGCTTCGCGATGGAGAGCGTGCTGCACGGCGACTACGAACGCGCGCTGCAGCAGTTCGTCGCCGAGCCGTCGCCGGTCGCGATCACCGGCGACGTCAAGCTCAAGAAGGCGATCCAGCTGCGCTGGGGCGACTGGGAGACCTGTGCGAACATGGCGCGCGGGCCGGTCTACGAGCCGCTGTTCCAACATCTGCTGCGGCGGCCCGACGACTTCCGCGGTGCGCTCGAGCACGTGCCGCTGCGGCAGCGCGTGATCAGTGCGTTCGCCTACCAGTCGTTCCTCTGGAATCGCGCCGTCAGCCAGCTGCTGCACCGCGGCATCGACTCGGCGCAGCGGCTGCGGATCCGCACGCTCGCCGGCGACGTGATGGCGTGGAAGTACCTCGCGCCCGAGCGCGAGACCCGGCTCGTCGCGATGCAGACGCCGCTCTACGGTCCCGATGGCGACGGCGGCAGCGCGCCGTTCCGCAGCTCGATGGCGCGGCAGCTCGAGAATGCCGGCCTCGCGCGCGAGGACTTCCTCAGGAACGAGGTGCCCGGGATG
Source organism: Planctomycetota bacterium (assembly GCA_020425925.1). Lineage (GTDB taxonomy): Bacteria > Planctomycetota > UBA1135 > UBA1135 > UBA2386 > JAGQRA01. The sequence goes on from JAGQRB010000181.1 coordinate 3,400, forward strand.
ATCTGGCGCGAGGAGCCGCGCGACGTCTTCGTCAAGCCGCGCGACGTCGCCGACGTGAAGATCGCGCCCGACGAGGTCCATCCCGGCCGCGTGCGGGCCGAGCTGGCGTTCGCGCTGCCGCGCGGCGCCTACGCGACGATGCTGATCAAGCGGCTGTTCGCGCCGAGCTGGTACGAACGCGGCGAACGTCGCGATCGGGCCGGCGGCCGCGAGCGACCGCGCGAGGAGCGAGACCATGACTGAGAAGACCCTGGGAATCATCGGCGGCTCCGGCCTCTACGACCTGCCCGAGCTCGAGGGCCGCGAGGAGATCCGGGTCGACACGCCGTTCGGCAGCCCGAGCGACGCGTTCGTCACCGGTACGATCCACGGCGTGCGGACCGCGTTCCTGCCGCGCCACGGTCGCGGCCACCGGCTCGCGCCGCACGAGCTGCCGTTCCGTGCCAACCTCTGGGCGATGAAGCGACTCGGTATGGAGTGCGTCGTCGGCGTCTCGGCGGTCGGATCGCTGAAGGAGAACATCCGCCCGGGCGAGCTCGTGCTCGTCGATCAGTTCATCGACCGCACGCGCGGCCGAACGTCGGAGTCGACGTTCTTCTCCGACGGTTGTGTCGCGCACGCGCACTTCGCCGAACCGATCTGGGAACCGCTGCGCCAGCAGGCGCTCGCCGCCGCGCGCGCCGCCGGTGCTGTCGCACACGACCGCGGCACCTATGTCTGCATGGAGGGGCCGCTGTTCAGCACCCGCGCCGAGAGCCACCTCTACCGCAGCTGGGGCGCCGACGTGATCGGTATGACGAACCTGCAGGAGGCCAAGCTCGCGCGCGAGGCCGAGATCGCCTACTCGACGATCGCGCTCGTGACCGACTACGACTGCTGGCGGGAGGGCGAGGACGCCGTCGACGTCGCTGCGATCATCGCGATCCTGCGACAGAACGTCGACCTCGCGCGGCGGGCAGTGGTCGAGCTCTGCGGCCGGATCGCGGCCGGCGAGCCGATCGGCGCCAGCGGTGCGATGGCGCACGCGGTGATGACCGACAAGGCGCGCATCACCGCCGACGCGCGGCGGCGGCTCGACATCATGGTCGCGAAGTACCTCGGCTGAGCGCCGAGGTCCCGGCCGTCTAGGAAGCCGCGAGAAACCGAGAACCGTAGCGCGGCCTTCGGACACGAAGCGTTCGGCCATCTGCCGAGTTCGTTTCGATCGTCCAGGCCGCCCATGGCAACCCTCCGATTCGCTGTCTTCGCGGTGCTCGTCTCCTGTGCACCGCTCTTCGCCCAGGTCTCGGCCACGGTTTCGCTCTCCGCCGCCGTCATCGCCGAAGCCGAACCCGTCCTGATCCGCGTCGAGCTCGCCAACGCGACAGCGAACGCACTCGAGATCCCGGAACTGTGGACGGGGCTGCGGGTCGAGCGCGAGGTCACGCCTGGCGTCTTCGAGGAGTTCCAGTTCGGTCGTCTGGAGCGCCACGCCGAACTCGATGCCGTGGCGGCGGGCGCCACCGTCGCCGCGGAGACGATCGCTCCGTCGCACGTGGTCACGAGCGTCGGGGTCTATCGCCTCGGGCTGTCGATCCTGCTGGTCGACCCGGCGGGAGTGATCGTCGAGGTCGACTCGGGATGGACGAGTCTGGCCGTCAACGCTTCGGTGCCCAACGCCGATGCGCTCGCGGCCGTGGCGCCGACCGACAGCTCTCCCGACGCATTCGGGGCCGTGACGAGGTTGTACGAATCGGCGTTCACCCTGCGGCGGTTGGGGCCGCCGATCGAGCTCGCGCGCCTGCAGGCCGCGCTCGGAGTCCCCGGTGTTTCGGCCCGGTTGCTCTCGTTGCTGAACGCCCAGCTCGCGCAGCACGCGATCTCCGACGACGACATGCCGACGTTGCTGAGCATCGCCCAGACCGAACTCGCCTCGAATCCGCCGGGCAACGACTGCGGCTCGTGGCTGGGGCTCTGGACCTATCTCGAGTCCCATGCCTTGTGGCGCCAGGCGCCGACGGTCGCGCAGTTCGATCAGGTCACCGCCAACTACCAGGCGTTCGAGTCGGCGCATCCGTTCATGGCGTCGGTCTACGCCTACCCGGGCCCGCCGCTGTGGATTCGGAGTAGCCTGCAATGAGCGGTCGCCTGCGACTGTCTGCGATCCTGGCGGTCGCCGTCCTCGCCGCCGCGTGCCACGATCCCCATGTCGGCGAGGTCGGGCAACCGCGGCCCGTCGGCGTCGCCAACGGGCTCCGCAGCTACGACGACTTCGTCGCGACCGCTGGCGACGCGACGCTGCGGGACGCATTCGAACTCGCCGTCCTCGCGCACGCCGGAGCGTCGTCTGCCGAGCAAGGTGGGGCACGCGGCGACTCGGGCTCGCCGCTCGAACGTGCGTTCCCGGTGGTGACGAGCTACGGCGGCCGCCTGACGTCGCTGCGCCACCAGGTGCGCTCGGGCGGCAGGGCGTTGCCGGTGGTGCTGCGGCAGGCGACCGACCCGGACCTGATCGCGATGTGGAACACCCTCGCCGACGATGCGGCCTCGTATCCGAGCGACGACGAGTGTGGCGTAGTGGCGGTGCGGGAGCGCGTCGGGTCGGTGTTCGCGTGGTTGACCTGCAAACGTGAGCATCGGCCGGGAGCGGTGATCCGCGTCGACGGCGAGGATGTCGCCGGGGCGATGTGGATCCCGATTCCGAGCGCCGAGCCCGATCGCGCGCAGTACCTGCTGCAGGCACCGTGCCGGCGTGAGCAAGCCGTCGTCACGCTCCACCGCGAAGGCGGGGAGGCGCTGTGGACCCGGCCCGAGCTGCCGGTTCGCTCGGCGCGCCCGGACGCCGAGCAGGCCGCTGGCGGACATTGGCACGTGCGTCCCTACTCGCGGAACGAGCGCGTCGTCGTCGACCGGAAGTGGCCGACCGACTCGTGCCGAGTCCTGCAGAGCTCCGACGGATTCGCCGACTACCTGCGCGTCGGCTGCTCGGATCACGAGCTGGTCGTCGAGCTGCTGCCGGGTCGCCCACAGGGCTACTTCTGGGCGGTCCTCGGTGACGCCGCCCACTCCATCACCCTCGCCGGCATCGCCAGGCCATGAGCTGTCGCGAATCGATGAAGACTGCAACTCCTCTCTGCTTCCTCCTGCCCTTGGTCGTTCTCGGGTGCCTGACGCGGCCGGCCTCGGCCCAGTTCTCGTGTCCGCAGGTCGTGCCGGTCAGCCAGCCCGTGACCGGGTTGGTCAATACCGGGTCGTGCATCCCGACCCCCGGCCACTATCTGCTCGGCGCGGCGATGGTGAGCCCGCCGCCCGAGATCGGGTTCGCGCGCGACTACAGCGACAGCCCGAGTTCGGGGGTCGGCGTGATGTCGCTGCGCGGTGGTATCGGCATCTCGGTGACTGCCAGCGATCTCGACGACTACCTGTTCTTCTGCCGGCGCGATGGGCAGGACCAGCCGCATACCGTGCCGGATCTCGGGCGGATCATCAGCTATCAGCTGTCGGTCGAGAGCGTTCCGGGGATGTTGCCGTTCCCGAGCGGCAAGGAGCCCTACATCGACTACTTCGGTGCCAAGACCGACTCGGTCGGCGAGAACTCGTGCATCGTTCGGTTCGAGCCCGGAGTGCCGGTCGGAACGTACGGGCTGCGCGTCACCGCCTACGTCGACGACCCGGCGGGGCCGGGTGACGACGGCATGATCGAGCATCGCGTCGACTTCGCGGTGCAGGTGACCGAGTGCAGCCTGTTGGTGGGCGCCCCGAAGATCGAGACGTTCGAGTACGCCGGCGTCATCGACCCGGTCTATACCGGCTACAACTGCTGCGACGGCGGCGGCACGCCGCGCCCGACGGACGCGATCGTCCAGGGCCAGCTCGTCGCCGGTTGTCCCGGCGTGGTCTCGTCGGCGGTCGAGGTCGACGGTCTGGCCTGGGCGCTGGTCCAGTACTCGGATCTCGACCATCTGCTGCTCGCGTGCGACGACGATCCGACCTGCCACGGCGGGCCGCTCGGGAACAACAACACCCTGCTGGTGCACAGCGACGAGGTCGTCGTCGCGTGGTCGGCGATCGACATCACCACGGGAATGTCGGGTGGCTCGTTCCTGACGTCCACGGCCGAGAGCGCGGTGTGGAAGGCTCCCGACACCGTCGGCGTCTACCAGATCTGCGTCACGGTTCTCTCCGCAACAGCGGGTGATTTCGCCTACCGCGACCTGGTGGGGCAGGTGATCGTCACGGAGGCGTTCGACCTTGCGTATCGCGATCCGCTCTCCGGCGAGACGTTGACCGGACCCGAGCTCTGCGACGCCGCGCTGGTGCCCGTCGATCACAACGACGACGACGGCAACGGCACGGTGGATATCGCCGACACCGCGATGCGCTTTTCGGCGGACCCCGACTGGGGCATGGTCATGATGACCTCCACCGCGTTCATCGTGCTCGAGGTGCTCGAGAACGGCCAGCCGGTGTCGGTCAGCTCGCCGCAATCCCGATTGCGACTGTGGGCCTACGATCAGGGCGGAATCAACCCGGTCGACAAGAACATGCTGCTGTTCGGCGGCGCCTTCTGGGTCCAGGGCCTGTCGGCGTCGAGCAGCGCGAACGATCTGCAGCTGATCGTGGCGCACGGCTACTCACCGGGCGGCGCGTGCGAGGTCGACGACTACGTCAGTATCGAGGTTCTGGCGTTGACCGTCGTCGCGATCAAGGAGGTGCGCTGGGCACCGTCCGTCGACACGTTCGACGACGTCGGCTACTACCTCCGACCCGAGGGCATCGATCCGGCCACCGCGGCGAAGACCTACATCCACTACCCGGACAAATCGGCGAACCCCGGGGCGGACAACAACGAAACCCGGCTCGTCGAGTTCACCGTCGAGGTGGTGCCGCCGGTCGAACTCAACGTCTGGGTCGCGACCATCGACTGCGACGATCATTGTCGGCCGAACCGGGTCACCGCGCCTCTGGGGGCCGCTGCCGCGAAGCCCGACTTCGTCGACGACGAGGACGAGGAGGTCGACAACACCGGGCTGGCCGATGCACCGGCAGCGCCCAACGAGCGTTTCCCGCACGGCCGGTTGACCACGGGCACGACGATTGACGGGGCGTCCTCCGAACCCCGTCTCGTCGGCTGTGCGCCGGATGGGCCGGGCGGCGCGTCGATCGGTACCGCACGATTCGTGACCTCGCTGACGCCGGGCGACAACTTCCGCGTGATCGCGTCGCTGCGCGAGACGATGTTCGACAATCGGCCGGTCACCCCGGTCGACCCATGGCGGGTCGATCCCCTGTTCGAAGGCAATCCGTACGCACCGCAGACGACGACCGACGGGCACGTGGCATTTCAGGGCACTTCGGGCACCGACCTCGTCGTACCGGACGGCGTCGGCCAGTGGCACACTGCCGTGTCGCCGGAGATCGTCGTCCGGCGCAAGGTCTACGTCGTCTATCGGACGGGAGCTGCGCCGGTCGATCGGCCACCGAACTACGTCACGCAGGCATCGAGCGCGGCCTATCGCGACGACAACCGCACCCTGCGCTTCGTGCGCATGGTGACTGGATTCGAAATCGTCGGCAATGACGAGGTCCGGTTGCTGTTCCAGGCCGCGAACCGGCTCAACGCCGGTGGCGTGAACCCGTTCGGCGGCAGCTGGTTGAAGTACATCAATCCCGTCACCGAGAACAGCCCGTTCCGGAGCCACGACTACTCGGAATGGGTGGATGGCGGTGTGATGCCCGTGACGGACGACGGCGACGCGAGCCTGCTGACGCCCGCGTTCGCTCCGCTGACGCTGGGAGGTGTCGCGCTCGACGGCCTCGAGTTCGTCGACTTCGTCGGCCAGGACAGCCAGGTCGGAGGGGCGTGGCTGAAGGTGCGGAAGGCGAATGCCGGTACGGCGCTCCAAGCTGCTACCGTCGCGGGCCAGAACACCGTCGTCACGCGCATCGTCACGCAGGCTGGAGCCGCCTTCATCGAGATGGAGACCACCACCCCGTGGGGACCGCAGGTCCAGCAACAGTGGCCGAACGCGGCCGTGTCGGTCGCCGGCCTGTCGTTCGTCGTCTCCTCGGTGCAGCAGGGTCAGGGCACCAATCCCGGTGGCACGACGGCGCTGCTGGCCGAGGTGCTGCCGCTGCCGCAGCCCAACGGCAGCCGGCTGTTCGGGCTGCCGGTGCTGCTCGAGATGGATGATGCGGGCTGGGATGGCAGCGGCGGTCGATCGATCAACGCCGCCAGCACCATGACGCTGGATGGCATGCCGATCCGTGGCGTGGACTGGATGCTCCGGAACACCAACATCGTCACGCAGTGGATCCGCGAGGCCGACATGCCGTACTACCATGCCCTGACGCAGTGGGTGTCGGAGCGCGGCGTCGGTGCGTTCGACCTGCTACCGCTGACGGGTTATCCGGGTTACGGGGTGTATGTCGACGACTCGTACTACCGCGGGAACACGCGCCTCGGATCACCCTATCGCCTGGCTGCCGAGGCGATGTGGAACCCCACGGACCGCCGGCGCTGGGCGGTCGCGCTCAGTGAGTTGCCGAAGATGGTGAACTCGCAGTGCAACGACCCGAACGGCACGCGCTATCTGCTCGGTCTGACCAACACGTTCATCGACCGCGCCGGAGCGGTCCGTGGTCAGCCGTTGGCGCGAGTCGGCTACGAGGTCGTCTGGGAACGTGCCAAGCTGGCGATCGACGGCGCGTTCCTGCCGGGCCCTCCACCGTTCACGACACCCTTGTCGGTCAATGACCTGGGCGTCTCGACGCCGACCGGGGGCAATGCGTTCTGGATCGGTGACGGCGCGACCGAGTGGTTCATGCACTACGTGGTCGCGCACGAGATCCTGCATGCGCTGCTCGGCAACTACGAGAACGGGCAGGTATCGCCCTGGGAACGGGCCTGCTACCGCAGCCGGAACATCCATCGCAACCCCGGCGTCGGCGGCTACGCCGGTCAGGCGGCGTCGTGGGACAGCGGGGCCGCGAGGTCGATCTGGACCGGCAACGACTACAACGGCCCGGTCTCGCTCGGAATCGGCACGCCGTTCCGGATGGCCGCGCTCTACGAGCGAGCGCTGCGCCGTGGTCTCGTCGTCCCGAGCGACTGTTCGTTGGTCGAGCGATGAAGCTGCGGCGCACGGCGCCGCAGCGGACCGGGCCAACGGGCCCGAGTGGGCGAGCGATCCCGTCGAAGGGCGGATTGCGGGTGCGGCGCGCGCGGCGGAATCTCCGGGCAGACGGGGCGATCGATCGCTCTCGTCACCAAGGAGGTTGCGATGGACCGGTCAGCACCGGGTTTCTTCGTCTCTCGTCTGGTCACCCTCGCCCTGCTCGCGGCGCCCGTCGTCGGCCAGTGGTTGCAGGTCGCGACGACCGGGCCCTCCCCGCGCTACGCGACCGCGATGGCCTACGATGGCCAGCGCAGTCGCACCGTCCTGTTCGGCGGCGGGGGGCTCGGTGACACCTGGGAATGGGACGGCGCCAGCTGGGCGCTCGTCGCCACCACCGGACCGATCGAGCGGCAGTTCCACGCACTGGCCTACGACGAGCAGCGCGGTGTCGTCGTGCTGTTCGGCGGTTTGAACACCGCCACCTCGACCCTGGTGCTCGGCGACACCTGGGAGTGGGATGGTGCGATCTGGACGCCGCACCTGTTCGTCACCGGCCCGAGTGCGCGGTTGTTGACCGCGATGGCGTATGACCGTCAACGCGCCGTGGCGGTGCTGTTCGGCGGCGAGGACGCCGGCGGCGTCGCGCTGGGCGACACCTGGGAATGGAACGGCGTCGCCTGGACCCAACGAGTCGTGAACGGCCCGCCGCCGCGGCGGGATCACGCGATGGCCTACGACGGCCAGCGCGGTCGAACGGTGCTGTTCGGCGGTCGGGACCCGTTCGACCGTGCCGACACGTGGGAATGGGACGGCAACATCTGGCAGCAGGTCGCGACCACCGGACCGGCGGCACGATCGAGCTTCGCGATGGCCCACGATCGACAGCGCGGTCTGACGGTGCTGTTCGGCGGTACGTCCGGCGGGACCACCTACGGTGACACCTGGGAATGGGACGGCAGCACCTGGAGCCAGGTCGTCGGGCCCGCACCGTCGCAGCGCTTCGGCCACGCGATGGCCTTCGACACGCTGCGGGCCGCGACCGTGCTCTTCGGCGGCGTGTACACCGGCATTCTCGGCGACACCTGGGAGCTGAACCCGGCCGCGGCGCTCGCTATGGGCACGCCCTACGGCACCGGTTGCGGGGTGCCGGCGCTGCAGCTCGACCAGGATCCGGCACAGCGGCCGATCGTCGGCACGATCGCCCGCGCGCGGATCGGCAACGTGCCGGCGGCGTCGGCGTACGCGGCACTCGGACTCAGCAACCTGACGATCGGGGCGTTCCCGCTGCCCCTCGACCTCTCGAGCTACGGCCTGACCGGCTGTCTGCTCTGGGCCGATGCGATGTTCGGCGCCCACTGGCCGACCGTGCCGACGGGGCCCGGCAGCGCGGCGTTCGACTTCACGATCCCGAACAGCTCGGTGCTCGTCGGGGTCACGCTGTTCGTTCAGGCGTGGAGTCCTGCGCCCGGAGTGAATCCGGCCGGTGTGGTGGTCAGCAACGGGCTCGAGTGGCAGATCGGGCAGCAGTGACGCCGGTCCGGCGCCGGGGGATTCTTCACACGGAGCCGTGCACGACCTTGCTGCCCGCGGCTGAACTCGAACGGCGATGCGATACCTCGTGCCCGCCGTCGCGTTCGTCTGGTGCGTCTCATGGTCGGCTGCCCAGAGCACCGCGTTGCTCCCGGCGGTTGCCGACGCCACGCTCTACGAAGATCCCGCCGGCTCGCTCGCCAGCGGCAGCGGCGGCTGTGTCTTCGCCGGCGTCAACGGTCACGGCAACCGGCGGCGCGCGCTCGTGCGCTTCGACCTCGCGCTGATTCCGCCGGGTTCGCAGATCGTCGCGGCCGAGCTGCGGCTGTTCGTATCGCGCTCGAACTTCACGCCGGCGCTTGCCGTCGACGCCCACCGCGTGCTCGCGAGTTGGGGTGAAGGACCCTCGGTCGCCGCCGGCGGCGGCGGCGCCGGCAGCTCGGCGCTGCCGGGGGATGCGACGTGGGCGCACCGCAGCTGGCCCGGCACGTTCTGGAGTGCGCTCGGGGGCGACTTCGCGGCGGCGCCGAGCGCGACGAGCGCAACGCCGCAGCTCGGCCCGGCGACGTGGTCGAGCACGCCGGCGCTGATCGCCGACGTGCAGGCGTGGCTCGACCAGCCCGCCGCGAACCACGGCTGGTTGCTCAAGACAGTCGAGGCCGGGCCGATCCAGATCCGTCGATTCGACAGCCGCGAGAGCGGCGCGTCGCCGCTGCCGCCGGAGCTCTTCGTCGCATGGGTCGCGCCCGGGCAGGTGGCCACCGTCGGACCGGGCTGCGGTGGGCCGGCGCTCTCGCTCACGCTGCAGGGTCTGCCGCTGCAGGGTTCGACGCTGACGTTCCAGGCCGGCCTGGCACCCGCGAACGCACTCGCGGCGGTCGTTCTCGGCTTTGGCGCCGAGTCGTCGCCGCCGGTCGTCGCCCCGGGTTGTGCGCTCTGGCCCGCAGCGCCCGTGAGCCTCGGGTTCACGACCGCGGGCGCGAACGGCGGCTTCGCCGCGACGCTTGCGCTGCCGGCCGCGGCGGGCCTGTCGGGTCTGCCGCTCTGCGCGCAGGCCTGGTCGCTCGAGCCGTCGAACGTGCTGCTCGCGAGCAGCCGCGCGATTCTCGCCGTCGTGCTCTAGACACCATGGTTGGGCTGATCGCGTGGACCAACCCGACCATGGTGTCTGGCCGTCACCGTCGCACCGCGATGACCTCGTAGACCGGCGGGCAGTGCGCGAACGCGAGCGCATCGCCGCGACGTTCGGCGAGCTCTGCGAGCAGCGTCGCGCAGGTCTCGGACGACAGTCGGCCGAGCTCGACGAGCTTCGGCGCGAAGGTGTGCCACCAGGTGTCGATCCAGGCGAACATGCTGTCGGTGCCGCGCGCGACGCGCTGGTGGCACACCAGATGGGTGAGCTCGAAGCCGGCGCGATCGAGCAGTGCGGGCAGCCGGCCGACGACGTCGGGGTCGCCGCCGCGCGCGTTCCAGGCCTCGACCGTCGCGGCGACCGCTTCCTGGTGGCTCGGCGACGGCGGCGCGAGCCGCATCGAGGCGTAGTTGAAGTAGTCGTGCACGATCAGCGCGCCGCCGGGTCGCAGCGCGCGTGCGACGCCGTTCACCACGGCCTCCGGATCGCCGACGAAGCAAAGCAGCCAGCGCGCGTAGGCGAGGTCGAACGGCGCCTCGCCGGCGAGCGCGCCATCGAGGTCTTGGACGTCGCCGCGCCGCGCGCGCAGCCACGGCAGGCCGCGCGTGATCCGCTGGGCCTCGACGTGCTCGAGGAACGGTTCCGACTCGTCGATCGCCACCACCTCGCCGCTGCTGGTCACGAGCTGCGCGAGGTCGAAGGCGGCGAAACCCGGTCCACAGCCGACGTCGAGCGCACGCTGACCCGGGCGGATACCGGCGCGCCGCCAGGCCGACACCGCCGCGTCGGCCCACAGCCGCGCCTGCAGGCCCAGCCGTTCGAACTCGTCGACGCCGGTACCGAGGACGTAAGGCTGCTGGTCGGTCATGGCGTTCCTATACATTCCGCGGCCATGAGCGACCTCTCTCGCCGCAAGTTTCTCCGCGCCGCTGCGGTCGGCGCGGCCGTCACGCCGGCCTGCTCCGTCGCGCCCGCGGCGGCCGCCCCGTCCGTCCGGGTCCGAAGGCAGTCGCCGATCGCGGTCGCGAGCAGCAACGGGCTCGAGGCCGTGCGCATCGCCGTCGAGCGCATGCAGGCCGGCATGCGGCCGGTCGACGCCGCGGTCGCCGGCGTCGAGGTCGTCGAGAACGACCCGAACGACAACAGCGTCGGCCTCGGCGGCCTGCCGAACGAGCGCGGCATCGTGACGCTCGACTCGTGCGTGATGGACGGGCCGTCGGGACTCGGTGGTGCGGTCGCGCATCTGCAGAACATCAAGAACCCGGCGCAAGTCGCGCTCAAGGTGATGCGGCACACCGACCACGTGCTGCTGGTCGCGGAGGGTGCGCTCGAGTTCGCGCGCGCGCACGGCTTCCGCGAGCAGGACCTGTTGACCGACGCCTCGCGCAAGATCTGGCTCGAATGGCTCGAGAAGCGCTCGTCGGTCGACGACTGGATCTCGCCGGAGGAGAACGGCGAGCACGGCACCGAGTGGTTCCAGAAGTACAAGGACAAGACCGGCACGATCCATCTCGGTGCCGTCGACGCCAACGGTGACGTCGGCAGCTGCACGACGACGTCCGGACTCGCGTTCAAGCTCAACGGCCGCGTCGGCGACTCGCCGCTGCTCGGCTGCGGCAACTACTGCGACAACGACGTCGGCACCGGGGGGTCGACCGGTCGCGGCGAGGCCTGCATCCTCGTCAACGGCGCGGCGTTCACCGTGCACCAGATGGCGCTCGGCAAGTCGCCGACCGATGCCTGCCTCGAGACCGTCAAGCGGGTCGCGCGCATGACCCGGGTCGCGCGCCTGCTCGACGCCAAGGGGCGGCCGGACTTCCAGGTCAAGTTCTACGCCACCGACAAGCGTGGCCGCGCCGGCGCGGCGGCGATGTATCCGGGCAAGTTCGCGGTCTGCGACGACTCGGGGCCACGGCTCGAGGACCTCGCGGCGCTGTTCGACTCGCGCGACTGATCGGCGGTCGCTTCAGCGCAGCCCGAGCAGCGCGCCGGTGACCGGCAGCTCGGCGGCAGCCTTCGATGTCGACTTCAGGCCGCTGCCCGCGCCCGGGATCTCGTCACTCTCGACCTTGCCGCTCTGGTTGCGGTCGAGCTTCGCGAGGATCGCGGCCGCCCAACGCGCCAGCGCGGGGTCGAGCTTGCGCAGCGCGGCGGCGAGTTCGCCGGCATCGATCGCGGCGTCGCCGCTGGTGTCGATGTCGCCCCACGGCGCCGGCAGCGCGGACGGTACCGCGACGTCGGCCATACCGGGCAGCGCCGCGACCGAGCGCAGCTGTGCGAAGATCGGCGCCAGCTCGAGCGCCTCGACGCGGCCCGAGTGGTCGAGGTCGAGCATCCGAAGCTGCGACTCGAACGCCGGCTGCAGGCCCATCTCGCGCGCGAACTTCGCGATCTCGTCGGGGTCCAGGCCGCCGTCACCGTTGGTGTCGTGGAGCTGCAGGAAGGTCTCGAGCGGCGTCGCCGGCTTGGCGCTCTTGAGCTCCGGCGCCTGCTGCGACAGGCGGCGACAGGTCTTGACGCGGAAGGTGCCGTCGCGCTCGATCGCGCGCCGGTACTGGGCGTCGAACTCCGGCCACTGCAGGTAGCCGTCACGGTTCTGATCGAGCGTGAGGAACGAGCTCGAGTCCTTCGGATCGCCGAGGGTCTCGAGCGCATCGGATGCCTCGAAGAGGTCGAGGCGGTCGTCGCTGTCGGCGTCGCAGGCCGAGAACAACTCTCGACTCGTCGACTCGGTGTAGACGTCGAGTGTCGTCGACCCGGCGCCGGCACTCTTCGGTTCGCCGGCACCTTGCCCCCGGGCTGCGCCGCCCCCGTTCTGCGCCGGGATACACAGCCCGAACGCGCCGAGCGTGACGGCGACCGCGAGCACGCGGGGCACCGCCGAAACCGAAGGTCTGATCCGGGGAAACGACTGCATTGGCGTCAGGGAGCCTTTCGGCTCGCCGGCTGTCCGACTATAGCATCGGTCTCGGCGGCGCGGGAGACGGCGGGCTACCGCGCCTGCGTTCGGGTCGGTGCGAGCAGCCGTTCGGCATACTGGGGCAAGCGGCGCACGAAAGCGACCGCCGCTTTCGGGTCCTCGGCGGCAATGCGTTCGATCGTGTCGCGGAGCTGTTGGTGCATGCCGCGCCAGTCGCCGGTCCATTCGCGCGCGAGCAGCAGCTCGTCGACGTTGCGGCGGATCCGGGCGAGGTCGACGAGCGGGTCGTCGGCAGCCGCCGGCGGTTCCCAGGAGGTGAAGTAGAGCGACCGTTTGGCATCGGCCTCTTCACGCTTACCGGCGAGCTCGGCGCGCAGCACGCGCTGTGCGAACACCCGGCTCGAGAACGGCGGCGGATCGTTGTCCCAGGCCGCGCGGCGCTGCCGAATCCGATCGAGGCGGCTCGGCAGCGCCTGGTCCTCGTACCAGGACTCCGCGCTCGCGACCAGCGGCCGCAGCGGCGGCAGCTGGCCTTCCGGAGTCGCCAGCGCGCGGGCGGTCGCCTCGGCCGACTCGGAGGTGAGCCGTTCGATCAGCGGTTGGATCTCGAGCGAGGCGTCGGCCTCCTCGAGCTGCGGGCGCAGCAGTGGCGGCGCTTCGGAGTAGTCGACGCGGTCGCCGTGGACCACGTCGAGCCGCTGCAGTTCGAGCAGGCGTGCGGCGGCGACCCAGCGGGCGAAGTTGCGCGGCTCGCGATTCGCGACGATGTCGCCGTAGAGTCGGCTCGCACCGGCGGTGTCGAGGTCGAGGACCTCGAGCATCCAGGCCCGCTGCAGCCGAGTGGACGGCGAGGTCACCTCCTGTGCAGCCGCGGGGATGGCGGCGACGAACAGCGCGGCGAGCGCGGCCAGCAACGGCGAACGCGGCATCAGCTCTCCTCCAGCAGATCGGACTCGAAGCGGTAGCCGAGGCCGTGCACGGTGACGACGTGCACCGGGTTCTCGACGTCGCGCTCGACCTTCTTGCGCAGGCGCGCGATGTGGTTGTCGACGGTGCGCGTCGCCGGCAGGTGCACGTAGCCCCAGACGCGCCGCAGCAGGTCCTGACGACTGACGACTTCGCCGCGGCGATCGATCAGCATGCGCAGGATCTCGGCCTCGTAGCGCGACAGCTGGGCCTCGCTGCCGTCGCGCACGACCGTGAAGCGCTTCCAGTCGACGACCAGCTCGGGGAACTTCATCACCGTCGCGGCCGGCTTGGCGCTGACGCCGGCGCGCGCGCCGGCCTGGGTGCGACGCAGCACGGCGCGGATCCGGGCGGTCAGCTCGCTGAGCCCGAACGGCTTGGTGAGGTAGTCGTCGGCGCCGAGCTCGAGCCCGGCGACCTTGTCGCGGTCCTGACCCTTCGCCGAGATGATGATCACCGGGGTCTCGAGTCCGGTCTCGCGCAGGGTCCGCAGGACGTCGAGCCCCGGCATCACCGGCAGCATCAGATCGAGCAGGATCAGGGCCGCTTTGCCGTCCTTGGCCTTGCGCAGGCCCTCGTTGCCGTCGGCAGCGGTCTCGACCAGATAGCCCTCGAGCTCGAGGTTGTGCTGCAGGCCTTCGCGCAGATCGGGTTCGTCCTCGATCACGAGGATGCAGGTGTCGCTGAGGTTCGTCATGTCGTGGATGGAGCGAGCGCCGGGATCGGTGCGCCGTCGACCGTTCCGGCGAGCGGCAGGGTGAGTCGGAAGACGGCGCCGCCGCCGTCGCGTTCGCGGGCGGCGATCCCGCCGCCGTGGCTCTCGGCGAAGTGGCGCACCAGGCTCAGCCCGATGCCGGCACCGCGCACCTCGCCGGAGTTCGTCGCGCGGTAGAACGGGTCGAAGATCTGGTCGCACTCCGCCGCCGGGATGCCGCGGCCGCGGTCGCGGACCTCGATGATCGCGCGGTCGCCGTCGATCCGTAGGTCGACCTCGACCTCCTGGTCGTCGTCACCCTCGAGCGCGTACTTGGCGGCGTTCTCGAGCAGGTTCACGATCGCGCTCTCGCAGGCGTTCTCGTCGCAGATCACGGTCGCCTCGACGTTGACCATGTCCGACAGCACGGCGCCGCGGACTTCGAGGTGGGGGGTGTAGGCGTCGCAGATCCGGTGCAGCAGCGGCGCGAGCTCGACGCGCGTCGGCGAGTAGCTCAGCGTGCCGGCCTGCTGGCGCGAGAAGTCGAGGATGCGTTGGATCATCGTCGTCAGCCGCTCGGACTCGCGCGCGATGATGCCGCCGAACTGCTGCGCCTGCGCCTCGCCGCGCGCACGGCCGAGCAACAGGGTCTCGCCGTACATCCGGATCAGCGCGAGCGGTGTCTTGAGCTCGTGCGACACGCGCGAGACCAGGTC
Source organism: Planctomycetota bacterium (assembly GCA_020425925.1). GTDB lineage: Bacteria > Planctomycetota > UBA1135 > UBA1135 > UBA2386 > JAGQRA01. The sequence continues at coordinate 18,455 of JAGQRB010000181.1, forward strand.
GACCTTGAGGCTGGCGAGCTCGGCCTCGCGGTTGACCGAGCGCCACAGCCAGAGCGCGCCGGCGAACGCCGCGACGAACAGCGCTGCGAACAGCACGAACGAGCTGCGCAGGCGCGAGTCGGCCTCGGCGACCAGCCGCTCGGCGTCGGCCGGATAGACCTCGAGCCGCAGCCCGCGCACGTCGGCGCTCGGCGCGACGTAGTCGGTCGGCACGGTCGCCGGCGGTGCGACCAGGGGTTCGTCGTCGGGGTCGTGGATCGCGAGCGCGAACGGGCTGTCGGTGGCGATGAACTCGCCGAGCGCCGGCGCGAGCAGCAGGCCGAGGTCGACGTGCAGACCGATGCGTGCGGCGCGGCGATAGCGGTCGCGCTCGTCCTCGGTCGCGTCGCGGACCCAGAGCATCGTCGTGCTGCGGCCGAGCGTCGCGACGATCTGGGCGTCCGGCGGCGGCTCCTCGTCTGCCGGCACCTGCAGCAACACGCGCCGGAGGTAGCCCTTCAGGATCGCATCGTAGGCGCCGGCGAAACGTCGGGTCTGGGCGCGCTGCCGTTCCTCGCGCAGGAGCAGCAGGGCTTCATCGCGCTGCGGCTCCTGGTCCCCGGTCACCGCCACGATCTCCTCGACCAGCCGTTCGACCACCGCGGTCAACAGGTCGTCGGCGACACCGGCGTAGCGCGGGTTGCTCGCCATGCGGTGCATCAGGTCGATGCGGTCGTCGATGCCGCCCATCTCGGCGAGCGCGGTCTCCGACATCAGGCCGAGGTAGTCGAACCCGCGCGACAACTGCCCGCCCGGCGGGAACACCCGGTCGCGCACGTACTCGAACTCGGCGGCGGCAGGCGCGAGCTGCCCGAGCCGGCGGTGCACGGTCGCGAGCCGGAAACGCGCGAGCACGTAGCCGGCGCGCTGTTCGTCGGCCTTCTCGATCTCGCCGATCAGGAACTCGAGGAACTCGGCGGCTTCCTCGAATCGGCCCTTGGTCAGCAGGAGATCGACCCAGTTGAGGCCGCGGCTGATGCCCGACTCTGGCCCGCGGCCGCGCGGATCCCGGGCGAACGCGAGACTCATCGTGGTCGGCGGTGGCTGTGGCCAGACCAACGCGCTCTGCTCGTCGAGCACGATCACGTCGAGCAGCGCGGCGTAGCGCTCCTGCTCGCGCAGCTGCAACGCGGCGCGGACCGGGCCGAGATCGGCGAGCGCGTTGCGCGACTCGGCGACCAGGTCGGGCATGATGCGATCGATCTGCTGTTCGACGGTCGAACGCGCATTCTCGAGGTAGAGCCGGGCTTCGCTCAGAATGCCGGCCTCGATCTCGTCGCCCTGTCGCCGCAGCACGTTCTGGCCGAGCAGTGCCAGCACCGCGAGCGGCACGAGGAACGTGCACAGCGCCAGCAGGTGGCGGCGGCTGAATCGCGAGCGGGGAAGTGACATCCGGACCGTCGCAGAAGCGTAATCCGGTCGGCGCGCTACCGCGAGGCGGCCGCGGCGAAGCGGTGCAGCCGGTCGCGTACCGCCGCGATCGTGCGATCGAGTGTCGAGGTTCCGGCGGTGAGGCCGACGGTGTCGTCGGCGGCGAACCACTCCGGGCAGAGCTCCTCGGCGCGCTCGACGTGGTGGGCGCGCACGCCGGCGGCAAGCGCGGCCTCGACCAGCCGCTGGGTGTTGTTCGAGCCCTTGCCACCGACCGCGACGAGCACGTCGACCCGGGCGACGAGCTCGCGCAGCGCCTGGATGCGCGCCTTCGTCGGGCTGCAGATCGTATCGATCGCGCGGACGTCGGCGTCCGGGTTGAGGTCGCGGATCGCTGCCAGCACGGCGGCCGCCGTGGCCTCCGGGGTCGTGGTCTGGCAGACCACCCCGAGCGCGCGATCGGGCCAGCGTTCGACCTCGGCGGCGTCGGCGACGACCCGCGGCGAGTCGAGGTCCTCGACGATGCCGCGGACCTCGACGTGATCCCGCTTGCCGACGACGACGACGCGACGCCCTTCGCGGGCGAGCCCCTGGGCGGCGTCGTGGGCGCGGCGCACCAGCGGAC
>JAGQRB010000182.1 GCA_020425925.1 Planctomycetota bacterium
CCGATCCGCTGCGGCTGCGGCTCGAGGTACCCGAACGCGCCGCCGGCGAGGTCCGGCCGGGCCAGCAGGTCTCGTTCACGGTCGACGGCGTCGACGGTGACTTCGCCGGCAAGGTCACGCGTCTCGGCTCGGCGATCGACCGCACCAACCGGACGCTGACCGTCGAGGCCGAGGTCGAGAACGGCGGCGGCCGGCTGCGGCCGGGCGGCTTCTGCCGGGCCAGCATCGTCGTCGCCGACGACGACCCGGTCACCGCCGTGCCCGCGACCGCGCTGCTGTCGTTCGCCGGGGTCGACCGCGTCTTCACCGTCGCCGACGGCAAGGCCGTCGAACACCTCGTGACGCCGGGGCGCCGTCTCGGCGAACTCGTCGAACTGCGCGACGGCCTCGCCGCCGACGCCGCGGTCGTCAGCGAGCCCGGCGACCTCGTGCAGGGCGCGCCGGTGCGCGTGGCGGGACGCTGACGTGCAACGGCTCGCCGAGATCTGCATCGCACGGCCGGTGTTCGCCTGCATGCTGATCCTCGCGCTCGTCGTCACGGGCGCCGTCGGCTTCCTGCACCTGTCCGTCGACCGCTACCCGTCGGTCGACCTGCCGACCGTGTCGGTACGCGCCGAACTGCCCGGCGCCTCGCCCGAGGAGGTCGAGGTCACCGTCGCACAGCCTATCGAGGAGGCGGTCAACACGGTCGCCGGGATCTCCGAGCTGCGCTCGATCAGCAGCACCGGCACGGCCCTCGTGATCGTCACGTTCGAGCTGTCGCGCGACATCGATACCGCGGCGCAGGACGTTCGCGAGGCGGTCGCGCGAGCGGTGCGGCGGCTGCCGCGTGACATCGAGGCGCCGAGCGTGTCGAAGTTCGACAACGACAGCCAACCGATCCTGTCGGTCGCGCTGTCCGGCCCGCGACCGCTGCGCGAGCTCACCGAGTTCGCCGACAAGCGGGTGAAGGTCCGGCTCGAGCGCTGCCTCGGGGTCGGCGAGGTGCGGATCCAGGGCGGCCGCGAACGCACGATCAACGTCTGGGTCGACGGCGATCGCCTGGCCGCCTACCGCATGCCGATCACGCGCATCCGCGAGGCGCTGGTGCGGCAGAACAGCGACACGCCGGGTGGCAACGTCACCAGCAACGAGCGCGAGCTCGTGCTGCGGACGATGGGGCGGATCTACGACCCGGGCAAGTTCGACGACCTCGTGATCGAGACCCGCGACGGCGTCGGCGTGCGGATCCGGGATCTCGGCCACGCCGAGGACGGCACCGAGGAGCCGCGCAGCTCGGCGCGCCTCGACGGGGTGCCCTGCGTCGTGCTCGACATCCGCCGCCAATCGGGCGAGAACACCGTCGCCGTGATCGACGGCGTGCGCGCGGCGATCGAGCGGCTGCGCCCGCAGCTGCCGCCCGACCTGCGGATGGAGGTGATCCGCGACCAGTCGCGGTACATCCACGCCGCGCTGCACGAGATCGAGCTGCACCTGTTGGTCGGTTCGGTGCTGGCGTCGCTCGTCGTGCTGCTGTTCCTGGCTTCGGCGCGCGCGACGCTGATCGCGGCGCTCGCGATCCCGGCATCGGTGATCACGACGTTCGGCGTGATGTGGGCGCTCGGCTTCACGCTCAACAGCGTCACGATGCTCGCGCTCGTGCTGATGGTCGGCGTCGTGATCGACGACGCCATCGTCGTGCTCGAGAACATCCACCGCTGGGCGAGCGAGAAGGGCGTGGCCCCGTTCGAGGCGGCGCGCGGCGCCACCAGGGAGATCGGCCTCGCGGTGCTGGCGACGACGCTGAGCCTCTGCGTGATCTTCGTGCCGGTGTCGTTCATGTCGAGCATCTCCGGCCGGTTCCTCTACCAGTTCGGTATCACCGCGGTCGTCGCCGTGCTCGTGAGCCTGGTGGTGTCGTTCTCGCTGACGCCGATGCTGAGCGCCCGGTGGCTCTCCGCCGGCAGCATGGGGCAGCACGGCCACCGCGCCGGCTTCACCGAACGGCTCTACATGTGGTTCCTGCGGCACTGCCTGCGGCATCCGTGGCTGACGCTGCTGCTGTCGTTGCTGGTGATGGCCGCGGTCGTGCCGCTCTACCACCACGTCAAGCAGGACTACATCCCGTCGGACGTCGACGAGGGCGAGTTCGACGTGATCGTCACCGGCCCGGACCAGGCCAGCTTCCCGGCGATGGACGCAGCGCTGCGGGCGGTCGAGGACGAGGTGCGACAGGTCGACGGCGTCACGACGGTGCTGGCGCAGGTCGGCGGCGGCTTCCTCAGCGGCGTCAACCGCGGCTCGCTCTACGTCCGCATCGAACCGCACGATCAGCGCCGATTCTCGATCGGCCGGCTCGTCGACCGCACGCTGCACGGCGAGCCGCTCGCGGCGTTCCGCGGCAACTACACCCAGCGCGACGTGATGTCGGAGATCCGGCGCCGGCTGCGGCGCTTCCCGGGCCTGCGCGTGCAGGTGCGCAACCAGCGCGCCTTCAACATCGGTGGCGGCAACTACGACATCGACTTCGCGATCCGCGGCCCCGAGCTCGCGGCGCTCGACCGCTACGGCACCGCGCTGAAGGAACGCGCCAACGAGCTCGGCGGCATGAACGACCTCGACA
>JAGQRB010000183.1 GCA_020425925.1 Planctomycetota bacterium
CGCTGCCGTCGTCGCGAACATCACCAAGCTCGGCAGCGTGCTCGAGAGCTGGTACGACGTCTGCGCCGCCGCCGACAAGCTCGGCCACCTGATCGATCTGCCGCTCGAGCGGCGGGACGGCGAGCCGTTGCCCGGTGAGGTGGCCGGCGTCGCGATCCGGCTCGACGGCGTGCGGTGCGATGCCGATGCGGCCGCGATGGCCGAGGAGCGTTTCGATCTCGAGATCGCCGCCGGCGAACGCGTCGCGCTGCTCGGTTCGACCGGCGGCAGCGCCAGCCGCCTGCTCGACGTGCTCTACGGACTGGTCGAGCCGAACGCGGGACACGTGACCGTCGACGGCCTCGATCTGCGCCAGCTCCGCCTCGATCGCACGCGCGACGACTTCGCGCTCGTGCACGGCACCGAGATCGTCGATGGCAGCGTGCTCGAGAACATCCGGTTCGGACGCGCGGAGATCACCGCCGCGGCGGTCCGTGACGCGCTGCAGGACGTGGCGTTGTGGGACGAGATCGTCGCGCTGCCGCAGGGGCTCGAGACCGAGCTCGCTACCGGCGGTCCGCCGCTGAGCGCGAGTCAGGCGAGCCGTCTGATGCTGGCGCGGGCGATCGTCGGCACGCCGCGTCTGCTGTTGCTCGACGGGGCTCTGGACATGCTCACCCCGGCGCTCAGGGCTCGGGTGTCGGAGCATCTGTTCGATCGCCGTCACCGCTGGACCGTGCTGGTGGTCACCACGGCGTCCGACGTCGCTGCGGCCTGCGACCGGTGCATCGTGTTCGGGCCGGCGCTCGCGGGGGCGGCGGAGTGACGACCGACGTCGGCTATCCGGCGGTCGAGCTCACGGCGCTGCGGCAGGCCGGCGGTCGCGTGGTCACCCGGCGCTTCCGGCGGGTCGTCCTGCTGCTGCTCGCGGCCACACCGTTCGTGCTCGCGCTGGTGCCGTGGCAGCAGAACCTGCCGGGCACCGGGCGTGTGATCGAGTTCGACCCGGTCCATCGCCCGATGCCGCTGCAAGCCAGGACAGACGGGTCGATCCTGCGCTGGCACGTGCGCGAGGGGCAACAGGTCGCCGCCGGCGATCCGATCGTCGAGCTGGCCGACAACGACGCGATGATCCTCGAACGGCTCGGCGAGCAGATCGAGGCCGCGATGCGCAAGCGCGACGCTGCGATCGGCAAGCGCGAGCAGTACGAGCAGCAGGTGCTCGCCGCGGAACAGGCCCGTGAGGCGGCGATCCGGCTCGCCGACGACGAGATCGCCGCGGCCGAGCAGGCCGTGGTGGTGGCGCAGCAGGCCGTCGTGGTCGCGGAGGCGACGCTCGGGCTCGCCGAGACCGCCGAGGCGATGTGGGGTGGTCTGGTCGACGATCGGATCGGCGCGGGTTTCGAGCTCGAGCGCGCGCGTCAGCAGCGCGCTGTTGCGGCCGCCGACCTGGCGGCGAAACGTGCCGCGGTCGCCGGCGCCGAAGCGACGCTGCGCGCCCGCCGGAGCGCCCGCGAACGCGTCGCGCGCGCCGAGGTCGTGAAGGTCCAGGACGCGCGCGCGAAGCGCGACGAAGCCGCCGGCGACGTCGCCGATGCCGATGGTGCGATCCCGCGGTTGCGGCGCGACCTCGAGCGTCAGCGCCAGCAGCGGCTGGTCGCGCCGGTCGATGGCTACGTCCAGAACCTGCTCGCGAACGGTCAAGGCGGTGGCTTCGTCAAGCAGGGCCAGACGCTCGCGATCCTCGTCCCGAAAGGCCGTTCGCTCGCAGTCGAGCTGACGGTCGACGGCAACGACGTGACCTTCATCGACGTCGGGCGGCATGTGCGACTGCAGTTCGAGGGTTGGCCCGCGATCCAGCTGGTCGGCTGGCCGTCCACCGCGGTCGGGACGTTCGGTGGCCGCGTGGCGTTCGTCGACCGCTTCGCCGACGCGCAGGGCAACTTCCGGGTCATGGTCGTGCCCGCGGATCCCGACGCCTGGCCGGGCGAACCGTTCCTGCGCCAGGGGGTACGCGTGAAGGGCTGGATCGTGCTCGACCGCGTCTCGCTCGGCTTCGAGATCTGGCGCCAGCTCAACGGCTTCCCGCCTTCGGTCGCGCGGCCGCCGGCGGCCGCGGGAGCGGCGAAATGAGCCGTTCGCTCGCGTCGGGCGCAGTCGCGCTGCCGCCGCTCGTGGCGGCGGCGCTGGCGCTGCTGGCCGGTTGCGCGCCGGCGCGCTACGAGCCGGTGCGGCGCGCGCCGACCTGGGACCCGCCGGTCGGCCTCATCGCCACGTCGTCGCCGGCCGGCGCGGACGCGGCCGATTCGTCGCCACCGCCGGTGGGGGCCGCCGCAGCGGAACCCGGGGCCGCGCCGTCGGCGGACCTGCCGTCGGCCGGCGAGCTGTCGCTCGCGACGGTCCTCGAGTCGGTCGTTCGCCGCTACCCGCCGATGCTCTCCGCGCTGGTCGAACGAGATCTCGCGTCGGGCCGGTTGCGGCAGGCGATGGGGGCGTTCGACACCAACCTGGTCGGCAAACTCGGTCGCCGCGTGCAAGGCTACTACGAGTCGACGATCGCGAGCGGCGTGCTCGAGCAACCGCTCGTGTCGGGCGACTCGATCTTCGGCGGCTATCGCGTCAGCGACGGTCTGCTGCCCGACTACTACGACGGGCGCACCCAGGACAACGGCGAACTGGTTTTCGGCGTCAGGGTGCCTCTGCTGCGGAACCGCGCATTCGACGAGCGTCGCGCCGGTGTCCGCAAGGCCGAGATCGGGGTCGCGCTAGCCGACCCCAAGATCGAACGCGCCCGCATCGACTTCGTGCGCGCCGCGACCGAGACCTACTTCGTCTGGGTGGCGGCCGGCCGGCGGGTCGAAGTCGCGCGCGATCTGCTGCGGCTCGCGACCGGCCGCCAGGACGGCATCGCGCGGGCGGTGGAACGACAGTTCCTCGCGCCGGTGGACCTCGTCGACAACGAACGACTCGTCGCGCAGCGGCGCGTGCTCGTGCTGCGCGCCGAACGCGAGCTGCAGGCCGCCGCGCTCGCGCTCTCGCTCTACCTTCGCGACGCCGCCGACCGGCCGATCGTCGTCGACGAGTCCCGGCTGCCGGTGGTCGCGACCGCCGACCCGCTGGGCTCGTCGCTCGCTGACGATCTCGCTGCGGCGCAGCGGCAAAGGCCCGAGCCTCGGCAGCTCGCGTTGCTGCTCGACGAGGCCGCGACCGAGCGCGAGCTCGCGAACAACCAGCTCTGGCCGGCGCTCGACCTCGTCGTCGAGGGCGCCCGTTCGCTCGGCGCCGGGCCGTACTCGGACCGCGAAGACCTCGAGCTGTTCGTCGGCGGCGAGCTCAAGCTGCCGATCCAGCGGCGGGCTGCGCAAGGCCGACGCGAGCAGGCCGAGGCCCGACTGCGCCGTCTCGGACTCGAGGAGCGCTTCGCGCGCGATCGCATCGCGACCGAGATCGCCGACGCCCGC
>JAGQRB010000184.1 GCA_020425925.1 Planctomycetota bacterium
TCGGCGGGCTCTGCACGCTCGCGGCGTTCTGGCTGCTCGCGGCCGCGGCGCGACCGCGCAACCTCGCGACCACGCTCGGCGCCGCGCTGGCGCCGCTGCTGATCGCGGCCGCGCCCCAGGTCATGGGCTGGACCACCGGCGGGCTCGAGGGCCCGCTGGCCTTCGCGCTGCTGGTCGGAGGCCTGCTCGGCGTGCTCGACGACGGCGAGCGTCACGCCGACGTCACCGACGGCCGCGTCGCGCGCCTGCTGGGGCTGTGCTGGCGCAGCGTGCCGTTCGCTCTGCTGGTCTGGACCAGGCCCGACGGACCGCTGTTCGCCGCCACCGTCGGGCTCGCGCTCGCGCTGCGCGAGCTGCCGGCGAACGGGCTGCGGCGCGCGCTGCTCGCGGCGCTCGCATTCGGGGCGTTGCCGGCGCTCGCACTCGCGGCCCAGGTCGCGTTCCGCTGGTTCTACTACGGCGACCTGGTGCCCAACACGGCCCACGTCAAGGTCGAGCTCGGCGCCGACGCCTGGCGGATCGGCGTCGCCTACGTGACCGACGCGCTCTACGCGCTGCAGGGCATCGCCTGGCCGGCGCTCGGCGCCGTGCTCTGGCTGCTGCTGCGGCGCCGTGCCCGCGCGGCGCTGCCGGTGCTGCTGCTGCCGCTGCTCGGCTGGCTCGGCTACCTCGCCGCCGTCGGCGGCGACCACTTCGTCTGCTATCGCCTGCTGCACCCGGCCCTCGCCCCGCTCGGCCTGCTGGTCGCCTGGGCCGCGCGCCACCTCGGCCACAGCCGCATCGCGCTGGCCGTGCTGGCAGTGGCGACGCTCACCGGCACCGCCGCCAACGTCGCGCTCGATCGCACGCTGCCACTCTGCACGATGGTGCGCGACGAACAGTGGGAATGGCAGGGCAAGGTCGTCGGCGAGGTGCTCGGCGAGGCCTTCGAAGCCCGTCAGCCGACGATCGCGGTCGCCGCCGCCGGCGCGGTGCCGTTCTACTCGCGGCTGCCGGCACTCGACCTGCTCGGGCTCTGCGACCGCACGATCGCACGCACCAAGACACCGGCCTGGGCGGCGGCGGCGGCGGCGGCCGGCGGACTGGTGCGGCCGCAGGGCCACCTGCGCGGCAACGGCGACTACGTGATGACACGTGCGCCCGACCTGATCCAGTTCGGCACGCCGCCCGGCATGCCGCTGCCGGTGTTCCTCAGCGGCATCGAGTTCGAGGGCGATCCGCGCTTCCTCGACGGCTACCGGCTGATCGTGATCGACGTGCCGAAGCGCGACTGGGCCCACGGCCTCGGCGGCGCGCTGACGACGTATCTCTGGGTTCGCGTCGAAGGCCGCGCCGGTGTTGCACGCAGCGACGGTCGGCTCGAGATCCCGGGTCATCTGCTCGGCGGCTACCGGCTGCCGATGCCGCTGATCGCGCGCTACGAGCCGCAGACTCCGGAACGACGTGCCGAGCTCGTGCGCCTCGCCGAACGGCTCGGACCGCAACGCGCGTTCGGCGTGGTGCCGGCTGCAGGCGGCGCGCTCGAGCTCCGGATCCGACGCGCGGCGTCGGTCGCGCTCGAACTCGAGCTGCCGGCGGATGCCGGTGCGTGGCACGCGCGGGTCGAGCCCGAGGCCGAGCTCGACGTCGCGATCGAGGTCGACGGCGCAAACGGCCGGGTCACGTTGACGCCGCGCGCCGGCGCAGAGCTGCCGATCGCGGTGCGGCAGATCGTGTTGACCCGCTGAGGTGCGCGCGCGGCGCGGCTGCTCGTCGCCTACTGCGTCAACGTCGCGAGCGCCGCGCTGGCCGTCACGCCCTGCGAACCGCACGGATCGACGAAGCCGTACTGGAACGCGAACTGCTGCCCCGCGGTCAGCCACGCCGGTAGCGCCACGGTGAAACGCGACACCGAGAACGCGTCGGTCGACGCCAGCGTCAAGAGCGACGTGCTGCTGTTCAGCCAGAAGTCGATGCCGGCGATCGACAGCGGCGTCGCGACCGTCTGGAAGCCGAGCGCCAGGAACGTCGGCGCGCCGGCCGGCGCACCGGTGCAGACCGGCGCGAACGCGAGATTGCCGGCCTGCGGCAGGCTGCCGAACGTGATCGCGAGCGGGCCGCAACCCGCGGTGCCGGCGCCGACGATCGTGCCCGAGGCCGCGGGCAGCGCCGTCAGCGTCGGACCGTTCGGCCAGTTCACCGTGCCGGTCAGCGAGCCGTGCTGGCCGCCCGAGGTATCGAGCGCGTGGCCGTCGAGGTTCCAGGTCGAGACCAGCCCCGGCACGCCGGACAGCGCGTAGTCCTTGGTCTGTGCGATCTCGGCCGCGCTGCGCGCGAACGGCCACAACCGCACCTCGTCGAGCTGGCCGTTCCAGACCTCGATCGGCCCACCGGCGTCGTCACCCTTGCCGATGCGCAGCACGCCGCCGCGATCCCAGATCGGTTGCCCCGTGCCCGCCGCCGTCATCGCCAGCACGCCGTCGACGTAGAGGTTCGCCGCCTGCCCGTCGTAGGTCGCGGCGACGTGGGTCCACTGCTGCAGCTGCCCGGCGGCGAACGGCCAGTCGCAGATCACCTGGCCACCGCCGACGGTCACGACCTTGAAGCGCAGCGTGCGGTTCTGGTTCTGGCCGGCGTCGACCCGCAGGAAGTACGCCTCCTGCTGCGCAGTGATGTTCTGCCGTGCGATCGTCGGGTAGCGCCAGCCGGTCGCGATGGTGCTGTCGTCGTAGGTGATCCACGCCTCGAGCGTGATGCCGGTCTGCGGCACGAGCTGGCTGGAGTACGGAATCTCGAGATAGCCGTCGACGCCGTTGGTCAAGGCGGCACCGGTGTTCTGGGCGACGACGGGGAACGGCAGGACGGCAGCAGCGAGAACGGCACGAAGCGGGCGGAACATGGCAACCTCGGAAGGGGCTCGGAACAGGTCGATTCGAGCGTAACCGCGACCTACCCTGCGTGCTTGGCGTTCCCCCACCTCGAATCCGAGCTCGAACGGCTCTACGGCTTCCCGGCGTTCCGCGGGCTGCAGCGCGCCGTCATCGAGCACTTCCTCGGCGGCGGCTCGGCGCTGGTATTGATGGCGACCGGCGAGGGCAAGTCGCTCTGTTACCAGCTGCCGGCGTTCGTCGGCGACGGACTCACGATCGTGGTCTCGCCGCTGATCGCGCTGATGGACGATCAGGTCGCGGCGCTCGCGGCGCGCGGCCTGCCGGCGACCTGCGTGCACAGCCTGCTCGAGCGCGGCGAGCGCGAACGCCGGCTCGCCGCCGCGCTGCGCGGCGAGATCCGGTTGCTCTACGTCACGCCCGAGCGCTTCCGCGTGCCGGGTTTCCTCGACCGGCTCGCGGCGGTGAAGGTCGCGCGCTTCGCGGTCGACGAAGCCCACTGCGTCAGCCACTGGGGCCACGACTTCCGGCCGGACTACCGCAAGCTCGGCGCCGTACGGCGCGCGCTCGGCAATCCGCCGTGCCTGGCGCTGACCGCGACCGCGACGCCGGCGGTGCAGGCCGACATCCGCGACGCGCTCGGACTCGAAGACGCCGAACGGTTCTGCACCGGCATCGCGCGCGACAATCTCTTCCTGTCGGTCGCGCACTGCCAGACCGACGACGACAAGGTCGCGCGACTGCGCGAGGTGCTGCAGCGCACCGGCGGCCCGGCGATCGTCTACTGCGCCCTGATCCAGGACCTGACGCGGCTCGAGACGACGCTGCAGCGCGATGGCTTCCGGCCGCTGGTCTACCACGGCGACCTCTCGGCGCACGAGCGGCGGACGCAGCAGCGCGCGTTCCAGGAGCGCAACGACGCGCTGATCCTCGCGACCAACGCGTTCGGCATGGGCGTCGACAAGGCCGACATCCGTGCAATCGTGCACTGGCAGATCCCCCGCACGCTCGAGGCCTACTACCAGGAGGTCGGCCGCGCCGGCCGCGACGGCCAGGGCGCGTTCTGCGAGCTGCTCTACCGCGAGGAGGATCTCGTGATCCAGCGCAACTTCCTCGAGTGGGCCAACCCGAGCGCCGACTTCGCGCGGCAGATCGCGCAGCACCTCGAAGGCCTCGGCGACCGCGTGCACGCCCTCGACCTCGACGCGCTGCGCGACACGTTCCTGACCAAGCAGCGCCACGACGGCCGGGTCGAGACCGTGCTGCGGCTGTTGCGCACTGGCGGCTGCATCACCGGCGAGATCGGCCGCGACCTCGAGTTCGTGCGCGCGCCGACCGATGCCGAGCTCTCGGACTGGCTGCCGGACGACAAGCGCCAGCGCGACCTCACGGGCCTGCTGTCGATGGTGCGCTACGCCAGCGAGGCCGAGTGCCGCAAGCGGACGATCCACGCCCACTTCGGCTTCGACGACCTCGCGACCGGCGGCTGCGGCGCCTGCGACGTCTGCGTCGCGACCGCGGCGTGGCAGGACGCGCACCTGCCCGCCGCGCGCGCGCTGCGCTCGGCCGGCGAAGACGACGCGACCGCGAACGGCGGCGACGCCGCCCCGGTCCGGCGGGGCGACTGGCTCGAGACTCGCCGCCACGGACTCTGCTGCGTGCAGCGTGTGCACCGCCGCGGCAACCGCTGGCGCGTCGACGTCGAGCTCGCGCGCGACCTGTCGAGTCGCGGCTTCGATCTCAAGCCGGGCGAGTGGCGGCTGGTCGAGCGCGATTGATCCGCCATCCGCGATCGACCCGCTCCTCGGCACCGGCGAACGGCGTATCCTTCCTGCCGCCGACGATGCCGCACCCCCGCACCCAGGAGCTCCTCACCCACCTCGAACACCACCGCGGCGCCGTCCGCGCCGCGCTCGAGATGACACCATCGGCGCTGCGCGACCGTTCGCCCGCACCCGAGCGCTGGTCGGTCGCCGAGGTGCTCGAGCACCTCGCGATCGTCGAGCGGCAGGTCGCGGGTCTGCTGAAGCGCGGGTTGCGGCTGGCGCAGCAGGACGCGCCGCTGCCGGCCGAGCGCTGCACCGATCCGGTGCTGCCGACCGTCGACGGCGAGGCGCTGCTCGACCGGGAGCGCAAGCTCGTCGCCGGCCAGACCGCGCGACCGAGCCGCTTCCTGTCGGCGGACCAGGCCTGGCTCGAGCTCGAGGCGTCGCGCGCCATGCTCTGCGACGTCGTGCTGGCCGCCGACGGCCTCGCGACCGACGGCGTGGTGGCCGAGCACCCATTCCTCGGACCGCTGACCTTCCTGCAGTGGGTCGCGTTCGTCGGCTTCCACGAATCGCGCCACGCGGCGCAGATCCGCGAGACCGCGGCGGCGCTCGGCGGCGCGCACGAGTACTGAGCGCGGGTGCCGGCGAGTCAGCGCAGGTTGCGCTGCACCCGCCGCACGCCGTCGGTCTGACCGCCGATGACCTCGACCAGGCCGTCGGCGTCGACGTCGGTGACGATCGAGCCGAAGTCGGTCGGGATGTCGTTCTGCACCGGCGAGCGCACCAGCCGGACGTACTGGTCGGCCGCGACCACCGGCAGGATGAAGCGCACCTCGCCGCGGTTCGAGCTGCCGGCCTCGTCGAACAGCAGGAAGCCCTCGGCCAGCCGAGTCGCGCGCCGATCGAACGCGAACGAGCGCGCTTCGGCGCCCGGGAACGGCGCCGTGAAGCGCATGAACTCGCGAGGCATGGCGCCGCCGCCGAAGCCGACCGTCGGCGCGGGATCCTGCGCGTAGGACAGCACGCGCCAGAGATCGCCCTGCACCGTCAGCACGAGCAGATCGTCGTAGCGGTCGCCGTCGCACGAGCCGGCGGCGATGCGGACGACCTGCTGGCCGGCGGGCATGTCGATCTGCAGCGGCTGGTAGTCGTCGTGCGACTGGAACACGACGACCGCGTCGCGGTTCTGTGGCACCGCGACGACGTCCTCGACCGCGGTCGAGACCAGCGGATCGAGCGACTCGGACAACGCCTCGCGACGGCAGAGCGCGAGGCCACCGGGCACCCAGGCCGCGACGTTGCCGGTCAGCGTGAGCGGTGTCGCGGCGAACGCGCCGCCGCTGAACCGCCCGCGCAGCAGCGTGCCGGCGTTGGTCAACGCGACGAGGTCCACCGCCTCGCGGCTCGCGGTATCGGGCGCGGTCAGCGGGCGGACCAGCGCCACCGCCTGGCCGAAGTCGGGATCGGCGAGCGTCGTGGTCGTGAACGGCGCCGCGCCGAGACCTCCGAGCCGCACGATCCGGCAGCCGGCGGTCGCGCTGTAGCCGAGCACGTCGGTCGCATCGACTGGCGTGTCGGCGAAGATCCGACCGACGATGTAGGACGCGTCGTTGCCGCCGCCGAAGCCGCCGACGTTGCCCGCGAAGCTGCCGAGCGCGCTGCCGAGGTAGAGCACCGAGTCGGCGATGAAGTCCTCGTGGCCGTCGGCGTTGGCATCGAGATTGCCCGGCAGCCGCACCGGCGGCAGACCGAGGTCGGCGAGACCGCCCGCGACGCCCGACATCGACGACGCGAAGTAGTTCCAGAACCGCGGCCGCGACAGGCCGGTCTGCGAGTTCGGCATGAACGTGATGTCCTCCTCGCCGGTCAGCAGGTCGAGGAAGCGGTCGCCGTTGACGTCGACGAGCCGGGTCTCGTAGACCCGGCCGACCTCGTTCGGATAGGTCTGCCCGGTGTCCGGGTCCTGTGCCGCGACGTGCGCCAGCAGCTCGCGCCACACCGGCGCCTGGTTCGAGCGCGCAGCGTAGAGCCAGACGTGCAGGTCCTGCGAGTTCTCGGTCGGCCAGGAGCTGTTCGCGTATTTGTGGGTGAACGTCAGCATCAGGTCGGGCCCGAGGATGCCGTCGGCCTGACCGTCGAGGTCGGCGGCGTAGAGCTCCTCGAGGTTGCCGGCGATCACGTTCTGCGGCGGCGTCAGCACGGTCTCGAGCTGCCAGGTGCCGAGCGTGCCGGCCGCCGGCTGGCGGTAGACGTGCACGTCGAACTCGCGCGGCAGCTGGCCGATGGCCCTGAGCTGCCGCACCATCACGATGCCGTCAGCGGCGCCCGGCTCGCGCCACGGTTCGAACCGCCAGATCTCGACCTCGCGGTCGGGATTGCCGACCGGCAGCAGCGGCGCCGGCAGCAGCGTCGGCCCGGCGACGACGGCGACGTCACCGCCGACGAGACCGAAGCTGTAGTAGTGCAACAAGCCCGGCCGGCCGGCAACCTGGTACTCGGCGCCCTGGTTCAGGAAGGCGATCTCCCGGGTCGCGGGATCGCCGTCGAGCTCGAGCAGCATCGGGATCGGCGCCACGGCGACCGGGCCGGCGGCCTGATCCGGCAGCTGGAACGGCTCCGCCGGCCGCGGCGTCACGGTCCACTGGCCGGCGGCATCGCGCGAAACCGTGATCAGCGACAGATCGACCTGTTTGCCGCCCGACACCACCATCTCGCTGTAGGTGAAGAACACCGTGACGAACTGCTCGCTGCTGCCGCTGCCGAGCCGGAAGAAGCTCGGCACGCGACCGCGGCGGCTGCCACCGCTGGCGGTGCCGATGTCGGTCACCACCGGCGGCACACCACCGGTGAGCCACTCGACCGTGAAGAACCGGTCGCTGACCCAGGCCAGGCAGTCGGGCACCGAGCCGTTCTCGTTCGCCGGCACGAAGTCGGTCGGCACGATGTCGTAGACGCCGTTCTGCACCCCGCTCAGCGGATCGAAGTCGAACACCGGTGGCGGCGGCACGAGCTGGCGCGGCTCGAACTGCTGGCTGATGTCGATCAGGAACTCCTGCGAACGGCTGCCGCCGGCCGGGATCGTGTCGGGGCGGATGGTGTAGACGATGTCGCGCGCCTCGGCCTCGGCGTCGATGCCGCTCGAGTAGACCCGCTGCGCCGAACGCAGCAGGTTCTCACGGAAGCCGACGAACGGCTGCGTGCTGAGCGTCGTGAAGCGGTTGTCCTCGAAACGCGTCGACAGCGGCGCCGCGTTCGGTCCGGGACCGTTCGGCAGCACCGCCTCGGCGACCATGATCACCTCGGCGCGCAGCTTCGGGTTGTTGGGCTGGGCGTCCTCGACCGAGATGCCGAGGCCCTCGTCGGCGACGACGTTCCAGACGAAGAAGCGGCTGCTGGTCTCACCCGGCTCGAGGTCGAACTCGAGCCGACCCTCGGGCAGCTCGGAATCGAACGCGGTCATCGCGCGCGGGCTGCCGCCGTCGATGCGGTAGTCGCCGGCGAGCCGGACGTGCATCGCGCGCTGCGACGGGTTGCGGACCTTGAGGGCGATCGGCAGCTTGAGGAACACGCGACCGTAGTCGGCGTTGCCGGCGACGTTGAGGCCGGGATCGGCGACCGACACCGACAGGATCTCGGGCCGCCAACCGATGTCGAGCGCGCCGAACGAGCGCAGGATCGGGTCGCTGACCGCGAGCGCGCCCAGCGGCCGGCGGAAGTCGACGTAGTCCTCGCGGGCGGTGAGCTCGATCCAGAACGCGTCGAACGCGCCGAACGGCAGCGCCACCGCCGGGTCGTAGACGTCGAGGATCAGGTCGACGTCGACGCGGACCCGGCCGTCGGGCGCGATCGTCGGCGCCGACACCTGCCGCACCGTCGGTTCCGGGATCGCGACCCAGTCGGCCGGCGAAGGCATCGCCGACGTCGTCGCGTAGCGCAGGCCGAACTCGGTGATCGGCTCGTCGCCGCCGCGATCGAGCAGCGTCGCCGAGATCCGCAAGGGACTCTCGGGATCGGTCGGGTTGACCCGCGAGACCGCGACGTCGGTGAGCTCGCCGAGCTCGCGGCCGAAGGTCTGCTCGCGATGCAGCTCGACCCGGTTCGAAGCGCTCGCGACCAACCCGTCCTGCTGGGTCGCAGCCGCGTCGGCGAACACCACCGACAGCGTCACGCCCGGCACCTCGACGGTGCCGAACTGGCCGCGGTGATCCCAGAGCAGGTAGTGCGTCGTCCCGTTCGGGCTGGCCGGCAGCACGACGTTGCCGGCGGCGTCGAACTCGGCGGTGCCGGGGGTCAGCAGCTCGGGATCGGTGACATGGGCGACGTGGGCGGCGTCGACCGGCTGCGGCCCGCTGCCGATGTCGGTCTCGAGCCGCAGCCGCACCGCCCGACCGTCGGCCTGCGCCACGGTCAGGCCGACGACCGTGCCGTCGGCGAGCGGCTGCCGCGCGACGGCGGCGCTCGACACCGTCGGCGATGCGATGCCGTCCGACCCCGGGCCGCCGATGGACGCGATGCCGGTGCCGATCAGGGCGGGACCGCAGCCCGACACCATGCACAGGACGATCAGGACGGCCAACGAACGGAACGGTGACTCCAAAAGCATCTTCGACATGGCGCAGCTCGACTCACGGGACGCGAGTGAACGGTCTCCCGGGTGGCGGAGGATACCGGCCGATGGGCGCACGCGCAAAGGTGCAACCGACGCCGCGCGATCCGTGCCATCGCGAGTTCGGCGCGACCGTGCCGGCGCCGGGGGCACCCCACTTGTCTGTCGGGCTGCTTCGCACCGAGAATCCTCGCGAGCCGCCGGCATCCTGGCTACTACCGACGCATGGGCCTCTACACCTCGATCACCCGCAGCTGGCTCGAGGCCCGCTTCCGCAAGCGTTCGGAGCACGGGGTCTACCTGGCGCACATGCCGATCTACGGTGCCGCCGCGAGCGACTCCGAGCATAACCACATCGGTCGGCTGGCGCGCGCGCTGCGCATCCTGCGCCAGCTCGACGCGCTCGACTACGAGACCCTGCTCGACGTCGGCGGTGCCGAAGGCTACCTGCCGCACCTCGCGCGCACGATCCACGGCGCCGAAGTGGTGACGACGGACCTCTCGCACCAGGCCTGCCTGCGCGCCAACGAGCTGTTCGGCCTGCGCTCCGCCGCGGTCGACTGCCACCGGCTGCCGTTCGGCGATGACGCGTTCGACGTCGTGGTCTGCAGCGAGGTGATCGAGCACGTCGAGCATCCGGTCGAGACCATGCTCGAGCTCCAGCGCGTCGCGCGCGTCGCCGTCATCCTCACCACCGAGGAGGTGCACTACGACCGCCGCTGGATCGACGACTACCTGTTCCGCCGGCCGGGCTGGCCGCACATGGAACGCAACCTGTTCCATCCCGACGACCTCCGAACCTGCTTCCCGAACGCGCGGCTCGAGCCGCAGTGCGACGAACGGCCGCCGGAGGCGACCGACGCCGAAGCGGTCCGCGACTGGCTGCGGGCGCACACCCGCGCGACCGAGCTCGCGTCGGGTCGGATCGGCGTCGTCGTGACCGACGTGCGCGACGCGACCAGGGCACGGGCGCGCCGCCACGACGACGACACCCTGCTCGCGCGCCTGCTCGCCACGACCGTGGTGAAGGGCACGACCGCACCGAACCCGGCCGCGCTCGACGAGCTGCTGCCGCTGCTGCGCGACCCCGACGCCCGCACCCCGCTCTGGGTGGTCGACGACAAGCTCGTGTCGCCCGACGGCCAGCACCACCCGATCCGCGACGGCGTGCCCGACTTCGTGCAGCTGGCGCGACCGGCGCCGTCCCGGGTCGAACTCGCGGACTTCCTGCGACGCGCCTGCCCCGATCGCGCCGCGGCGATGCTGGCGTTGCGCGATCGCCTGTATCTGCCGGATCGCTGGCCGAACGACCACTTCGACCTGCGCGACGCCGAGCAACGCCGCGGCTTCTGGCCGAACGAGCAGCTGCGACCGCGCGCCGCGGGGCCGGGCTCGGGGTTCGCATGGCAGGCGATCGGACCCGATCCGTGGGTGGTGACGCCGTGCCTGCAGCGGCCGCTGCGCGCGGTCGAGATCGAGATGCGCGTGCACGCGCCCGACAACCCCGCGACCAAGGGCACCGGCCAGGTGTTCTGGAAGGGCCCGAACGACGACACCTTCGTCGAGCAGCACAGCGTCAAGTTCGACGTACCGAACGACGGCCAGGTGCACACCTTCCGCGTCGGGCTCAGCGATCACCCGCTGCTGCCGGACGAGGTCCAGTGGCTGCGCCTCGACCTGATCGACGGCGAGTGCGAGCTCGACTTCCTGTCGCTGCGCCTGGTCTAGCGCAACGACGACCCGCAGCGGTCAGCCGCGGCGCCGACCGAGCAGCGCACCGAGCGCACCGGCGACGGTGCCACCGACGATCGTCGCGACCGGCCACGCGGTGAGCTGCGGCGCGATCAGCCAGGCGAGGCGCTCGTCGGCCGGCGGCGGCGTGAACTCCGGCGCGATCGCGACGTAGTGCGTGTTCTCCCAGCCGTTCTGCAGCGCGAGCCAGGTCACGACGACGACCGGCAGGCGCGCCAGCAGCGCATAGACCAGCAGCGTGAGACCGAGACGCGGCCAGATCGCGATCGCCACCACCGCGCCGAGCCCGAGCAGGCCGAGGAACCACGGCATGCCCTGCACCGTGCCCGGCACTTCCTTGGTCGGCATCACGACGAGCTCGAGCGACATCAGCAGCGCGAAGCCGCCGGCGAGCAGCGCGACCGGGATCAGGCTCAGCAGCAGCGTGCGGCCGGGGCTCTTGACGCCGGCGCCGGCGCGCTGGATCCGGAAGCCGAAGTAGAGGCCGAACACGAAGATCAGCCA
>JAGQRB010000185.1 GCA_020425925.1 Planctomycetota bacterium
CGAAGACTCGGGACCGACCGGCGCGAATCCGCGCCCGCCTGCGTCACGGTGCTTCGTCCTGCCTCAAACTGCTGTCGCTGCATCGTCTTCGCCCTCCCGGCGAATCTCGTCGGTGCGTCTCTCTGCGTCACGGCGCACCCGCCCGGGTCCGCCGTCACTGCACAACTGGCTGAACATCCGCGGGGCCGGCACGCGGTCCCGCATGGCCTCGGCCACGATCTCGTCGTCCATCGTCCCGTAGGTCTCGAGCGTGAGCACGATCGAGCTGTGCCGCATGACCTTCTGCGCGACCTCGACGGGCACGCCGAGCTCGCGCAGGATCCGCACGCAGCTGTAGCGCAGGCAGTGGAAGTCGACCCGCCGATCGGCCGGCCGGTGCGTCGGGATGATGCCGGCGTGCTTCGCGTCGAGGCGCACGTGTTCCGGCAAGCGGTCGGGGATGTGGAACACGAGGTCCCCCTGCTCGACCGGCTTGCCGGCAATCGCACCGCGCTCCTGCCGCGCCTGCTTCAGCGCCGCCGCGACGAATCCCTGCAGCGGGATCCTCGCGTCCTTCCTGTTCTTCGTGAACTGTCCGCCGATGGTCACGTGCGGATCGTCGCCGCCCAGATCGAGGTCCTCCCACCGGATCGACCCGAGCTCGGACGCTCGCAATCCGGTCGTCGCCGCGGTCCAGTAGAGCAACGCGCGGTCGCGGCCTACGCGCTCGAGTTCCTCAAGGTTCTTTGGCACCCGGCCGCCATGCGACTTCGCGTAGTTCTGGATCGGCCGCACGAGCGTCGCCTCGGCGAGCATCTCGACCTCGGCGAGCGTCAACCCGCGCCGCCGGAACTTCCTGTCGCCGTCGCGCGTCCTGCTGCGAGCCTTCAGCGACGCGAACGGGTTCTCGGCCCACTGCTGCGTCGTGAGCAACCAGTTGCCGAACGCCCGCAACGTCGTGATGTGGTTCGCGGCCGTCTTCGCGCTGAACTCCCGCTTGAGTTCGTCGACGTGGCGCGCGACGGCGGCCGCCGTGAAGTCCGCGAGTGTCGTCGCGTGCGCATTGGCGATCGCCTCGCGGAGCTGCTGCACGACCGCCCGGACATACTGCGGCGCGCAGTTCTCCGCGCGCAGGTGGTCGCGGTAGTCGACGACGAACTCGTCGAGCGGACGCCGGCGCTGCTCGGCAAAGCGATCGACGATGCCGGCGCGGATGCGCTCGACCTCCAATCGCTTGTCCGCAAGGATCTGCTGCGCAACGCGCTCGTTCGTTGAGCGGGTGCTCTCTCGGATCTCCTTGCCACTGGCGTCCCGGTAGAGGATCCACCAGTAGCGGGGCGCGTCCTTGCGCTTGTAGGGGTTCTTGCGCTTCGGCATGAGCTACGGCTCCATGAACTGGAGAACTGCCAACGATGACACTCGAAGGCGCCCAGCATCGATGAACTTCGGGAAGCCGCTTCGAGGGTCGGCCCGCAGCCGAGTGATCGTGGCGCGGGACAGGTCCGTTGCCTCCATGGTCTCCCGGATCGTCCAGAACGGCTTTTGCAGGTGCGGCGGCAAGGCGTGCCAGGACGCCGGCAGCTCGTTTGCGGAATCGGCGGACTTCGCGAACGCGCTCATGCCGAACGCACCTCCGCGCGCTTGCCCTTGGCTCGGAGCGCGTCGAGCACCTCCTGGACGTCGAACCGCACCTGCGAGCCGACGCGGTAGGACGGGATGGCGCCTTCCTTCTCCAACCGGCGGACTTGGTTCGGCGACGTGGCGAGCACCCGCGCCAGGATGCCGCCGTCGACGAGCCGCTTGTTGTCTGTGTCGCGCATGCTTCCCCCGTAGCCCAAGCGCGGAAGGATGCGAGCGCCCTCGGTCCGGAAGGTCAGTTCCGTTCAAAAGCGGACGAAGAAGTTCACTTCCGGTCATTCCGCCGGCGCCGGTGAAGGGTCAGAAGGCCGCGCACGAGGGGGCGCATGTGCGCGGGCTTGGGGGTCTTGCCCTTCTGCGGGCCGGCTTCCTCGGCCACGCCCAGCAGCTCGGCGTTCTCCCGGAGCCAGCGGCGGACCTTGGGCGCATCGCACGGCGGAAGGTCGATGCCCACCACCACACCCGGAACCCCGGCGACGGCTTCGTTGAATCCAACGCGCAGGCCCTCCGGCACCGCTTCGATATCCACGCGCTTCGGCCGCGCGCCATTCGCGAGCCGACGCGCCACTGAGATCGCCAAGGCCTCGACCTCCTCGACCAGCTCGAAAGCGCCGTCCGCGGCCGGCTTCTCGAACGCGCGCCGGCGCACCTTGAGACTCAGCCTGTCGAGGAGACCGCGCTCGTGGTCGTCGTCGATCAGTGCCAGCATCTTGCCGGCCGGCGTCGTCGGCTCGCGCACGTCGAACGCCTCGTGGAACGTGCTCCACGGCGTGTCGAAGGACTCGTTGAGGATGCCCACGATGCGGTCCTTGGTCACGGTCAGCTCGTCGGCGATCTCGGCCCGCATCTCCTGGTAGATCGCGACGAACGCCTGGCCGAACGCCAACGCCTCCTTCGGGTCGGCACTGGCCGCAGCCAGGGCCGCCCGGAGGTCTTCGAGGCGCTCGTTGCCGACCTGCTGGATCTTGGCCTTGCACCGCAACCGCACGAGCCAAGTCTGGAACTCGCCGACGACGCCGATCGGGTCGTCGCGCAACGACACCTGCGCCGCATCCTGCTCTGTCATCCGAACCGCCCCCGCCCGAAGGTGAAGGTGCCGGGCTGCGCCGCCTTCGGGCGGTTCGTTCGAATCGGCGCCGCCGCGATGATCGGTCGCGACGTTGCCCGGTGCACGGAGTATGCCCCGCCGTTGGCGAAGGTCCACGTTTCCGCAGACGTTCACGCGTCCACGAGCGCGAGCGCTCGCCTGCGGTTCTCGTCGTGCCTGTCGAGGTAGGCCGACGCGGCGGACAGCGACCGCCACTCGCCGAGGCTCATCAACTCGTCGAGCGACCCGCGGCGGGCCAGCTCGCTCGCGGCCGCGTGCCTCATGCCGTGCGGCCGGCACGGCGCCTTCACGCCGGCCGCCTTCGCCCGGGTCTTCACCATGTAGCGGATCGACTCGCCGGTCAGGTGGTCGCGGTGCTCGCGCCGGTCGAGACGGTGGAACAGGGCGCCCGGCTCGTCGCCGCGTGCGGCCAGCCACGCCGCGATCGCGGCCTTCGTGCGCTCGGACACCAGCACAGGTTTGCGGCGCTTGTAGCCCTTCCTGCGCGGCGAGACGGTCCCGGCCTCGAGGTCGACGTCGGCGAGCCGCAGGTTGCAGACCTCGCTGCGGCGCAGCGCGCAGCAGTAGAGCAACCGGATGATGGCCGCGTCGCGAACGGCACGAAGATCGTCACCTAGAGCGAGTTCATCGACGTGCCCGAGAAGCCGCTCGACGTCCGCGCGCTTCGGCCCGCGGCGGTCCTGCACGAGCTCGCGCTTCGGCCCGATGCCCTCGATCGTGAACGCGATCAGGCCGGCGCGGCGGCAGCACCGCAGCAAGCTGGCGATCGCCGACAGCCGACCGCCGACCGTGTTCGGCGCGAGGCGCTCGAGTAGCTCGTCGCGCCAGGCAACGAGTAGTTCGTGCGCGCCGCCGGCGCCGGCCTGGCAGAGCAGCTCGAGGCCGGCCTGCGGATCGGCGGCGCCGGGGATCGCCCAGGCCGTGAACGTTGCGAGCGAGCGGGCGTAGGCGCGCCTGCCGTCCTCGGTGATGGACGCGAGCCAGCGGGCGATGATCTCGGCGGGCGTGACGTCGAGCGCTTTGCTGGCCGCCGGCGAGAGTGACGGCAAGAGCCGCAACACCGCGTCGTTGTGCACGGTCTGCGGAACGGATACGGAAACGGTCATGGGGACCTCTGGTCAGACAGGGGTTTCCAAGGGCCGGCGGGGTGTCTCACCACCTCGTCGGCCCGCTTCATCGGGGGAACAGGGAAAGAGCTACTTCCGGCGCTTCGCCGGCTTCGCGCGCGCCTCGGCCTTCTGGAGTCGCTCCAGGTCGGCCAGCGGCACGATCGCGAACCTCGGCTTGTCGTGGAAGGTGACGAGCCACCGGGCACCCGTCTCGACGGACTTCCGGACCGTGGTCAGGTCGTGCCGCAGGGCCTCCGTGGTGATCGACTTCATCGCAAACAAAACTTCCAAGTTCTCGGCGACGAGTCAAGGCGTCACCGCCGGCATTCCCTAGGATTCGCGCGGGGCTACCCCGGGTCGCCCCGAGATGAACAAGGAGAGCCGTGAATGCAGATCAAGGTGCTGGGCTTCTGCTGGAGAGCTGGAACGCCGGTCACGGCCGCCGTGCTCCTGGATTCGCTCGTCGCCCGAAGCGGTAGGACTTTCAGGTCCGGGCACTTGGACCGAATCGCATACTGGAAGCGGTTGAAGGACCCGAAGGGATTCGTCGGAGGGATGCTCATCACCGTCAAGGACCACCGCCTCTTCTTCGAGCTCCAGCGATCGGGTGGGGTTCTGAAAATCGTCGCCCAGGAGGTCGCTGAAGGTCGACAGATCGCAGAGGTGAACTTCGTAGTCATCAACCCAGCGTCGGGCCTTGGCATGATGACCTACTACCACGGATCGTGGAGTGTGGGCGCCATGTGCCACTGGGCTTCTCAGGAGCACGAGAAGATCCGAAGCGAACGAATCGAACAGGCGGTTGCTCGCGAAGCAACGGACTCAGCGCAGAAGCGGACAAGACGGGAGGCACGCAGGAGCCACGACCGGATGGACTGGTCTCACCTTGTGACCAATAAGAAGCTGCAAGAGATGATCAAGGAGATGGGAGCGGTAAAGAGCTTCTCCTACGACGTCACAGCGACAGGCTCCAAGGGGAGCACGTTTCGCGCGTTGATGCCTGGCCATGTCAAGACGGAGACCAAGCGGTTCGTCTTCAAGAAGGGGACCGCACCATGGTCGACGGTGGTTGGGTTGGCAGCCAAGGTGATCCCCGGTTTCGTGAAGAAGCGAGGGATCGAGAGGGGCAAGATCGTTGGGGAAGACGCTCAAGGCGAACGGTCAGTTATCAACATCGTCAGCAACCTCCAGGTCTACGACCACCGCGACTACGACGATTCGATGGCGGGCCTCGAGATCGCGCCGGATGAGTTCATGGAGAACGACTTGTTCGAGTGGCTGCTTGCGGAAGTGCAGCGGAACAGAGCGGCGCTATGATCGTGTCTGCGACGGGGCCGCGGTTTGCGCGGTAGCTCCCATGCCACAGGAACCGACGTTCTTCGAGTTCTACGACGAGCACCTCCGCAGCAGTTTCTTCACCGGCTTCCTGACGGTCGCGACCTTCCTGTTCGCCGTGAAGATGCACATCATCTTCAAGCTGAAGGACGAGCTCTACGACACGCCTTCCTACTTGGAACGGTTCCAGGAGAGCCGCTCGCTCGGCGGCAGTGCGTCCGGCTACTACGGTCCACTTCGGAACTTCGGACGCTTGCTTCTCGGGAGCATTGTGCTGGCCTTCGTCGCAGCCGCGTGGCAACTCGCCGTCGTGTGGATTCGCACGAACTGGTCAGCGGTCGTTGGCGTGGTCTTCGGTTGCCTGACGCTGCTTGCTCTCGGGATCTGCATCATCAACCTCGCAGGAAACCTGCACGATTGGTTCAAGCATGTCGAGGCCGAAAAGGGTGGGGCCGCGGATGGTGATGCTGACGACGACGAAACGGTGGAGCGCGATGAGTAGCCGTAGCGTCAGTTCCCATCGGCGGATGGCGGCGACCCGCGCAGCAACCTCTTGATGCAGTCAACGATCTCCTCGACGTCGTCGTCGATGTCGTTCTCCTGCAGATGCAGATGAGCAGCGAGCGCCTCGTGATCGTCCGCGTGGGCCATCAGGCTGCACACGACCCGGTCGAGCGTGAGACCGCCCGGTAGCTCGTAGTCCTGGCCGACCTCCTCCTCGATGCCGCCGTCGACCCGAAGCGCGAGGAGCCCGACGAAGGTTCGCACGCACCGCACGAGATTGCGACTGTCCGACGGGAACGGCGGCGGCGTAGGGTTCATGCGCCGACGGCTACTCCCCGCGTCCGAGCCGCGGTCCCAGGTGCCGCCGGAAGATGCCGCGCAGCCGGTCCTCCCACCCGCCGTTCTTGTAGTCGAACGCGTATCGGGGGATGCGCTCAAGATCTTCGTCGGTGAGCGCCAACGCGCCCGTCGCCCGATCGACTCGTTCCTGCAGTCTGACAAGCAGGCTCTGGTAGCCTCCGTCTTTCTTCGTTTCCGGATCCTGACGGTCCAGGATGAGGATCTCGTCCGGACTGAGCACGACGTTTCTGGTCATGGTTCCCCTGGCTGGTCCGACCTGGAGCTGTCGAACCGGCTGACGCGGCACATGCTACCACCTCGGAACTCGCCAATGCGCGAATCGTTGCCAAGTCGCACGTCCCGAACCCGCTTCGCTGGCGCGACGTTCTGGCCGGTCACGCCAACGATCGAGCACCGCGCGCTGGCCGGAGGCGACTCCTGCCGAAGAGCGTGATTCCGCAAACGGTCTACAGCTTCGGCGCCGGGGGCTTCGGCCGCGCCATGTCGTCCGCCCGCATCGCCTTCACGACGCGTTCGAGTTGCTGGTCGAAGATCTTCTCGTCGCCGTCCCAGCCCTTGAAGGCCGGCGCATGCCGGGCGCGCAGTGTCGGGGCGTGTTCGATTTGGCAGGCATCGCCGAACAGGAAGCCATCGAGATCGAGAGGAATGATCGAAAGCACATCCTTGCCGCGGTCCTTCTTGAGGTTCCGCTCCTTCTCGAGCGCGGTTTCAATCTCCTCTCCAACCCACCAGCTGTCTCGCAACGCGGCCTCCGAGCAGCAGAGCAGGACCTTGTCCCACAGCTGAATGCCCTCGTTGACCTTGGCGCGCACCTTGTCGCCGGGCAGCACCTCGTGCTTGTCGAGCCAGCATCGGATGCCTTTCGCCTGCAGCGCGTCGTGCAGCTTCACTGCGAACGCGTCGTCCTTGGACGAGTAGCTGATGAACCCGCTGAAGAACTCGATCGGGGTCGTCGCGATGCCCCGAACGTGTTCGATCTCGAAGTCGGAGAGACCGCAGCCGCGCAGGAAACTCGTCGGCCAGGGGCGTTGAGTGGAACGAAGGAGCAACGGCCACGAAATGAAGGAGACGGCCGAGTGGATTGCCCCCTCAAGTCCCTTCCCCAATGTCAGATCCGCCTCGATCACGGTCCTTCCGAACAGACAATGCAAGTTGGCGCCATTGACGTCGGTCCCTCTGAGTTCGGCGGCCGTGAGATCGGCATGGCTCAGGTCAGCGTCCCGTAGGTTCGTGTAGCCAAGGTCGGCGGCCGTGAGGTTGGCGCGACGGAGGTCACCCTCGCTGAAGTTGGCGTGGCGGAGGTCGGCGCGGCTGAGGTCAGCTTCGCGGAGGTTGGCCTTGCACAGATTGGCGCGGGTAAGGTCCGCACTGCACAGGTCGGCGTGGCGGAGGTTCGCGCCTCCGAGATTGGCGTCCCTGAGGTCGGCGCGGCGAAGGTCGGCGCGGCGAAGGTCGGCACCGCGGAGGTCGGCGCTGTGGAGGTTGGCGTCGCGGAGACTCGCGCCACGTAGCTCGAATCCCACTGGTTCCGAGCCGCCTCTGAATCGGCGAATGGCGTCGGGTCCCCGTCGCACGACTTCGAGGTGCTGCTGGTTCCAGGAGATCGACTTTCCTTCCGACATGCCCGAAACGGTAACAGTCCTCGCGGATTCCGTAGGCGTCTTCGGCGGAGATCGCCGACCCGGAGTGCAGTTCCTAGTTCACCAGCCCACCGACCGGGGCAGCCGACTGCACCGCTACGCCGTCGAACATGAGGCCGTGAATCCAGATCGGCAAACCGATGAGCGACGGCACGGACTGGGTCAGCGTGCGACTGTCGATACCTTGCGGCGTTGTGACAGTCAGACCGAGTGAGATGACTCCCGCCGGATCGAACCGAACGCGCTGCAGGATTCCGGGGACCGCCGTTGGAGCCGTCAGCTCGAACGTGAGCGCGCACAGGACCGGGGTCGCCGGGGTCGTCATCGCAGCGAACCCGTAGTAGTTCCCCGCCTCCAAGCCGTAGATCAACGGTGCCAATCCGATCAGCGTCGCGGCCACCTCGGGCCCTTCGGTGCCCAGGCCACGAATCGGCCACCAACCGGCATTCGGAAGGTAGACGGTGCCGGCGCCACCAACGAACGAGGTGTTCATGTGCCGGATCGGCTGGCTGCCGGTGTTGACTGCACCGCTGGCGGCAACCCCACCGACGCCCGCGGGGCGATCACCACCCTCGACGACACAAGCGACGAGACTCACAGCTGAACTACCTCCAACCCACAGGCCGCTTCCTGGTTCGTGGAATGCGTTGATGACGTTCCCTCCCTTCAGTTCGCAGAAGGACAGCTGAGCCGTCGCGTCTTGAAGATGGACAGCAGCCGGTTGGAACGACGAACTCTGAGGGTCCACGCCGTAAAAGGCGCAGTCAACCGCGGCAAGCGAACCAGACGTGACACTCACCGCGCCGCTGAAACCGCTGAAGGTGCAGCTGATCAGCACGATGTCGGCAGCGTTGACGACCAGGGTGTAATGGCTCTTGAACGGATGTGTTGGCGGGAACGTGCAGTGGTCGAACGCTACCTGGCCGCTCGTCGCGCGCATGAAGTGCGGGTGGATCGCGTCGACTTGAGCAAACGTGAGCCCATGCACGTAGACGGTCTGCCCGGAAGGGGGCTGGAACCCCGTGAACTCGGAGGGCGAGCTCTGGTAGTTCGTGGTGACCGTTGCCCCATCGGGAGCGACGATCCGAACACCCAGGCTCGCCACGAAGGGCGAGTAGGCCCCGGGCTGGACCACGATCGTGTCGTCGACCTGGGCGACCGCCAAGGCGTCCCGGATCTCAGCGAATCCGCCAGGTCCCACGACGTGGGTCGCCTGTCCGAACACCGACGTTGAGAGGGTCATGATGGCGGACACGCCGATTCCCATTCGTTCCATCACGGAGTTGTAGCGGTTGAGACGGCAGCGGCGTGAGGGTTCCGGGCTCCGCGGCTTTTCGTTTGCGGAATCACCTACTCTCGCGACCGACAGAACCGAACGGACTGTCACCGGGTCCCCCCCGGTGTAGTCTGCGGGCTCGCTCGGCACACGGCGATCTACCGCCCGAAGAAGGGCCGATAGAAGCCGAGGGCGCCGACGGCCGCGCAGGCACAGGAGAGGACCAGCAGCACGAAAATCGTGCGGTCCCGAGCAGCAGCAGCAGCAGCAGCAGCAGCAGCACCGGTCGGTCGATTCACGGCAAGTAGCAGCGCCGTCAAGCCCAACGCAAGGGTCACCGCCGAGAGGGCAATCGGCCAAAGGTGGAACGAGAAGCCGATCGGCGGGGCGCTCACCATGCAGGGCTCCGCTCGTTCCGCTCTCGCAGAGGCTCGGTCGCCCAAAGCCCACGCCTCGGTTCGGAGACCGACTTCACCGGAGGCTTCCCTCGAGTCGCCCACCCTTCTGGAAGATCGCTAGTCGCCCTGGGTCGTCGGCAAGGACTCGCTCGAACTCGGCACGCTCCAGCTCGGCCAACCACTCATCGGTCTCGAGGCCGCATCTCTGCTTGGCATCTCCCGCCGAGCGTGTGCAGTAGTCGCGAATGGCCCACTCGACGCGCGTGACCTCTACCGCAATGTCGCGCAACCGCTCGCGATCGGGACGGGATGCGATCATCGACTGCAGCTCGGCAACGCCCTCCCCGGCCCAGTAGCTGGCGCTCTCTCTTCCAAGTTGCTTGCCGAGCTCGAACAGGCTCATCGCCACATTCACGAGGACGAGAACGATGAAGATGTCCGCGATGCCGTTTCGCGGAGCGAAGTAGTAGATCGCGCCGGCAACGAAGCTGGAAACAGTGACACCTTTCCAGTGCTTCCGTTCCGTTGCGGTGGATCGGCTCTTCGAATCGTGCTTCACATCTCGAAAGCTCAGTTTCTCCATCTCGTCGTTCCTGCTGCTCGCAGGCTATCGTCCCCTATCTCAGAAGGCGAACGGGTCGTGGTCGCGGCGGTCGAGCACGTCGGCATGCGCCTCCTCCTCGGCCATCAGCGCGCGCACCGCGTCGCCGAAGCCCACGTCGGCGATCAACAGCGCGAGCCGCGAGATTGCCGCCACGTAGTCGTCCGCCACCGCAGTGACTCTGTCGGCGAACACGGCCCGGAACTCGCCGCCGTCGCGGTAGAGCTGCCACGAGCCGCGCGCGCGAAGCCACTGCCCGACGACGGCCGCGCAGAGGTCGACGTTCGACTTGTGCCCGAGGTCACCGGTGACGCCGCGCTCGGCGAGCCATTGCTGCATCGTCGTGCGGGCGCGTGCATCGGTGCTGAACGGCAGGATCTGCGGCGCCCGGCCGAGGCAGCAGGAAACCGCGGCATCGAGTTCCTCGCCGGCCTCCAGGGTGAACCTCATGTGTAGATCCTCCGAACATCGAACGGATCGTGCCCTCGCCGGTCGTCGCTGCCGTGCATCCGGGTGAGGATGTCGCCGGGGGCGAGCACGATCTCGTCCTCGCCGACGACGATGCCGAGCACATTCATCGGCGGCAGCGGCTCGACGCGGAACCACCGCTGCACGGCCGGCGGGCGGGCGCTACTCATCGGCTCCATGGTCGACCTCGCCGTTCCGCTGCTCGGCCTCCGCGGCCTCGGCCGCGCGGCGCCGTGCGTCGGCGATCGCGAGCAGGTGCGCGATTCGCGCGCCGCGTTCGGCTTCGGTCATGCTGCAGTAGAAGCTGGCGTCGCGTGTGGTCTCGACTCTGATCGGGTCGGGGTCCGTGAGTCGATCGAGCAGCAACCGCGCGGCGCCGGTGTCTCCTGCCAACGCGAGCTCGAACAACTTCTGCACGAGCTGCCACAGCTTCGCCGCGAGGTCGACTCCCTCCTCGCGCGCCTTCTGCTCGGCGATGACATACAGGTCCGGCCGGCGCGGTCGGCCTCCGAGGCCGTGCCCCGGCAGGAACTTCCCGTCTGGACCACGACCCTTTCCCACGCTTTGAGCGTGCCCGTTGACGTTGGCGGTCATCGGCGCGCCCTCCGCGCGATCCCGCCCCCGGCCGCGACCAACGCCCGGAACGTGCCCGGCGAGACTCCGAGCGTTGCGGCCGACTCGCGAAGGTCGGGGAGCCGTTGGAGTCCGCGGGCAGCCGCAGCGACGGCGCGGTCGACGTCGGCGCCGAACTCATCGCATATCGCCGCGTCCCAAGCGTCGCGAGACTCGCCGTCGCCGCCGAGCAACCGCAACGCGGCATCGTTCGGGACGACGGGCGCGCGAGGATTCGCCTCGGTTGGGTAGGTGGCAGCCAGTCGCTCCACCGCCGCGAGCGCCGGCGGGCTCTGCGAGTCGTGATGGGACGGCGCGGGCTGCGTCCGCGCGGGAGCCTGGCCGCCGAACAACGTCTTCGCGGCGTCCTCAAAGGTGCGGCCGGTCACGACTGCACCTCGCCGCCGCCGACCGGCTCGATCTCGGTTGCGGCGGTTGCGGCGGTCGCGCGCTGCCGCTGCAGCGCCTCGGCCTGCCGGCGCGCCTGCGCACCGGACGAACACCACGGCATCTCGCTCAACGGCGTCGGGTCGTCGTGCACACTGAGCCTGCGGCCGTCGACTGCCGGCAGCGGTTCCGGCTTCGGCTCGTGCTCGGCGACGGCGATCTCTGGTTCCGGCGCCGGCAGCTGTCGTGCGAACGCGAGGTCGGCCGGCAGGTCGATGCCGCGTTGGCGGAGGCTGCGCGCCAGCTCATCGGCCCGAGCTTCGCGGGTCACCGCCACTTCGACGGCGCGGACGACGGTCCGGACGTCGTCCTTCGCGGCCTTCTCGCGCTCGTCGGCCTCATCGCGCAGCCGCTTCGCCTCGGCGAGCTCCTGCGTCAGGTGCGAGCGGGCATCGGCCTCAGCGGCTCGCGCTTCGAGCACGCCGCCCTGCGCGCGCTCCTGGCGAAGCCGGGCGACGTCCGCCATGTCTTGCTGCAGATCGGCTGCGGTCTTGCCGAGCACCCGCAGCGCCTGCTCGATCTCGTCGATGTC
>JAGQRB010000186.1 GCA_020425925.1 Planctomycetota bacterium
CGGGCGGCGGCGTCGGGATCGGCGCCGCAGCTGCCGCCACCGGCGCCGTCTCGGGCTCCGGCTCCGGCATGAGCTCCGGCTCGGGCTCGGGCAGAACCTCGGGCTCCGGTTCGGGCTCCGGCTCGGGCAGGACCTCGGGATAGAGCTGCGTGCCGCTGGTGGTGACGACACTGTCGGCGCCGCGCTCGATCAGCGCGGCGAGCAACGCCTGGTCGAGCGCCGACGGCACCAGCGTCACGACCGCGGCCTTGGGCAGCCCGAGCTCGTCGAGTTCACGGTTCAGGGCGAGCTCGACCTGGGCCGCATCGCGGTCGGCCGGGTCGGCCTCGATCCGGACGTCGTGCTCGCCGCTGCGCGCGACCTTGAGCAGCGGCGGCAGCAGCACGTCGACCGGTCCGTGGTCCTCGAGCTCGAGCCGGGTCGGACCGGCGTCGACGACGCGATCGAGGATCGCGCGCAGCAGCGTACGGGTCGCGGGCGCCTCGCCGCGGATCGCGACGCGAGCCGGCTTGCCGGCCAGTCGCGACGTGAACTTCGGCAACGCGCGTTCGATCGCGCGAACGAGTTCGGCAGGCCGGCCGGCGTCGGTGTCGAGCGTGACGGTGCAGAGCTCCGGTTCGACCGCCAGCGCGACCGGTGGCGGCAGGAACGGCTCGCGATCCTCGCCCGCGACCGTGCAGGCGACGCGACGCGGCCCGACCTCGGCCATCGCGTCGGCGAGGCAGCGCTCGGTCTCGTCGTCGATCACGAACAGCTTCGGCCAGTCGACGACCGCCACGCTGCCGCGCAGCTCACCCTCGAGGTCGGCGAGCTCGTGGGGCAACGCCGCGAGCACCTCGCTGTGGCTGCGACCGTGCGGCCGCACGCGCAGCACGACCTCCGCGCCGGCGACGACCTCGAGCACGCCGGGCCACACCACCTTGGGCTCGCCACCGGCGACCGCGAACTCGATGTGCTCGGGCGCGAACTGCGAAACGAGCCGGACGAAGTGATCGCCCTCGCCGTTGTCCGGCGACTTCTGCCAGTGAACGCGCACGGTCTTACCGGCGCAGCTCAACGCATGGTCGGGCAACACCGTCTCCATCGCCTCGCCCGTGATCGCGGGATCGGTGGCGGGATCGATCCGAACGACGACCTCGTCACCCTCGTCCTCGACACGGCAGCGATCGGTGAGCTCGCGGTCGAACAGCACCCGCGCGCCGAGCGCGACGCGGACCGCACCGGCCGCGCGCAAACGTTCGGCGATGCGGTCGCGCAGCTCGGCGTCGGGCCTGCAGCCGTCGAACTCGAGCTGCAGACGCTTGCCGCTTGCATCGGCGGCGAGCGCTTCGAGCACCGGTGTGAAGAAGCGCGGCAGGTCGTCGCGCTCGAGCTCACCGGTGGCGATCCGCGCCGTGGTGACGCCGTCGACCTCCGACGTCGCGACCTCGAGCTGCGGCAGCGGCGCCTCGTGCACGACCTCGTCGCCGAAGCCGCGCTTGACGGTGATCTTCACCGGCTTCTGCGCGCCGACGATGTCCTTGACGACGTCCTTCATCGCCGAGCCGATCAGCGCCTCGCCGCCGAAGCGCACCACGACCTCGCGGTAGCGCAGCGTCCCGGCGTGTCGCGCCACGGCGGCCCGCAGCGGCCCCTCGACCGCCGCTGCCACCGCCTGCTTGTCCATCGCCGGGACCTCGACCGCGAGCACGGCCTCGTCCTCGGACTCACCGCCTTCGCAGGTGACCTGTACCGGACCGTCCTCGACCGGCTCGAGCTCGGCCGCGTCGGTCGCTTCGAGGGTCGGCAGCTCGGCGTCGATGTCCTGCTGCTTCGAACGGCCGGGCCGCTTCCGCGGCAGCCCGTGGCGGTGCTTTGAGCTCATACTGCGCTGGGATTCGAGGGGTCTCGGACTTGGGCGAACGGCCCAGGCTAGCCGCCCGGCACCGCGCGATCAAAAGCCGCCGGCCGATCGGCGCTCAGCGCCGCTGTCCAGGCATCGGCACCGGGTCGACCGGCAGCGGCCCGAACTCGTAGCTCTCCGGGCCCCAGCGCTCGTCGTCGTCGAGCGCGTCGTCCCAGCTGATCTCCTTGCCGGTGTAGGTCGCCATCCGCCCCATGATCGCGGTCATCGTGCTGTGCGCGACGTACTCGGCCTCGTTGAGCGGCTTGCCGGCGCGGATGCTGGCGAAGAAGTCGTCGTGCTCGGTCTGGTACGGGTTGTTGCGCACGCCGTCGTACTGCCACGGCCGGTCACCGACGATGTTCCAACCGCCGGAGCTCATGTGCGCCTCGCCTTCGGTGCCGTAGACGTGCTCGCTGACGTCGTTGAGGCAGCCCGCGATCTGCCGGCACTCGGAGAAGCACCACTCGCCGCCCTCGTAGAGGAACTGCACGTTGTGGTGGTCGAAGATGTGCCCGTACGACGGGTCGGTGCGCACCTGCCGGCCGCCCATGCCGCGCGCCTTCACCGGGTGGCCCTGGAACGCCCAGTTGATCACGTCGATGTTGTGCACGTGCTGCTCGGTGATGTGATCGCCCGACAGCCAGGTGAAGTAGAGCCAGTTGCGGATCTGCCACTCCATGTCGCTCCACTCGGGCTTGCGGTCGGCCTTCCAAAGCCCGCCCTGATTCCACGAGCAGCGCGCGAACAGCGGCTTGCCGATCTCGCCGGTGTGGATCCGCCGGATCGCCTCGAGGTAGCCGAACTGATGGTGTCGCTGCAGCCCGCAGACGACCGAACGCTTCTGCTCGCCGGCCTTCTTGCCGGCGGCGAGCACCTTCCGGATGCCCGGCGAGTCGACGGCGACGGGCTTCTCGAAGAACACGTGCTTGTTGGCCGCGATTGCGGCTTCGAAGTGCGCCGGTCGGAAGTGCGGCGGCGTCGCGATCACGACGACGTCGCAGTCCGAGGCCATCACGCCCTGGAAGGCATCCGGACCGACGAAGCGCTTGGCCGCCGGCACGTCGGTGCGACCGCTCAGGCCGTCGTTCTCGCCGAGGGCGTCGAGACAGCCTTCGAGCCTGTCGGTGAACATGTCGGCGATCGCGGTGAGCCGCGTCTCACCCTTGGTCGACAGCGCCTGGGTGATCGCGCCGCTGCCGCGGCCGCCGCAGCCGATGAGCCCGACCTTGAGCTCTTCGCTGCCCTGGCGACGCACGCCGGCGAAGCGGCCGGCGGCTTCGGCGCGGGCGATTCCGGCGGCGGTGGCGGCCGCGGCCGCGGTGTGGAGGAACGAACGGCGGGAGGTCTTCATCGGCTGGATCGGGACGGGACGGGGGGCGATCGGTGCGGTGGTCGCGCCGGTCAGAGTTCCTCGAAGCGCGCGCGCTCCGCGGCGTCGGGCTCGGCGTAGGGTCGCACGATGCGGAAACCGACGTGCTGGCCATCGGTGAGATACCACCAGCTCTTCGGGATCTGCGGATCCTGGTAGTTCCAGGCCTTCTCCGACGGCTGGCGCGACGCCGAGCGCAGCATCGCGACGCCGTCCTTCCAGCTGCCGCCGCGCGCGACGTGCGGGAAACGGACCGGTCGGTCGCGACTGTCGTGCGGCGGCGCGAAGTAGGGCGCTGCGCGCGGCGCCGCGCCGTGGGCCGCGTCGTAGGCGTCGGCGAGGTAGGTGTCGGCGACCCACTCGGCGACATTGCCGTGCATGTCGTGGAGTCCCCACGGGTTCGGCAGCTTCTCGCCGACCTTGTGATAGGCCGCCTGCGGTGGCGCGCCGCGCGCCAGCTCGCGCGCGCTGTTGCCGTCGTGCCACGCGCAGCCGTCGAGCTCGGCGGCGTCGCACGAGTACGGCGTCTTCGTGCCGGCCCGGCAGGCGTACTCCCATTCGGCCTCGGTCGGCAGGCGATAGAAGTGCCCGGTCTGCTCGCTGAGCCACTTGCAGTAGCGCCGCGCCGCGATGTGCGACATGCAGATCGCCGGATAGCCGTCGCGCCCCATGTTGAAGGTCATGTCCATGTAGGCCGGCGTCGGCCGCGCCATGCCGTCGGGCTTCTTCGACTGCGGGCGGGCCTCGTCCTCGTTCCAGCGGTCGTACTCGGCCCACGTGACCTCGCACCGCCCCATCCAGAACGCCTCGACCGCGACCTCGATCTGCGGCCCCTCGTCCGCGTCGCGCCCGACCTCGGTCTCCGGGCTGCCCATCAGGAAGCCACCGGCCGGAATCGGAACCATCTCGAAGTCGACACCGGTCTCGCCGATCGGCTGGCGATAGACGGTGAAGTCGCCCTCGCCGGGCTCCGGTCCGGCCGGCGACGGTGCGGCCGGCGACGGCGCGGCGACGGGAATCTCGCCGGCGGGGTCACCCGCGGGCTCCACCGGAGCGCCGCCCCCCGCCGCGCGTTCGGAGCACGCGGCGATCAGGAACGCGAACGAAACGACGAAACGACGGCGAACGGCGGACACGGCGCGTCACACGAGAGCGCACACCCGCCGGTTTTGCCAGGGCCAGCGCCGGCGCGAGGTCAGCGACGGGTCTGGTCGATCATCGCCGCGCGGGGACCGGCAGCGCAGATCTCGTTCACCATGGCGCCGAGCTCGTGCGACGAAGCGACGTGCGGGCTGCGGCCGAGCACGTTGCCCTCGTCGTCCTTCAGCACGACGAAGTGCATGCCCTCGCCGTCCTGGTGCGGCACGAGGTGCTCGGAATCCAAGGCCTTGCGGGTGTGCAGCACTTCGGTCTGGGCGTCGATCTTGCCGCGGCACGGCAGGCCCTGGAGCAGCACGTTGCCGGTGTTGTCGACGAGGCAGTAGGAGATCCGGCCGCGATCGTCGGCCACGAGCTCGAAACGGGTGGTCATAGGCGATTCCTCCACCGCTACGACGGACCGATCCCACGGCCGTGTTCCCACCGCCTGTGGAAAGTACGGTGAACGGTACAAACGCCAGACAACCGGACCGGGGGCTACACTTCGGGCAGTTTTCGGATGGGATCCGGCCGCACCGGTGTGGGTTTCGTGCCGACCATGAACCCGCCCTGCCGCTTCTCCGCCGCCGCCCTGCAGGCGCAACGCCCGTTTCTGCGGGTGCTTGCTCTCGGGCTCCTGCTCGACGAACACCACGCCGAGGACGCCGTCCAGGACACGATCGTGCAGACGATCGAGCACGGTCCACGCGACGAGAGCGGCCTCGGGCCGTGGATGCGCACCGCCTGCCGCAACCTCGCCCTCAACCTGCGACGCGGCGATTCGCGGCGACGCCAGCGCGAGCGCGCCGCCGAAGCGGCCCGCGCCGCGGCCGCGAAGGACGGCGACGAGGGCGAGCAGCTGCGCGCGTTCGTGGTCGACGCGGTGGTGGCGTTGCCGGAGCCCTACCGCGACGCGATCCTGCGACGCTACTACGAGAACCAGCCGCCGCGCACGATCGCGCGCGAGCTCGGCGTGCCGGTCACGACGGTCTACAGCCGGCTGCAGAAGGGGCTGCAGCGGCTGCGCACCGGCCTCGAGCAGCGTCGCGTGCAGGCCGGCATCGAACGCGACTCGATGCGCCGCAGCCTGCTGCTGCTCGCCGGCTGGCCGACGATCGCGCCACCGCGCCCACCGGCGGTCGGGATCCTTGCCGCAGCGCTGGTGGCGACCGCGGCGATCGCGGTGTTGTTGTGGGGCCGTCTCGCCGCCGACCCGCGCATCGAGCGCCAGGCGGTGGCCGCGACACCGACGGCCAGCGGCGGCAACGCCGACGCGTCCGCGACCGTGGACCCACTTCCGGACCCGATGCCGACGGCAGACGTCGAACGCGATCGCGTCGCGGTCGCGGCCGCGGCGCTGCGCGTGACCGGCCGCGCGCTCGACGAGGCGCGCCGCCC
>JAGQRB010000187.1 GCA_020425925.1 Planctomycetota bacterium
CGAGATCGCCGACCCCGGGCAGTCGCTGGTCGGACGCGAGCGTCGCGCAGACCGCGGCGACGCGCTCGGTGGCACCGGCGCGCCGCAGCGCCTGCGCGTACGCGATCGCGACCAGCGGGTGCGCGTCGGTGACCAGGTAGAGCCGCTCGTAGATCGCCAGGCTGCGCGCCGGGTCGAGGTCGGCCAGGCTGTGGCCGAGGCCGAGCCACGGCCAGACGAGATCGGGGGCGAGCTCGGCGGCGTGCGCGAACCAGCGCCGCTTGTCCCGCTGGCCGAACGCGACCCGGCCGCGCAGGTAGTTCCACAGCGGGTCGTCGGGCTGCCGCGCCAGCGCGCGCTCGAGCTCGGCGACCGCCAGGCCGCGCCGACCGCGTTCGCGCAGCAGGTCCTGGCGCAGCCGATTGGCATCGACGTGGCGCGGCTCGGTTGCCAGAACGGCCTCGACCAGCCCGAGCGCCTCCTTGTCCTCACCGCGATCGACGAGCGCCCGGGCCTGCAGCACGCGGACGTCGGCCGGCGCATCGGTCCAGGGCAGGTCGCGCAGGCGGTCGGGCGGCAGATCGCCGCGCAGCGCGCTCGCGCAGCCCCCGAGCAGCAGCGCGCAGGCGATGACAACACGGGGCATGGCAGTGCAATACGCCGGCCCGGCGGCGAGTGGAAGGGCGCGCCCGGAGCGCTGCGACGCTTCCGCGAGAAAAGGCAGTCCCGCGGTGTTGCGTAGGCACCGCGGGCGCCCGACCGCCGGCGCCGTCCCCCAACGGCCCGCAGCGGTGCACGCCTGGCGACCGCCCGAGCCCCCACCCGGACGACCGCCAGTGCGCAGACCCCCTGATCCCGCACAGCCTGCGCAACACCGGCCTCGTCCCCCCTGACGAGGGCCCCGGTGCGCAGTCCTGGATCGGCCGTGAGCCCGCGGATCTTGACCGCCGATCAGAATCGCCCATGCCAGCGCGCGATCCAGAACTCAAGCGACAACAGTAACTTGGGTCACTTCGTCTTATAGACCTCGACGCCGCGCTGATCCTTCTGCAGCACGTTCTCCTCGAGCCAGTGGATCTGCCGGCCGCGGTTGTCGTTGTTGTAGCGCAGGTTGTTCTCGAGGGCGTCGAAGCGCTGGCCCGCCGTCGGCGCGGCGGCGTCGGGCTGCGGCACCGGCGGTGTCGGGGTCGGGCGGTAGACGCCGGGCTGGTGGACGCCGCTGCCGCGATAGAACGCGAACTGCGCGCCCTGCTGCACGATCGCCGTCGCCGGTCCGATCAGCCCGTCGGCGCTCGCGATGCCGCGCAGGTCGGTGCTCGCGGTCTTCATCGCCGCCATCCCGACGGCACCGATCTTGACGTGCGCGCCGGCGAGGAATGCGTCGCCGCGTTTGCAGTGCAGCCGGATGCGGCCGGCGTCGAGCTGTTCCTCGGCCTCGATCGTGATGTCGGAGCGCAGCACCATGCCGCTCCCGAGCTCGTCGCCGGCGCGCACCACCACCAGGTAGGCGCCCGGATCGGGCAGCTCGAGGTCGATGGACTTCTGCAGCGTGCGATAGTCGCGGCCGCTGCCGAGCTCGACGTCGAACGCGAGCTGCGGCCGGATGCCGTGCAGCTCGACGCCCCGGATGTCGCGCAACGACCGCTCGGTCACGTACAGCCGCATCAGATCGACCTTGAAGACCTGCACGTTCGCGGTCTTCAGGTTGCGGCACGCGAGCTCGAGCCGCGGCGCCTCGTCGAGCCGGAACGTCGAGACCTCGGGCACCTCGAGCTGGCGACTGCGGAACCAGTCGGCCGCCTCCGAGGCGTCGCCGAAACGATCGGCGACGCGGTCATAGTCGGCGAGCGCGGCCGCGATCTCGCCGCG
Source organism: Planctomycetota bacterium (assembly GCA_020425925.1). GTDB lineage: Bacteria > Planctomycetota > UBA1135 > UBA1135 > UBA2386 > JAGQRA01. The sequence goes on from JAGQRB010000187.1 coordinate 1,849, forward strand.
CGCGTGGTGGATCTGGCCCTGCAGGAAGACCGCGTGCCACTTGCTCTCGCTGTCGGCGAGCCCGGCGCTGCCGCTGCCGCCGGCGTTCGGCCGCGGGAACTGCTGCTCGGCGACGCGCTTCAGCTGCGCGAACGCCTCGTCGTGGCGGCCGAGCGCGAACAGCGCGTAACCCTCGGTGTAGCGCAGCTCGTCCTCGAACGCGCTGCCCGGATAGCGCTGCCGCGCGGCCTCGGCGACCGCCAGCGCGCGCTCGAGATCGCCGCCCTCGACGTGCGTCGTCGCCCACGCGAACGAGACCTCGTCGGCCAGCGGGTCCTCGGGATACAGCACGAGGAAGTCGCGCAGCACCGTGGCGGCGCGAGCGCGCAGCTCGGCGGCGGTGCCGACGCGCTCGTCGACCGGCTGGTCGGGCCGCTGTTCGGCGGCCCTGGCGGCGAGCTGCTGACCGACGCTGTAGCGCGCGATCCGCATCGTCGCGAGGTCGGGATAGGTCGCGAGCAGCTGCTCGAGGAAGCGGTTGCTGGCGAGGAACTCGCCGCGCGCGGCGAGCGCGTTGGCGACCGCGGCGTCCTTCAGGAAGCTCGCCTCGGCGGTGGCGCGGAACACCAGCAGCGCAGCCTCGAACTCGCCGAGGTCGAGGTAGCTGCGGCCGACCGCGACGATCCGGTCGAACGGGATCACGAGCTCGGGATAGCGGTCCTTCAGCACCTCGAAGAAGCGCACCACGGTGCGCGGCTCACCGCGCTCGATGCCGAGGTGGAGCATCATGCGCGCGACCTCCTTCAGCGCGCTGTCGCGCAGGTGGAACTCGTCGCGATGCCAGTCGTCGAGCAGCGTGCGCAGCTGCTGCCACGCGAGCTCGAACGCCGCCCGGCGCGCCGCCCCGACCGCGCTCTCGCCGGCGTCGAAGTAGGCGGTGCCGAGATGGAGCAGCTCGTCGGGCGTAAGCCGGTAGTCGTCGGCGCGGTCGCTGCCGCGCGGGTGCACCACCAGGCGACCCGGCGGGCCGAAGGCGCGGAACTCCGGCCGCAACGCCGACTGCACCTGCGTCGGCAGGATCCGATACGTGCCCGGGAACCGCGCCTGCAGCTCGTACTGCACCGCCCCCGAAGCATTGCCGTCGCGGAAGAAGAACACGATGCGCCCGGGCAGCAGCTCGTAGTCCTCGAAGCCGCCGCGCACCGAATCGGGCGGCACCGAGCAGCCGGCCGGGATCGGCTCCTCGACGACCAGCGGGGTCATCGTGTCGCGGTCGCCCTCACGCCGCAGCCAGAAGTTGGACTCGACCCGACAGCTCTCGCCGACGCGGAGCTGGGTGATCTCGTTCTGGTACGACTTGTAGCCGCGACCCTCGATGCAGCCGAAGCCGCTCGGCACTTCGCGCCCCTCGTGACGCCGCGGCGGCGCCAGGTAGCTGCGGCGGATGCGAACCGCCTGGTCGTTCTGATCGCGCTTCAGGAAGCCGCGCGCGAAGCCGGTCAGGCTGGCGCGGTAGAACGCCTCGCCGCCGCCTTCGACTGCGAGTTCGATGCGGTTGTCGGCGGCCTGCACCGCCGCCGCCGGCACGACGTAACGTGCGGTCAGCGCGCCGGCGTCGACATCGCCATCCGCGATCGGCGTC
>JAGQRB010000188.1 GCA_020425925.1 Planctomycetota bacterium
CCCGCCGACGCCGAGCCCGCGGATGAGGTGCCGGTGAGCCGCGAGACGCTGCCGCGCTACCGCGAGGCCGAAGGTCAGGCGACCGGCGAGGGCAGTCGCCTCGGCATCGCCTACCGGCTCGCGAACGGCGAGGTCGTCTTCGTGCCGGATGCGAGCACCGGGCGCTGACCTGGCCGCGCCTCGTGGTAGCGTGCGCGACCGCATGGCCCCGCCCCTGCAGCACGGCAGCCTCCGCATCGGCATCGTCGGCGCCGGTCGCCGGCGCAACGGTCTCGGCCCGTTCTTCGCGCGCCACTGCGAGACCGCGGGCATGCACGTCGCCGGCGTCGCCGGCCGTGACCGCGCCAGCGCCGAACGCGCCGCGGCCGGGTTGCTCACGCACATCGGCCGCGCGCCGGCCGCGTTCGACTCGGCGCGCGCGCTCGCCGATGCCGTCGATCTGCTGATCGTCGCGTCGCCGGTCGACGCGCACGTCGAAGGCCTCGAGGCCGCGCTCGCGGCCGGGGTGCCGTGCCTCTGCGAGAAGCCGCTCGTGCTGCCCGAGCAGACCGGGCGCGGGCTCGAGCTGGTCACCGAGTTCGGCCGTCGCGGGCTGCCGTTGTTCGAGAACTGCCAGTGGCCGTTCGCGCTCGACACGTTGCGATCGCTGTATCCCGAGCTCGGTGGTCGCGCGGCCGAACGGCTCGCGATGGGGTTGTCGCCGGCCGCTGGCGGGCGCGCGATGATCCGCGATTCGCTGTCGCACGTGCTCAGCGTCGCGGCGGAGTGCGCCGAGCTCGGGCCGGAGGGCGCGGTGCGGAACGTGTGCGAGATCGATCCGCGCCGCACCGCCGAGAGCAACGTCCTGACGTTCGAGCTCGGCGTGAAAGCGCCTTCGCACGGTGCTCCTGCGGCCACGGCCGATGCCGGCTGGCTCGCGGTCGAGCTTCGGCTCGAGCGCCGCGAACAGCAGCCGCGGCCGGCCTGGCTCGCGATCGACGGCCTTCGCGCCGATCGTCGCATTGGTGAGAACTACTCACAATTCTTGCTTGCGCCCGACGGCCGCGAAGAACAGATGCCTGATCCGCTGTTGGCTCTCGTGTATCGTGTGCGCGACCTGCTGACCCCGGGAGCCCGTGACGACCCCAGAACCTTCGCCGAAATCCGAGACCGGATCACAACCCGCCTCCACTGCTTCGCAGCCGTCCTCGACGGGCTCGGTCGCGAAGTTCCATGACTTCGCCGGCAAGCTGCAGCAGCCGAGCCTCTGGCCGCACGTCGTCGACTACGTCCAGTGGCAGCGTGCCCTGCGACGCGCGACCGCGGCCGGCGAGGCGCTGCCGGCGATGCCGGACCTGGCGCCGCTGTCGATCAACCTCGACCTGACGACGGCCTGCAACTACGCCTGCGACCACTGCATCGACTGGGACATCCTGAACAGCAAGGTGCGGCACGAGGACGAGGAGCTGCGCGAATCGCTGCGCCAGATGGCGCAACGCGGCCTGCGCTCGGTGATCCTGATCGGCGGTGGCGAACCGACGCTCTATCCGGGATTCGCGAGCATGGTCGAGTTCCTGAAGAGCCTCGGCCTGTCGGTCGCCGTCGTCAGCAACGGCAGCCGCAACGACCGCATCCTGCAGGCGGCGCCGTTCTTCACCAGCGGTGACTGGGTGCGGCTCTCGCTCGATGCCGGCAGCAACGAGGTCTTCCGCCGGATGCACAATCCGTCGAAGAAGGACCTCTCGCTGGACGAGATCTGCAGCTGGATCCCGAAGATCAAGGCGGTCAACCCCGATCTGCTGCTCGGCTTCTCGTTCGTGATCACCTGGACCGGCGGCAGCCGCGGCGAGGTCAAGGTGGTCGAGAACATCCACGAGATGGTCGACGCCGCCAACCGGGCGCGGCTCGCGGGTTTCGACTACATCTCGTTCAAGCCGTTCCTCGAGCGCCAGGAGGACGGTGCCGAGGTCATGGATCCGGCGAAGACCGAGAAGGACCTGCAGGCGGTGATCGCGCGCATCCGCGACAACATCGCCGCGGCGCGCGACGCGGCCGCCGGCAGCACGTTCAAGGTGCTCGAGAGCACCAACCTGCGCGTCCTGATGGCCGGCAACTGGCGCGACTACACGAAGCAGCCGAAGACCTGCCACATGCAGCTGCTGCGCCAGGTGGTGACGCCGCTCGGGACCTACAACTGCCCGGCGCACCGCGGCGTGTCGAAAGCGCTGATCGGCGGCAAGGGGGTCTGGGCGGCGCCCCAGGACGCGCAGTCCGAGACCAGCCGGATCCTCGGCCAGTTCGACGCCAGCCACGAATGTGCCGAGGTCACCTGCCTCTACAACGGCACCAACCGCTGGCTCGAGGCGCTGATCGAAGCGAGTGCGCCGCTGCCGGACGAGGCGCCCGCCGACGAGAGCGGGGATTGGTTCTTGTAGAACCGAGTCGGCGCGCCGTGACCCCGATCCCGTGACTCCGGCGCTGGGCGGGACTATGGCCCGGGCTATGACCCGCACCTGAGCCGTCCTGTCGGTACGCACGATCGCGCCGATCCTCCTGCTCGGCCTGGCCGGCCTCGTCGCCGGCTGCGCCGACAACGGCTCGCGGCGACCGGCGAACCTGCCGATCGTGACGCAGCTGCCGGCGCCCGGCGACACCGTCGGGGTCGATTCGACGGTGAGCGTCGTGTTCGGCGCCGATCCCGACCCGGCGACGCTGTCGGAGGCCGGCTTCACGGTCAGTGACTTCGCCGGCACGCTGCCCGGCGTGCTGGACTACGACGCCGGCACGCGGACCTGGACCTGGACCCCGACGCGCCAGCTGCCGCGCGGCGCGATGCTCACGGCCCGCATCGGACGCGCGGTCGGCACGATCGACGGCGCGGTCGTCGCCGACGGCTTCGCGTGGAGCTTCCGGGTCCGCGCCGGCGAGCCGGGCACGACCGCGACGATCGCGACCAACGTGCCGTGGAACGGCAGCGACCCCGTGCTGGCCGCCTTCCTGCGCGACGGCCGCCCGCTGGTCGCGATCGGCCAGCTGGCGTGGACCGTCGGACAGGGCGGCCCCGATCCGGCCGAGCCGCTGCTCGGCGGCCGCGCCCGCGGCCTCTGCGTCGACGCCGCCGGCAACGCGGTGGCGCTGATGAGCGACAGCGTGGGAGCCCACGCTGCTTTGCAGGCCGTGCGACGGCAGGAGGCCGGCAACTGGTCGCAGCCCGAGTGGATCGCCGATACCGGCAGCGCGACGCTGCTCGACTACGGCGGGTTCTTGGGCAACGACGCGGGCCATCTGCTCGTGCACCAGCGCGTGCAGGCGGCATCGCTCGTCGTCGACCGGGCGTTCTGGTGTGCGCCGTCGGGTGCGGCGCCCGGAACCTGGCAGGCGCTGCCGCTGCCGGACTCTCGGCTCGCCTACGAGTTGCGGGCCGGTCTCGACGGCTTCGGCCGCGTCGTCACCCTGCACAGCGACGGCACCTACGTGATCGTCCAGCAGCAGGAGCCCGGTCTGCTGGGGGTGCGCGAGAACGTGCTCGCCCAGGTGCCGGGCACGCGCATCGCCGGCCTCGGCGTCGACGACGGCGGCACGATCCGTGCGGTCTGGACCGAGATCGGTCAGGTCACGCGGCAGCGGCGCTCGGTGTCGGGCCTCGCGTTCGGCCCCGAGACCACACAGCCGATCGTGGTGCCGAGCAACGTGCGCACCCTGACGGCGCCGACCGGCGCGATGCGCGCCTGGCGCGACCGCGACGTGTACCGCTCCGAGGGCGCTTCGGACGTCTGGGTCGCGGGCGAGCTCGAGCAGCTGCCGGTCGCGCTCGCGCTCTCGCCGCGCGGCGAGGCCGCGATGCTGATCTTCGAGCTGCCCGACGTCTGGTCGCTGGTGCGTTGGCAGCCGAACGAGGGGCTCACCGCGCCGATCCAGATCGCCGCCGTGCCGAGCCCGGTCAGCGCACCGCGCGATGGCGGGCTCGCGTTCGACGCGGTCGGTCGGGTGTACGTCGCATTCCGGCCCGACAGCTCGGGCGAGCTGTATGGCGTGCTCGTCGAGTAGCGGCGGCCGGACCAGGCGATCGATCCGCCCCTTGCCATCGCGACCCTGCCGGGTCCGAGCGCCGCGGGCCGCCGGGCCGCGCTCGCGGTCGATCCGGTCGGGCGACGGTGCGCCGCTGGCGCTCGTGCTCGTCGAGTAGCCGATCCTGGTTTCCCCGCGTACCCGCCGTTCTAGTGGCCGGCCCCGATGGCCCATTCGCAAGTCGTCCGCGTCTACAGCACGTACCAGGATCCCGACCACGAGTGTCCCTGGCAGAGCCTCGCGCCGCGCGGCAGCAACGGCTCCGGGGTCGTCACCGGGCCGGGCGAGATCCTGACCGGTGCGCACGTGATCGCGAACGCGACGTTCGTGCAGGTGCAGAAGCCGAGCGATCCGACCAAGGTCGTCGCGCGCGTGACGTCGGTCTCGCACGATGCCGACCTCGCGCTGCTGCGGGTCGACGATCCGGCGTTCACCCGCGGCATGCGCGCGGTGCAGATCGGCGACCTGCCGCACCTGCGCGACGAGGTTCAGGTCGTCGGCTACCCGATCGGCGGCGAGGAGGTCTCGATCACCGAGGGCGTGGTCTCGCGCATCGAGGTGCAGCGCTACGAGCACAGCCAGCGCCACCTGCTCGCGGTCACGGTCGACGCGGCGATCAACTCGGGCAACAGCGGCGGCCCGGTGTTCGCCGGCCGCAAGGTCGTGGGCATCGCGATCCAGTCGATGCCCGACGCCGAGAACATCGGCGACATGGTGCCGGCGACGATCATCAAGCGCTTCCTGGCGGCGGCGCGGCGCGGCGAGGATCGCGTCGAGGTGCCGGGCTTCGGATTCACCACCCAGCCGCTCGAGAATCCGGCGCTGCGGCGTCATCTCGGCATGACCGGCCGCGACTCCGGCGTGCTGATCACCGCGGTGCAGTACGGCTCGAGTGCGTGGGGCACGCTCCAGGTCGGCGACGTTCTGCTCGAGGTCGACGGCATGCGGGTTGCGAACAACGGCACGGTGCAGTACCGCGACCGCTTCCGCTGCCAGTTCGACGTCGCCGTCAGCGACCATTCGATCGGCGACACGCTGCGGGCGCGGATCCTGCGCGACCGCAAACGGATCGCGGTGAAGTTCGAGGCCCGGCCGATGTGCTGGCTGGTGCCGCGCATCGAATTCGAGCAGCTGCCGACCTGGTTCCTGTTCGGCGGTCTGGTGTTCCAACGTCTGACGGCCGAGCTGCTGCGGGTCTGGGGCGACAACTGGTGGGACAAGGCTCCGAAGGAGCTGCTGCACCTCTATTCGTCCGGCGTGCGCCGCGCCGACCGGCAGGAGATCATCGTGCTGGCGCACGTGCTCGCCGACGCGGTCAACGTCGGCTACGAGCCGTTCGTCAACGACGTGGTCGTCGAGGTCAACGGCACCGGACCGGCGAACATGGCCGAGTTCGTCCGGTTGCTCGAGGCGGCCCAGGGCGACGTCTCGATCCGGCTCTCGAGCGGCGCGATCGTGCTGCTGCCGGCGGTCGACGCCTGGGCCGCGAACGCCCGGATCGCGGCGCGATACCAGCTACCGGGCGACCGCTCGCGCGATCTGCCGGCGGCGCGTCGAACCGCCCGCACGCGCAAGCGCAAGTAGCCGAGGCGTTCGGAGCCCGGGTCGCCCCGTTTGCTCGGCGCCGAAACGCCCATGCCAGCGCGTCATCCGACAGTCGGGCCGAGTGGCTGTGTTGTTCGTCGCGACGCGATACACTCCTCTCGCCTTCCTTTCCAACCGACCCCGCCTCCTCGTCCTCCTCAAGGTTGGTTCCTCCCAGATGAAGTCTCGCGCCCGCGTGTCCTCGCTGGTCGCGTCGATCGCGCTGGCTGCGCCGCAGCTCTGCGCCCAGATCAGCGACAACTTCTACGAGCTCTTCCCGAGCCGCGTTCACACCATGGTGAAGGCGAGCTACGACCCCGACGATCGCATCAACGCGATGTCGCAGGGCAACGACGACGGCTTCAGCGGCGTCAACCTCTGCGAGGCGTATCGCTACGTCGAGAACGGCACGCCGGTCAGCGTGCTCGCCGACATCGAGGGTCGCGCGGGCGTGATGGGGCTGTTCTTCCGCAACTTCTGGACGGACGCCTACGGGCTGCCGAAGCTGCCGACCGAGAACAACCGAACGCGGATCTGGGTCGACGACCCGGTGCGTTACGACTCCGGCCTGTTCGACTTCTTCCGCAACGCCGACGACCCGGGTGGCCAGGTGGCGCCGTTCGACGGGCCGTTCACGGGCAACCGCTCGGGCGGCTATCTCACGCATGCGCAGATCCGCTGGAACTCGCGGTTCCGGATCGCGCTCGACGACAACTCGTTCGACAACGCGGCGCGTTTCCATCGCGTCTCGCTGACGCTCGCGTCGCCCGAGGGCGAGCTGCCGATGCCGGACAAGGCCGCCTGGGAGGCGATCGCGAACCGGCCCGGTTTCTGGCCGCACCAGGCGCATCGGCATGCCGCGATACAGACGCTGACGGTGCCCGGCAACGGGGGCCGCAGCCACTTCGATCTGACCGGCCCGGGGACGCTGCTCGAGCTCACCTTCGAGGTCCCCGAGCAGCAGGATTGGACCGACCTCTGGGCGCGGTTCACCTGGGACAACGCCGCCGTGCCGCAGGTGAGTCTGCCGCTGCGCTACCTCGGCGGCATGATCTCGCCGCCGTACGTCCACCCGGTGCACAGTCTGCTGCTCGACAACGACGGCGGCACGCGTTGTACCTGCTGGTTCCCGATGCCGTTCCGCCAGCACGCGCGCATCGAGATCGAGAACCGCGGCGCCCAGGCCGTGCCCGTGAAGGTGACGCGGGCGTTCAAGCCCGGCATGCCGAGCGGCGACTGGGGCCACTTCGTCGCCTGGTTCCGGCGCGAGATCACCGGCACCGGCGAACCGTTCGTCGGGCCGCGCTTCGAGGACTGCCACGGCATGCTGCGGTTCCTGATGCTCGAGGACTTCGCCGACACCAGCGGCCGCATTCCGGACATGCACATGTCGCACCTCGAGGGCGACGTCTGCATCCGCGTCAACGGCAACCGCGGCGACGACCACACCTTCGCCGCGAGCGAGACCGGCATCGGTCGCTGGGGTTGGTACATCACCCCCGCCGACAAGCCGTTCTGCTCGGACACGTCATTCCAGTCGTCGCTGCGCGCGCGCTACATCGGCGGCGGGGTCACCGAGGGGCGGCGCATCATGGGCTCGACCTACCTGTTCGACCCGGTGCACTTCGTCGACGGCATCGACATCGTGCTCGAGCACGGCCTGCAGAACTCGTCGAATGCGGACTACTCGCTGGTCGCGTTCTTCTACCTGCAGCAGGGTGCGGCGCGCCGGACGATCGCGGAGATCGATATCGGCAACCTCAACCCGCTCGACCCGCGCAGCGAGCCGTCCAACAACGTGCACTCGACGTCGTGGCAGACCTACACGCAGCAGGGCAACTTCCTGCGCGACCAGTTCTACGGCACGCCAGCGCTCAGCGAGACGGTGCGGCACGTGCGCGACTTCCTGCGCTTCGACGTCCAGCGTCCGTCCGAGAACGACCACCCGCTCGCGATCGGGCTGCGGCTCGACCGCCTCGGCGGGCCGTCGACCCAGGTGTGCCAGGCCGATGTGTTCGTCGACGGTGAGCACGCCGGTCTGCTGCACGTGTTCACCCACAACGGCGTGTTCCCGTGGAAGGAAGGCGGCGAGTGCGAAATCGAGCTGCCGATCGCGGTGACCAAGCGCAAGGCCGGGATGACGATCGAGCTGCGGCCGCGGCCGGGCTCGGATCCGCTGAAGGTCGCGCGGATCTGGGTCTACGAGTACGTGAAGTAGCCGGACAGCAGCCAGTTACGACGATCATGCGACGGCTCTTGCAGAACTGTTCTAGTTGAACTAGAACAGCTGACACAGTGGTCGTCATCCGCATCGATCCCGCCTCGGCCGAGCCGCTCTTCGAGCAGATCGTGTTCGCGGTGAAGCAGGCGGTCGCGCGCGGCGGGGCCGCGGCCGGCGATCGGCTGCCGTCGGTGCGCGAGCTCGCGCGCGAGCTCGCGATCAACCCGAACACCGTGGTGCGGGCCTACGAGGCGCTCGAGCACGACGGCGTGA
>JAGQRB010000189.1 GCA_020425925.1 Planctomycetota bacterium
GCGACGACGATCCACAGCAGCGCGCCGCCGGGCGGGTCGTCGAGCGCGCGTCTGGTGATGGCGGTCAAGGTCGTTCGGCGTTGCGCGCGTGGAGTCGCAGGAACGGGCGCCCGCGGCCGCAATTTCCGGGGCTCCCCGGATGGCGCGTTCGCGGCGCCTACTTGAGGCCGAGCCGCCGCGCGAGGCGGTGCAGGTTCGAGCGCGCGAGGCCGAGCTCGCGTGCGGCGGCCGACCAGTTGCCGTCGTTGGCCGCGACGGCCTCGCGGATGCGCGCGCGCTGGTGCTGCTCGACGGAGTCGTGCAGGCTCGTCGTGGGGCGGGACGAGCGCGGCTCGGCCGCCGGCGCGGCCGTCGTGGCGCCGATGGTTGGTTGGCCGACGTCCTCGGTGGTCACGAGCACCCGCTCGCCGGCAGCGACCCGCGCCGCGCTGCGCAGGACCGCGCGCGAGACGACGTTCTCGAGCTCGCGCACGTTGCCGGGCCAGTCGTTGGCCGCCATCACGTCGAGAGCGCGAGGCTCGAAGCGCACCGGCCCGCAGCCGATGCGGCGGCGGGACTCGTCGGCGAAGTGACCGGCGAGCTGCGCGATGTCCTCCGGGTGCTCGCGTAGCGGCGGAACGCGGATGCGCCCGACGTCGAGCCGGTGCAGCAGGTCGGCGCGGAAGCGGCCGGCTGCGACCTCCGCCTCCAGATCCCGGTTGGTCGCGGCCACGATGCGCACGTCGACGCGCTCCGGATGGTCGGCGCCGACGCGCTGCAGCTCGCCGTCTTGGAGGATCCGCAGCAACTTCGGCTGGATGTGTAGCGGCAGCTCGCCAACTTCGTCGAGGAACAGGCTAGCGCCGTCGGCGACCCCGAACTTGCCTGCGCGCGCGGCTTCTGCGCCCGTGAACGCGCCCTTCACGTGTCCGAACAGCTCACTCTCGGCGATCGACTCGGGCAGCGCGGCGCAGTTCGTGTAGACGAGCGGGCGCTCGGATCGCGGCGAGCGCGCGTGCAGCATCCGCACGACGAGCTCCTTTCCGACGCCGGTCTCGCCGGTCACGAGCACCGGCAGGTCGGTCCGAGCGAACAGGTCGATCTCGTCGCGCAGGTGGTGCACCGCGGCGCTGTTGCCGATCAGCACGCCGCCGCGCCGGGCGAGCGCGTCGCGGATGAGGTCGCGCGAGACCATGCCCTCGCGCGCGGCCTTGTCCTCGAGCGCGGAGATCAGGTCGATCGTGCGTAGCGCGGCGCCGGCGAGCGCGCACAGATGCGCGACCATGCGGTCGTCGAGGTCGTCGAACGCGTGCGGGTCGAGGGCGTCCGCCGTCAGCACGCCGACCAGCTGCCCGTCGACGCGCAGCGCGCCGCCGAGGCACGCGTGCACGCGGTGCCTGGGGTCCGCGGCGGCGTCGATGTGGCCGTCGAACGGGTCCGGCAGGTCGCTGCGCGGGTCGAAGCGCACCGGGCCGCGCGATTCGCAGATCTCCCGCAGCCGCGGGTGTTCGGCGATGCGCAGCCGGCGGCCGAGCAGGTCCGCCGACAGCCCGGTCTCCGCGATCGGCTCGAGCTCGTCGTCGCGCACGCGCAGCAGCGCGGCTGCGTCCGACCCCAGCGCCCGGCGCGCCGCGTCGACCAGCCGCTGCGCGCGGGCGTGCGACGGCATCGACGCGCTCATGTCGAGGGCGACCGAGAGCAGGGCTTCGGGGCTGGGCATGGCCCGCATCCTACCGATAACATGTTGTCGAGGTGATACCTTCGAGCCGTTATCGAAACGATGACGAATCTGGCGGTAGTGTCTGTCGATGCGGGGATTGTGGCATGGGTGGCGGTGGCATGCGCCTTGCTTCCGGGTTCGGCAGAACATCCCCGAGGCCGCCCATGGGCGGCGCACGATCATGACCACGACGAACTCCATCACCCATTCCGACACCCTCGCCGACCTCGCGACCAGCCGCGCCGGAGCGTCGCGCGTGTTCGCGCGGCACAACCTCGACTTCTGCTGCCACGGCCAGGTCAGCCTGTCCGAAGCCTGCGGCAAGAAGGGGCTCGAGGTCGACGCGCTGATCGCGGAGATCGAGGCGGAGCAGCCGCGCGACGACGCGTTCGAGCGGTGGGACCGACGCCCGCTGGGCGAGGTGATCGAACACCTGGTCACCCGGTTCCACGAGCCGCACCGCGAGGAGCTGCCGCGGCTCTGCGCGATGGCGGCGCGCGTCGAGCAGGTCCACGGCGACAAGGCGGCGTGCCCGAAGGGGCTCGCGGCGCTGCTCCGCGAGCTGTCGGATGAGCTGCACCTGCACATGCACAAGGAGGAGCAGATCCTGTTCCCGCTGATCACGCGCGGGGGTGGCGCGGCGGCGACGGCGCCGATCCAGGTGATGGAGCAGGAGCACGAGGACGCCGGCGCGCAGCTCCTGCAGATCCGCGCGCTGACGAACGACCACACGCCGCCGGAGGAGGCCTGCGGCACCTGGCGCGCGCTGTACCTCGGTCTCGCCGAGTTCGAGCGCGACCTGATGCGGCACGTGCACCTCGAGAACTACGTGCTGTTCCCGCGCGCCCTGCGGTCGGAGCGGCCGTGACGCACGTCGTCGCGGAGCCCTGCGTCAACTGCAAGTTCACGGACTGCGTTGAGGTGTGTCCCGTCGACGCGTTCCGCGAAGGCGCGAACTGTCTCGTGATCTCGCCGGACGACTGCATCGACTGCACCTTGTGTGTGTCGCAGTGTCCGGTCGGCGCCATCTACATGGAGGGTGACCTGCCCGACAAGTGGGCCGAGTGGCTGGAGCTCAATGCCAGGCTGAGCCGCGTCTGGCCGGTCATCACGAAACAGAAGCAGCCCCTCGCCGAACACGAACGATGGTCGGCCGTCGAGGGCAAGCGAGCCGAGCTGTCGGAGACGCCTGGCGAGGGCGATTGACGTTCGCGGGATTGGAAGGTTCGTGATCAGCCCCTCTTCGAGCCGCCAAGACCCTGGCGCGATGCGGGAAATGATCGCGCTTCGCGAACCGCTTGGAAGGGTGGAACTCGGACTGGTGGTGCTCGGACGGATGCGGACGATCGAGGTCAAGCGCGGCCAAGTGAGGATTCCGACGAAGCTTCGGAAGGGCCCGGTGACTCGACTTGCGAACGTGATGCGGACACCTGAGGGCATGTTGGGGGTGCATTCCTGGCATCAAGTTGGCACAAGCCGACGGCTCATGATGGTGGGCCTGCAGGGTTGTCGCTTGTCCGCGACTGTGCGAGCCGTTCTTGTAGGGCTACTCCGTCTTTCGCGTTTCGTCGTCTTGATCGTAGCCGAGTGAGCCCGCCCGAACTGATCGCCCTTGTGGATCGTCTGCGCGCGATGCCTGCCGAAGTCGAGTGGTTCGACTTCAAGCGCAGCCATCTGGCTCCGGAGAAGCTGGGTGCATACCTGTCGACGCTCGCGAATGAGGCGGCACTGCGCCGTGAGGCGCTCGGCTACCTCGTGTTCGGCGTAGACGACGAGACCCACGAGGTGGTTGGGACGAGCTTTGATCCGTACACCGCGAAGGCGAAGGGTAACCAGGCGCTGATGCCGTGGCTCACCGCCGGGCTCCGACCGAACCCCGGGGTGGAGCCGCACGTCGTCGAGCATCCGGATGGTCGTGTTGTCGTGCTCGCGGTTGGACCCGCACGCGAACAGCCGGTCACCTTCCAGGGCACCGCTTGGGCGCGGACGGGGAACAGTCTCGTCGAGCTCAACAAGCAGCCGGAGAAGGCGCGGGCGCTGTGGACGCGAGGCAGTGACTAGTCGTCCGAGGTCTGCGCCGGTGCGTCGCTGGCCGATCTGGATCCCGAGGCCATCACCACGGCCCGCGCCCAGTTCGTGGTCAAGCATCCCGGTCAGGCTGACGAGGTCGGCACCTGGGACGACGTGACCTTCCTCAACAAGGCGAGGGTGCTTCGGCAGGGGGCGGTCACCAACGCGGCGGTCTTGCTGCTCGGTCGGCCCGAGTCCGCGACGTTGTTGTCCCCGGCCGTAGCCAAGGTGTCGTGGGTCTTGAAGGACCAGGACAACCGCGAACTCGACTACGAGCACATCGGTCCGCCGTTCCTGCTGGCTGGTGACCGACTGCTGCGGCGGCTGCGCAACCTGACCGTGCGCGCGATGCCGAGCGGCACGTTGTTCCCGCAGGAGATGACCCAATACGACCCGTGGGTCATTCGCGAGGCGTTGCACAACAGCATCGCGCACCAGGACTACCTGCGGCACGGGCGCATCACCGTCGTCGAGTTCCCCGATCGTGTGCTCGTGACGAACGTCGGCAGAGTTCCTGCCCGGCAGCGTCGAGTGCATGATCACGCAGGATGCGCCGCAGCCCGTCTACCGCAACCCGTTCCTGGTCGATGCGATGGTCGAACTCAACCTGATCGACACGCAAGGCGGCGGCATCAAGCGCATGTTCGAGACGCAGCGGCGGCGGTCATTTCCGTTGCCGGACTACGATCTCGGAACGAGTGGCGAGGTGCGCGTCAGCATTCCAGGTCGCATCCTCGACGAGCGCTACACGCGTCTATTGATGCAGCAGCCAGATCTTGGTCTCGGGCAGGTGATGCTGCTGGATCGCGTCCAGAAGGGAGACGGTGTTTCGCGCGAGGAGCACAAGCAACTGAAGGCGGCCGGGCTGGTCGAAGGGCGATACCCCAACATCATCGTGGCCGAGGCGATCGCGAAGGCGACCGGCGAAACGGCGCGGCACATCCGGGAGCGTGGCTTCGACAAGCAGTACTACCTCGACCTGATCCTGGAGTTGGTCCGGACGCACGGGCCGGTTGGGCGCAAGGAGATCGACGACGTGCTGATCCCGAAGCTGCCGGACCGGCTGACGGGCGATCAGAAGAGGGTGAGGGTGCGCAACCTCGTCCAGGAACTTCGGCGTGGCGGGCAGATCGAGAACCGCGGCAGTCGCGGTAAGCCGAAATGGGTGGCCAGTTCGCAGGATGGCTAGTCTCGGGTGGCTTGGTGGCCGGGTGTCGAGACTCCTGGGCTGGGCGTCGTGATGTCGGAAGTGTCCTTCAGAAGGCGGGTTGGGGCTTTACTAGGATGCTGTCAAAAGGCGCGTGCTAGTAATGAGTCTAGTAAAGCAGCCGGGGGAGAGTCGAATCCGCAGGCCTTGCCACCGTTGGCCATTCTCCGCCTCTGCTGAGTGTTCGATCAGGAGTAGGGCGTCACGCTGGCCATGCTGGGCACATGGCCAGACGGCGACCGGAGCGAGGCGCGCCACCAAGCTACGCGACCGCCGCGGCGAACGCCGCGAACAGATCCGCGGGCAGAGCGTGCTCGACTCTCCAGGTCACCGCCATCGGGCGCTCGGACTCGTGACCCTCGTAGGTCGCGGGGCCTAGAAACCAGAACGCTCGATCGCTCGCCCGGAGCCGAGCGAACAACATCACCGAGGTCCCGAGCTTGACGTGCTCCTGATACCTGCGACCGGTCTTGCTGTTCGCGCGAGTCGCCGACTGACTCTCCCAGTGGATGAGCTTGCGGCTGATGGCGTAGTCGCGATAGCGCGTCGTCGGCGAGAACTGTCCGCTCGTCTTGTCCAGCGTGAATGCCAGCAGGTCGGCACCTTCCTCCTTGGCCCAGTAGACCCCGGTTTGCCACGGGGCGACCTTCGCCCGGTCGCCGATTCCGAACGCCGCCAGGATCTCGATGCGCGAGTAGCGCGCGTGCACCCGAAGCGGTGAGGCCGGATGGCTGGGTAGGGAATGGTGAAGGTGGTCTACACGTTCGGCAAGCACGTCCAGGAGCTCCTGGACTTCGGCGCGAACCTGCCGGTGTTGCCACAGCAGTTGACTGCCTTCCATGAGGCTTGTGGCCTTGGTCACGGCCTTGTCGGTGATGGTGCCGACTAGCATGCGCAACAAGCGAGCGTCTGCTGGCGGAAGGTTCGACGGGTCGGGAGCCTCGTCACGGCTGAGTAGCTGACGGTAGCCGTCGATGCGAGCCATGTCGTCGATGTGGAGCAGGCGACCACACGCACGTCGCAGGGTGGCCTCTTCGGAACCGGCGGCCAGCACGGGAAGCCCTGCGGCCTCCCGCAAGTCGGACCATGACTTGCCTCCGCTGTACAGATCCTCGAGGTCGAGTCCTGTGTGCTGAAGGTAGAGAGCAAGGGAAACAGGCTCGTCCGCGGAGCTGGCCACGGCGCGCAGTTCGTCGGTCTTCGCATCCCAGCGAGATGGAATCGACTCCCGGATGTTCCTTAGAACGATGTCGGCCGCGACGCGATCGAGTTCCATGTGGCATCCCGCCGGCAGAAACGGGAATCCGCGTTCCACCTGGTCCTGCAGGTCCTTGCGCGTGCCGCCGAGCAGCGATCGGAAGCGGCGATCGAACCGGAACTCCTTGCGGTGTTGGCCGACGAAGTCGAGCACGGTGCACATCGTCTTGCCGTGACTGCGGCGGAGGCCGCGGCCGAGTTGCTGCAGAAACAGTGTGGGGCTGTCCGTGGGACGCAGAAACAACAGCGTGTCGACGGCTGGGACGTCGACACCTTCGTTGAAGAGGTCGACCGAGAACACGATGTTGAGGCGCCGACTCTCGAGATCTCTGAGCGCCGCCTCGCGATCGGCTGTCGAGCTGTCGGCCCACACGGCCAGAGCCGGGATCCCGGCCTTGTTGAATACGTCGGCCATGTAGCGCGCGTGCTCGATACTCACGCAGAAGCCGAGCGCCCGCATCTGGGTGTAGTCGTCGACGTACTTGTCGAGCTGGGCGACGACACCGTTGGCCCATACGTCGTTGGCGGTAACGAGATTGGACAGCTCCGCGATGTCGTAGCCGCGCCCGCGCTTCCACGGGATGTCGCGCAGGTCGAGGCCGTCGTGGATGCCGAAGTAGGCGAACGGTGCCAGGCGATGCTGGTCGATAGCATCCCAGAGCCGCAGCTCGGCGGCGATGCGGTCGTCGAACCAGTCGAGGATCTGGAGGTTGTCGGCGCGCTCGGGGGGCGCGGTCAGTCCGAGGAGCTCGACAGGCTGCACGTGGGCGAGCAGTGCTCTGTAGGTTGCCGCTGCAGCGTGGTGGAACTCGTCGACGATGACGACGTCGAAATGGTCGGGGGCTAGGTTCTCCAGGCCGGTTGCGTGCAGGCTCTGGATGGAGGCGAACACGTGGTCGAACTCGGTTGGTCGCCGCCCCGCGACCCAGAGTTCGCCAAACGAATGGTCACGGACGGCATGCCGGAAGGTCGCAAGGCTCTGCTTCAGGATCTCCTCGCGGTGGGCGACGAAGAGCAAGCGACTCCTGGGCAGCTTGTTGCGGAGTCTCGCGTAGTCGATCGCTGCCATCACCGTCTTGCCCGTGCCAGTTGCCGCAACGAGGAGGTTGCGATGGTGGCCGCGTTCGCGCGAGACCTCGAGCTGTTCGATCAAGCGCTCTTGGAACGGGTAGGGACGGATTTCGACGGGGCTCAGGATGAACGTCGGACCCGCAGTGCTTGAAGGCTCTGTTCGGTCGAGGAAGTCGTCTCGCTCAAAGGGCACGAAGTCGCCGCCATTCCAGTAGGACTCGAAGACGGCGCTGACCTTCTCGATCACGTCGGGGTTCCGCGCTCCGGAGACGCGGACGTTCCATTCGAGGCCTGACACCTGGGCGGAGTGGGTGAGGTTGGAGGAGCCGATGTAGGCCGTCGAGAAACCAGACCGTCGATGGAACAGCCATGCCTTGGCATGCAGGCGGGTCGTGCTGGTGTCGTAGGAAACGCGGACTTCCGCGCCGATATCGCAAAGAGCCTCGAGGGCCGCGAGCTCGGTCGACCCGGTGTAGGTCGTCGTGAGCACGCGCAGCGTCCGACCATGCTCACAGTGGCTCCGCAGCGCATCGAGCAGTGGGCGGATCCCCGATCGACGGATGAACGCCATGACCACGTCGATCCGGTCGGCGGAATGGACTTCGGTGAGTAGTTGATTGCCAACTCGCGGCTCGCCTGGCGCGTTGGTGAGCAGTGCCGTGTCGAGCAGCGGGATGAGGGGTTCGCGGATGGACTCCGGTGTGCCGTCCGGCTGCAAGGCGGCGATCGCGCGCAACACGCCGCCGGGCTTGATCGGTGCGTCTGCGCCCACTCCGCAGCCCTCTACGTTCCTGTCGATCAGCGCGACCAAGGTCCGCGCGAGGTGGATGCTGGCATCGACCCGGGTTCGCTCCGGCATCGCCGCCACGGCGCGTCTGACGATGGTCCCGATGTGTAGCGAGATTCGGTCGGCGGCCTCCGCAACGCGGACCTGGTCGCGATGCGCTCGCAGCTGTTCGTCCAGTTCGCGCAGGCCGGCCTCGACAGCCTCGGTGATCAAGGCCTCGTAGAGGCCGCGTACCCGTTCCGTCATGACACGAATCGTAGCCGCGCGACGACACGGGCCACTCCGCTCTCGTGCACCGCCGCTGACTGGCTACGTTGCAGGTGCCACATCAGTCGCGACATCCAGGCATCATGTTGGCACATGGCGACTTGGCGCGGTGCGCCCAACTCGCTCAAGTGGCTGCAGCGAAGCGACCTGCCACAAGATCCGAAGCTACGACATTCAGCCTTCAGAGCTGAAGGTCGTTCAGCTGTCCTCGTTTACGTCGCAAGGAGCTACCAGTGAGGCGCTTAGAGGTTGCGTTGTCATACGTGACAACGCGCTGCGTGCAGCTCGTAAGCGCGTCCGTCACGGCCCCGTAAGGCGATGCAGCGGAGCGGTTTGCGTGAATGGAGCGGGTGATCGGGATCGAACCGACGACATTCAGCTTGGGAAACCGGTCTGGTGGTGAGGAGGCGATTGAGGTCGACGGCGGACAGGCGCGGGCAAGTGCCGGCAATAGGGCGGGTTCCGGCAAACCCAAGCATGGGACTTGTGATGATGATGAGGGCGACGAGGGACAGGCGAGGGTCGATTAGGTGGCACCAAAGTGGCACACGCACGCGCGAGGGCTTGCGCCGAGCCCGCGTGCTACGCGCGTAGTTTGCTA
>JAGQRB010000190.1 GCA_020425925.1 Planctomycetota bacterium
ACGACCGACGTCGGCGGCATTCCGGAGATCCTCGGCCTGCCCGGGCCCGGGCCCCGGCGGGTCGAGGGCCTCGGCACGTTGGTCACGCCCGGCGACGACCAGGGCCTCGCCACCGCGATCGCCGAGCTGCTCGCGACGCCGGCCGAGCCGACCCGGGTGCGGGCATACGCCGAACGCTGGGGCTGGGAAGAGCCGGTCGCGCTGCTGACGAAGACGTTCCGGGACGCGCTGGCGGAGGTCGCGGTATGACCCGAGGCCGCCGCATCCTCTACCACCATCGCATCCGCGCCGAGGACGGCCAGGCGGTGCACGTGCGCGAGCTGATCGCGGCGCTGCGGAACGCCGGCCACGAGGTGCGGGAATGCGCGCTGGTGCCGAAGGCGTCGGCGAACGCGGCGCCGGATCGGCCGAAGCCAGGGAGCGCGTCGAAGCCCGGCTTCTGGCAGCGGCTGTCGCTGCCGCGTGCCGCGGTCGAGGTGCTCGAGATCGCCTACAACCAGCAGGGCCGCGCGATGCTGCGGGCCGCGGCCGCCGAGTTCCGGCCGGACTTCGTCTACGAGCGGCACGCGCTGCACTGCCGTGCCGGCCTCGACGTCGCGCGGCAGCTCGGCGTGCCGTTGTTGCTCGAGGTCAATTCACCGATGGTCGCGGAGATGCAGCACCTCGGTCGGCTGCGGTTCCCGCGGCGCGCGCGGCGGACCGAGCGCGCCGTGCTCGGCGGTGCCGACGCGGTGCTGGCGGTGACCCGCGTGCTCGCCGATCTGCTGGTCGACGCCGGTGCGCGCCCCGAGCGCACCCACGTGATCGGCAACGGCGCGGTGCCCGAACGTTACGGCGAGACCGCGCGGCAGGCCGCACCGGCGGTGCGCGCGCGCTGGAATCTGCCGGCCGACGCGTTCGCCCTCGGGTTCGTCGGCTACATGCGGCCGTGGCACCGGCTCGATCTCGTGCTCGAGGCGATGCAGCGCCCGGGCCTCGAGCCGCTGGTGCTGGTGCTGATGGGGCGGGGCCCGGCGCTCGAGCCGTTGTTGACGTCGGCGCGCGAACGCGGATTGGCCGCGCGCGTCGTCGCGCTCGGCGAGGTCGGCTCCGAGCTGCTGCCGGCGCACGTGCTGGCCTGCGACGGCGCGTTGATCCCGGCGATCAACGACTACGCCTCGCCACTCAAGCTGTTCGACTCGTTGGCCGCCGGCGTGCCGACGCTAGCACCCGACCAGCCGAACCTGCGCGAGAGCATCCGCGACGGCGACGACGGGCTGCTGTTCCGGCCGGGTGAGGTCGACGATCTGACCCGGCAGCTGGCGCGCCTGGTCGCGGATCGCGGCTTCGCGCGCGAGCTCGGCGAACGTGGTCGTCGGCGCCTGCTCACCGAGCGCTGGACCTGGGCCGGCAATGCCGAGCGCGTGATCGAGGTCTTCGACCGCCTGGCGCCGGCGACGCCGGTGGGAGAGGGCGCACGGTGAAGCGGTTCGCCGCGATCGCGCTGCCGCTGCTGGTCGCCTATGCGGCGACGCTGTGGTGGGTCGTCGAACGTTGGAATGCGCCGACGCGCTACTACGAACACGGTTGGTTGCTGCCGTTCCTCGCCGCGTTCCTGATCTGGCGGCGGCGCGCCGAGTGGCGCGCGGTGCCAGCGGTCGCCGATCGTCGCGCGCTGTGGCTGGTCGTGCCGGCTCTGCTGCTGCACCTCGCCGGCGCGCTGCTGACGATCGATTCGCTGTCGGCGACGAGCCTCGTGCTGGTCGTGCCGGGCGCGGCGTGGCTGGCCTTCGGCCGGGCTCGACTGGCCGGGCTCTGGCCCGTGCTGATGCTCGTGCTGTTCGCCGTGCCGCCGCCGCTCTACCTCGAGGGCAAGATCGGCATGCTGCTGAAGGAGCTCGCGGTCACCGGCGGCGCCGGTGTCGCCAACCTGCTCGGGGCCGAAGTGACGCGCGCCGGCGCCGATCTCGCGGTCGCCGGCCAGCCGCGTTCGCTCTACGTCGCCGAGGCCTGCGGCGGACTGCGCTCGCTGCTGGCGATGGTCACGCTCGGCTACTGCATCGCGTTCTTCCGCGGCGGCCGGTCGTCGATGCGACGGCTGGTGCTGCTGCTGTTCACCGTGCCACTCGCGGTCTCCGCCAACATCGTGCGGATCGCGAGCCTCTGCCTGATGGCCCGGCACTTCGGGGTCGACTTCGCCGAGGGCACCGGCCACACCCTCGCCAACATCGCCGAATGGGTCGCGGACGTCGCGGCGCTGCTCGTGCTCGACGCGCTGCTGACGCGCTGGACCGGCGG
This sequence comes from Planctomycetota bacterium, assembly GCA_020425925.1. Lineage (GTDB taxonomy): Bacteria > Planctomycetota > UBA1135 > UBA1135 > UBA2386 > JAGQRA01. The sequence continues at coordinate 2,278 of JAGQRB010000190.1, forward strand.
CGACGAGGTCGGGAGCGGAGATGGCGCGCGCGACGCGCCCGCAGCCGTGGTGCCGGCCGCGACGCCGCCGCGCGCCGCGCTGCGCGCCCCGGCGATCGCGCTCTGGCTGATCGCGCCGTTGCTCCTGCTGCTGTCGCTCTACCGTCCGAGCGCGGCCGGCCAGGGCAGCGATCGTGCGGCCCACCTGCCGACCGCGCTCGCCGGGTTCGAGTTCGTGCCGCCGCCGCCAGCGGTCGTCGCCCAGCGCCGGCGCGACATGCCGCAGTGGATCGACCTGCTCGGCACCGACGACTTCGTCGTGCGGCAGTATCGCGAGTCGGACGGTCGGGTCGTGAACGCGGTCGCGCTCTACCACGACGCGAACTGGAAGAGCGTGCACCCGCCGCGCATCTGCATCGAGGGCAGCGGGTTCGACATCGTGGTCGACGAGATCGTCGCGGCGCCGTGGCTCGACGGCGGCTCGACGCTGAGTCGGATCGTCGCACGCGGCACCGACGGCTGGCTCTACGTCACGCTGAGCGCGTACGGCACCAGGGACTGGTCCGCCGGCAGCTACTGGCGGTTCTTCCTCTACCATCTGCCGCGCGCGCTACTGCGCCGCGCGGACTCCGGGTTCCTGCTGCGCGCCGAGACGCCGGTCTACCGCGGCGAATCGGTCGACGAGGCCACGCGCCGGTCCGAGCGCTTCCTGCGCGCGCTGGTGCCGATCGTGAGGGAGGCACTGTGACGAGCATCGCGCACGCGTTGTCGGTCGACGTCGAGGACTGGTTCCAGGTGCTCAACATGGCGCACGTGATCGATCGCGCCGATTGGGCGCGGTTCGAGCTGCGGTGCGGCGATTCGACCAGGCGTTTGCTCGAGCTGTTCGATCGCCGCGGCGCCAAGGCGACGTTCTTCTTCCTCGGCTGGATCGCGGAGCGACTGCCCGACCTGGTGCGCGAGGTCGCCGCCGCGGGACACGAGATCGGCAGTCACGGCTACGACCACCGGGTGCTGCCCGACCTCGGTCGCGAGGGCTTCCGTGCCGACCTCGAGCGCACGGCGGCGATTCTCGCGGCGCTCTCCGGCGAACGGCCGCGGGCGTTCCGGGCCTGCACCTGGTCGGTCGGCAAGCGCACGCCATGGGCGATCGACGAACTGCTCGCGGCCGGCATCGAGCTCGACAGCTCGATCCAGCCGGTGCGGCATCCGGACTACGGCGTGCCCGGCGCGCCGACGCGGCCGTACCGGCTCGTCGGCGAGAACGGCGCCGAGCTGTTGGAGTTCCCGCCGCTGACCTGGGACGTGCTCGGTCGCCATCTGCCGGTCGGCGGCGGCGGTTACCTGCGGCTGCTGCCGCTCGCGCTGCTGCGCGCCGGCCTGCGGCAGAAGGAACGGCTCGGGGTGCCGGGCTGCCTCTACCTGCACCCGTGGGAGGTCGACCCGGATCAGCCGCGGCAGCCGCTCGGTGGCCTGCGGGGCTTCCGGCACTACGTCAATCTGCGCCGCACGCTCGGCAAGCTCGACCGACTGCTCGAGCGCTTCGAGTTCGTCGGGCTGGCGGCGGCGTTGGCTCAGCGCGGTTCGAGCTGGCGTGCGAAGCTGCCGGCGTACCGCGCGGCCGAGCTGGTCGGATAGTCGTTCGCGAGCCGCAGCAGCAGCGTGCGGGCGAGCTCGACGCCGTCCGGGCGTGGGCTCTGCAGCAGCGCCAGCGCGTGTGCCAGCAGACCGAACGCGTCACCGGCATCCTCGGCCTGCTCGAAGCGGGTCACGGCTTCGTCGGGCAGGCCGCGCCGCAGCGCGACCAGACCGCGCGTGAAGTTGCCGCGCGGGCCGTCGCGCAGCGCGGCGGGCAGGCCGTCGAGCGCCTGGATGTCGGCCTCGGTCAGCGCGAACTCGGTCGCGGCGCGCTCGACGAGGTCGAGTTGATCCGGGGCGGAGTCGACGTGGGCCAGCACGTTGCGCAGATCCGCGACGCCCTCGGCGCCGCGCCGGAGGGGCGCCAGCGGAGGGGCGCGTTCGCGCCGGAGCGCCAGCGGCGTCGGATGGACGGCCGGCAGGCAGGCGAGCGGGGTGAGGGTCGCTGGGCGACGCAGATCGGCAACCA
>JAGQRB010000191.1 GCA_020425925.1 Planctomycetota bacterium
AGCAGGACGATCGCGACGACGTCGGCCAGTTCGGCCGCCTGCTCGTGCCGCGCACCGGCGGCCCACCGGTGCGGCTCGACAACCTGGTCCGGATCGAGCCGGCGCAGAGCGCCTCGCGCATCGACCGTCTCGACCGGCAGCGTCAGAACAGCCTGCGCGGTTTCATCGCGCCGGGCTACGCGCTCGGTGAACGGATCGCGGCGCTGCGCGCGGCGAGCCGGGAGCTCGGCATGCCGCCCGAGTACAGCACGGCGGTCTCCGGTCGCGCTCGCGAACTCGAGCGGACGTTCGCCGAGTTCCTGGTCGCGTTCGTGCTGTCGCTGCTGTTCATGTACATGATCCTCGCGGCACAGTTCGAGAGCGTGCTGCAGCCGGCGATCATCCTGCTGGCGCTGCCGCTGGCCGCGCCGTTCGCGCTGCTGTCGCTGCTGGTGGCCGGCGAGACCCTCAACCTCTACTCCGCGCTCGGGGTGCTGGTGTTGTTCGGCATGGTGAAGAAGAACTCGATTCTCCAGATCGACCACACCAACCAGCTGCTGGCCGAGGGCATGCCGCGCGACGAGGCAGTGCTGCAGGGCAGCCGCGACCGCCTGCGGCCGATCCTGATGACGACGCTGGCGTTCGTCGCCGGCATGATCCCGCTCGCGATCGGCACCGGACCGGGCGCCGAGGAACGCAAGGCGATCTCGGTCGTCGTGATCGGCGGACAGATGCTCAGCCTGCTGCTGAGCCTGCTGGTGACGCCGGTAGTCTACCGCCTGTGCGTCGGCAGCGGGCGCAGCCGCACGGGCGCCGCTACGATCGGGAGCGCTACGATCACTCGACCGTAGCAGCTCGCCTCCCCCGCCACCCCACCATCGCCATGCACGACTCGCGCCACCTCCTCCTTCTCGCCGCCGTCCTCGTCCCGTCGGCGGTCGCATCCGCGCAGGCCGACTGGTTCAACCCCTGGCCGGTGCCGAAGGCGCGGGCGGTGCACACCGCCGCGTTCGACATCAATCGCAACGAGATCGTGCTGTTCGGCGGCAACACCAACGCCGGCGTCCAGGGCGACACCTGGGTCTGGTCCGCGGTGAGCGGCTGGCGCAACGCGCATCCGAGCAACGCGCCGAGCGCGCGGCGCGAGCACGCGATGACCTACGATCCGGCGCGCGGCGAGATCGTGCTGTTCGGCGGCTGGGACGGCGTCCACCTCAACGACACCTGGACCTGGAACGGGACCGACTGGAGCCTGACCGCGCCGGCCAACAGCCCGAGCGTTCGCATGCCCGAGCTGGCGTGGGATCCGGCCGGGAGCCGCGTGTTGATGTTCGGCGGCGAGGGCAACAACGGACAGCGCTTCGACGAGACCTGGACCTGGGACGGCGCGACCTGGACACAGCTCGCGCCGGCCACGGTTTTTCTTTCATGGTTCGGCCACCCCCGCGATCTACACTCTTTCCCTAACCGACGCTTTTTCTATCTCGGCTGGGACGGCGCGTTCCTCGGCGACACCTGGATCTGGAACGGCATCGACTGGACCGCAGCGCCCGCCGGTCCGACGGCGCGGTCCGAGCACAGGATGGCGTTCGCCGGCGGACGCGTGATCCTGTTCGGCGGCGACTCCGCCGCCGGTCGACTGCAGGACACCTGGGAATGGAGCGGCACCGGCTGGACGCAGCTGTCGCCGACGGCGGCGCCCGGGGTTCGCGAGGAGCACGTGCTGGTCGACGACCTCGCGGGGGGCGACGCGATGCTGTTCGGCGGCTGGCACTCGGCCACCGGCCACCTCGCCGACCACTGGAAGTTCGCGGCCGGCCAGTGGACCGAGCTGACGCCGAACTGGCCGACCGGCACCGGTACCGGCGCGATGGACTTCGATCCGGTCGCCGGCCGTTCGGTGTTGTTCGGCGGCTACCAGGACCAGCAGATCAGCAACGAGACCTGGAGCTACGTCGCCGGCAGCTGGACCCGCCTGACGCCGACCACCTCGCCGCCGGCGCGCGCCGAACCGGCGCTCGCATTCGATCGCGTCCGCAACCAGTTCGTGATGTTCGGCGGCGTCGACGGCTCGATCACCTACGCCGACACCTGGACACTGACCGGCAGCGTCTGGCAGCAGCGGACGTCGACGGCGACGCCGCCGGCGCGCTGGGGCCACGCGCTGGTCTTCGACGAGGCGCGCGGCAGCGTGCTGCTGTTCGCCGGCCGGCAGGGCGGAACGGCGACCAACCTCGCGGACACCTGGGAGTGGAACGGCACGCAATGGCAGCAGCTGTCGCCGGCGACCGTCCCGGCCGGACGCGAGGACCACGGCCTGGTGTTCGATCGCAGCCGCAACGCGCCGCTGATGTTCGGCGGCTGGATCGGCGGCTCCGGCTTCACCGACCAGACCTGGGCGTTCACGAACGGCAACTGGGTGCTGCAGACGCTGGCGAACCAGCCGAGCGCCCGCGCCGAGCAGATGATGGCCTACGACCGCGCGCGCGACTGCGTCGTGATGTTCGGCGGCCAGGACGGGACCGGGCGCGTCAGCGACACCTGGGAGCTCACCGACGACTGGCGGCAACGCTCGCCGGCGCACGCACCCGAGCCGCGCGAAGAGGGCGTGATGGTGTTCGACGAAGCCGTCGACGAGATCGTGATGGCGGTCGGCTGGGACCTCGGCCACTTCACCGACACATGGCACTACGGCGCGCGTCCGTCGGCGACCGCGATCCCCTACGGCACCGGCTGCCAGGGCAACACGGCGGCGCTGCCGGTGCTGGCCGTGACCCGGCCGTGGCTCGGGAACCCGGTGACCGCGACAGCGAGTGCACTGCCGAGCGGCGCATTCGCGATCGCCGGGTTCGGCGTCGGTCGCATCAACCTCGACCTCGGGGTCTACGGCATGCCGGGCTGCACCGCGTTGCTACAGCCGCTCGCGACCGTCTTCCTCGCCAGCAGCGGCACCGTCGCGACGCTGACCTTCACGCAGCCGGCACAGCCGGCGCTGGTCGGCGCCCGGATGCAGATGCAGGTCTACGCGCTCGCACCGGGCGCGAATCCGACGGGTGTGATCAACACCAACGCGGTCGAGCTGACCGCGTCGCTCAAGTAGACCGCGCGCCGGGCCGAACTGCCGATCGCGGCGTCGCCGCGGCGCGCGGCTCCGCCGGCAGCGCGAGCGCGAGGTAGCGCCCGCCCTCGGCGATGGCGAGCCCCTCGCCGACGAGTTCGTCGAGGAAGCGGCGCACCTCGACCGCGGACCACCGCGGTCCCGCTGGCGCGTCCGGCCCGTCGAACAACCGGGCGGCAATTCGCACCGGTTCGTCACCGGCGTCGCACGCGAGGTAGATCGCGGCCTCGGTGCCGTCGAGGTAGAAGCGCCGACGGCCGAACGTGGTCCGCGCGTCGTCGATCCGGACGAACGAACGGCCGCGGCGATAGCGCAGCGCACCGCGATTCTCGCTGGCGACCCGCCGCCACTCGAGCACACGCTCTAGCAGTCGGGCGCGCTCGGGGCCGCTGCCGCGATCGTCCG
>JAGQRB010000192.1 GCA_020425925.1 Planctomycetota bacterium
CGCTCCGCAGCAGCGCCGCCGTCGATACGCCGCTCGCGGCCGCCGATGCCGCGTCGCCGCCGCCCGCGAACCCCGCGACGGCCGCATCGGCCGGTGCCGACGGCGGCGCTGCCGCGTCGACTGCGTTGACCATCGGTGTACCCTTCGCCAACGCGCCCGCGACCGCCGGCAGCAGCCGCACGACGCGGTCCTTGATCGGCGGGTGGGTCGCGAACGCGCCGCCCAGGAAGCGCTTCACGCCGTCCGCGAACATCATGTGGCTCGCCTCTTCGGCGTGGGCGTTCTCGATCACGGCGCCGAGTCCGCCGATCTTCGCGAGCGCGAGGCCGATGCCGCGCGGATTGCGGGTGTACTGCACTGCGCTCGAGTCGGCGAGGAACTCGCGCTGGCGCGACACCGCGGCCTGGATCAGACGCGCGAACAGCACGCCGAGCCAGCCGATGACGATCAGCGCGAGCCCGAAGACGACGAAGCCGCCGCCGTTCTTCCGGTTGCCGCGCATCGAGTGCAGCATGATGCGACCGATCGTCGTCAGGCAGACGATGCCGAACAGCACGCCCATCAGTCGGATGTTGAGCCGCATGTCGCCGTGGAACACGTGGCTGAACTCGTGCGCGACGACACCCTGCAGCTCGTCGCGGTCGAGCTGTTCGAGCAGACCGCGCGTCACCGTGATCGCGGCGTCCCTGGTACCCCAGCCGGCGGCGAACGCGTTGAGGCCGCGCTCGCCGTCGAGCACGTAGACCTCGGGGACCGGAATGCCCGACGCGATCGCCATCTCCTCGACGACGTTGTGCAGCGTGCGCTCCTGCAGGTCGCCGCTGCCGGGCTCGACGCGACGACCGCCGAGCATCTGCGCCACCGTGCCGCCACCCTGCGACAGCTGGTTGGTCTTGTAGAGCATCGCGATCACGACCACCGCGACCACCCCGCCCGTCACCACCACGAGCAGCTCGGGCTGCCAGACGCCGCGGCGGGTGTCGCTGACGTTGAGCGTGACGGTCGCGACCAGGTAGATCAGGGCGATGATCCCGAGCACGGCGAGCACGAACAGCACGACGAGCCACTTCGACGCCGAGCGCGCCCGCTGCTGGTGGCCGAAGAAGTCCATCGTCGTCATCCGCAGCCCTCGAGCTCGAACAGGGTCACACCCGCCGTGCGGGCGACGAAGACGCCGCCACCGCAGGTGGTGAACCCGCGCGCGAGCCGGCGGCGGTACCAGTCCGCCGAGCGCAGGTGGACGTCGCCGTCGGTCCGGGTGCGGTCGCAGTTCTCGCGCCAGTCGCGCGCGGTCAGCGCCTCGAGGTAGAGCGCGCCGTCGCACCAGCGGCGCAGGTTCGCCAGCGCGCGGGCGGCGGCGCGGTCATCGAGGTACTGCAGCACGCCCTGGCAGACGACGAGGTCGAAGGTGCCCTCGCGCCGCAGCACCGTCGGATCGAAATCCGCGACCGAGCCCTGGGTCCAGCCGAGCCGCTCGCAGAGGTACTCGCTGTGCTCGACCCCGTGGTAGCGCGCCTTCGGCCAGCACTCCGCAGCCGCCGTGCGCCAGTGGCCGAGGCCGCAGCCGACGTCGAGGATCGACCGGACCGGCACGTCCAGATGGGCGAGATAGGCCGCGACGAACCGCGCCAGCCGGCGGATGGCCGCCAGGTCGCTGACGGCCGTCGCCCGGTTCTCGTAGAACTGCTCGTAGTAGGCGGCGTCGAAGCGTCCCATGCTCGCAGCGCCAATCTCGCGGGGACGCCGGGTCGCCGCAAGCGCGTTCCCAGCCCCGCGGTCGATCCGGGCGAAGTGTTGCCCCGTGTTGGTCGGCGCGCTGGTTGATCCGCGGACTCCGAGGCCGGTAGAATCCTCGCCCTTCCCGGCCTGCGAAGCTCCTCCAGCGGCAACGGTGTCGCCCCGAGTCTCGCCCGCAGTCCGGGGGCTGGAGGCCAGTGGCGAAAGAAGAAGCAATCGTTTTGGAAGGCACGGTCATCGAGACCCTCGCCAACACGAAGTTCCGCATCAAGGTGGACAGCGGCCACGTCGTGCTCGCCCACATCTCGGGCAAGATGCGCAAGAACTACATCAGGATCATCCCGGGCGACCGCGTCACCGTCGAGCTGTCGCCGTACGACCTGACGCGCGGCCGGATCACCTACCGGTCGTGACCCGCCGCGCGCGCTGATGCCGGGCGAGATCCGGATTCGGGCGGCCGGGCCCGGTGACGCCGACCACGTCGCGCACTTCATCCGCGAGCTCGCGAGGTTCGAGCGGCTCGAGCACACGATCGACGTCGACGCCGCGCGCATCGCCGCGCAGCTCGCCGCCGACTCGCCGCCGTTCGCCGTGTTGCTGGCGGAGCTGGCCGACGAGCCCGTCGGTTTCGCGCTCTACTTCCCGACCTACTCGACGTTCCGCACCCAGCCGTGCCTCTGGCTCGAGGACCTGTTCGTGCTGCCCGAACACCGCAGCCGCGGCATCGGCCTGGCGTTGCTGCGGGCGCTCGCGGCCGAGGCGCTCGCGCGTGGGTGTCCGCGCCTCGACTGGTGCGTGCTCGACTGGAACACCGAGGCGATCGCGTTCTACGAACGGCACGGCGCGCGCATCATGGCGGATTGGCGCGTCGTGCGACTCGAGGGCGAAGCGTTGAGCCGGGTCGCGGCGGCGCAGGGGTAGGCCCGCAGCGGTAGACTGCCCGGATGCTGGGCGCGCTCGCGACTCTGCTCCTCACGCTGCCACAGGCCGAAGCGGACCGACCGCCACCGCTGCGCGTCGTCATGGTGCGAACGGCGGACGCGCGCAGCGAAGACATCCGCCGGTTCGCCCAGGGTCTGAGCGCGAGCGCGCTGGTCGGGCCGCCGGTCTGCATGCTGGTGGACGCCGAGCTCACGCCGATCCAGCGCGATCTGCTCGATCGCCTCGCCGGTGCCGAGTTGGTCGCCGTCGGGGAGCCGCCGACCGGTCTGCCGGCCGATCGGACGGTGCGGCAGGTGGGGGAGTCCTTCGAGCTCTTCCCGGCGGGAGCTGCGGCCGTCGTCGCATCGACGCATGCGGACGATCAGCTGATCGGCGCGGTGGAGGCCTGCCGCCGTCGGCTGCCGCTGCTGGTCGCGGGCCCGGGACTCGACGAGCGCCTGACGCGCCTCGGCGTCGAGCGGGTGTTCAAGATGATGACCCACCGCGAGGTCGCGCTGCCCGCCCGCCTCGAGGTCACCGGCATCGAGTCGGCTGCGGCACGGCTCGCGACCGCTTCGCCCTATCTCGCGATCGGCAACGCCGGCGCGGCGCGGACCTTTGCATCCGGTGTCCTGCTCGGCGCCGCCGCGCTCGCGGCCGCGCACGGCGGCGTGCTCCACCTCGTCGACGAGCCGGTCGTGTTCGACTACGCCGAGCTCGAGCCGCGTTCGCCACCGTCCGAGCTCGCCGGGCACCCGGCGCCAGCCTGGCTCACGGGCGCCTTCGATCTCGGCAGCGACGAGATCCTGATCGCGGTGCCGCAGGTCGGCACCGGTCCGGGCGTCGGCGGCGAGCTGCCGCGCTGGGGTGATCCGATCGTCGATCTCGACCGCGACGGCCGGCTCGAAGCCGCTACCGAGAGCGTGCCGATCGGCAGCGTGCGCCGGCTCGAGGATCGCGACTTCTCGATCTCGCTCCGGCTCGTCGGTGCGCTCGGCGAGACCAAGTTCCGCGACGGCCGGCGCACGCAGCGTGCCGTCCGCGTCGCACCGGCCGCCGAGACGATCGCGGCCGGGCTGAGCGCGCTCTACGCCGAGGCCGGCGTCGTGCCGCGGTCGCTGCTGATCGCGGGGGATCACCGCGAGGTGCCGTTCGACTACGTCGAGGACCCGGTCTACGCGAGCTCGATGATGCACGAGCAGGAGCTCGCTTCCGACAACCTCTATGCCGACCCGGACGGCGACGGTTACCTCGACATCGGGGTCGGACGACTGGTCGCGTCGGGCTACGTCCAGGCGACCGCACTCGCGGCCCGGCTGGCGACCCGCGCGCTCTGGCCCGTCGCCGCTGCGCCGCGTGCCGCGCTGGTCTATCCGGCATGGGCCGAGGACGAGCTCGAGCTGAAGGCGCCGATGATCTTCCCGTCGTTCGAGGCGCTGTTGCACGGCGTCGCGGCCGATCTCCGGCACGCAGGCTTCGCGACCGACATGCACCTGCGTGAGGCCGGCGAGCTCGAACGCGTGCTGCCGTCGCTCGCGCGCGCGGCGCTCGTCGTGTTCACGCACCACTCGGGTCCCGACTGCTGGCAGTTCCGGATCCGAGTGGCCGACCGACAGGTGGAGGTGGACATGCTGGTGCCGCGCAGTGGCAGGGCCGCCGGTCGCGGCGGTGACGAGGTGCCGTTCCTCGCCGGCGCCCCACTGATCGTCGGCGCCGGCTGCGACTCGGCCGGTCTCGACTTCGAGGTGGTCTGGGACGGCTCGATCGTGCACACGTTCTTCGAACGCGGCGCGCTCGGCTACCTCGGCAACACCCGCGCCGGGTTCCCCGACACCGAGGAGTTCCTGCTGCGCCAGACGATCCAGGCCGCGCTCGGCATGCAGCCCGGAACTCCGGGGCCGTTGCCGGTCGCCGAGGCCTTCCGTCAGGGCAAGAACTACCTCGACCTGCTGATCCGCGACCGCGGGCCGTTCCGCTGCGTCGCGCCGTTCGAGGACTACGCGCTCGCGATGCGACGCGAATGGAACTCGCTGGTCTACTACGGCGATCCCGCGCTCCCGCTGACGTTCACGGCCGCCGCCGAGCCGACGGTC
>JAGQRB010000193.1 GCA_020425925.1 Planctomycetota bacterium
GAAGACGGCCTGATCCTGCCAGTCCTGCGCCGAGAGCGTCGCGGCAGCCAGCAGCACGGCCACGGCGAGGACCACGAACGAGAGTGGCGGACAACACATGGCGGTTCGAGTCATCGGAGTTCGAAGCGGTCCGGCCGGTTCATCGGGTCAGACCCTCGAGCTCGGCGACACCGTCGACGATGCCGCAGGCGTGCACCGCGAACCGGTCGGCGAACGCCGGCTGCAGCCGCGGGTAGTCGCGTTCGACCGCGCGGCGCAGCGGCTCGACCGCTTCGGCGGCGACGATCGCGCCGGCCGCGCCCTTGTCCCCGCCGCCGAGCATGCGCTCGCCGAACACGCCGGGCACGGTGCGGGCGATGTCACACATCGTCTCGAGCTCCGGACCCGAGATGCGATAGCGATCGCGCAGCCCGTAGCCGTCGGCGCGGAAGATCGCGCCGACCTCGGCGATGTCACCGCTGCGCCAGGCCGCGAGCAGCCGCGGGAAACGCAGCTGGGCCTCGTGGATGTAGGTCAGGCGATCGGCGAGGTCGGCGTGCTCGCGGCGGAGCAGCGCGTCGAGCCGCCGATACTGCTCGGGGTCGGTGACCTCGGCGAGCGATGCGATCGGCTCGCGCTCGGCGATCCACCGCACGCACTGCTCGCACTCGGCGCGCCGCAGCTTGTAGGTCGACTTCTCGAGCCCGGGCCGAACGGTGCCGGTGTCGAGCGAGACCAGCCGGAAGTCGGGCGCACCGGCGCCGAGCGGCACGTGCTCGATCGAGCGGTCGGCCGGCCGGTAGTGCGTGCCCATGCCGGCCTTGGCGAACCAGATCATGGTCTGGTCGAGCACGCCGCACGGCGAACCGATGTAGTCGTTCTCGACCGCCTGCGCGAGGTCGACGATGCGCAGGCCGTCGTCGACGCCGGCGCCGTTGACCGCGAGCACGCAGCGGATCAGGTTGAGCGTCAGCGACGCCGAACGCGACATGCCGCCGCCGGGGATGTCGCCGAAGACCACCGCGTCGAAGCCGCGTGCGGTCGGCAGGCCGGCGCGCCGCAACACATGGTCGACGCCGAACGGGAAGCGGGCCCACGAGTCGGTCACCGTTCGCGGCGCCGGCACCTCGCCGGGCGTGAACTCGATCAGCCCGTCGGCGGCGAAGTTGGCGCTCGCGATGCGGACCCGGTCGCGGTCGTTCGGCGCGAACGCGATCCAGAGGAAGCGGTCGGTGCCGACCCCGAACAGCTCGGTGCCGTTGTAGTCGCCGTGTTCGACACCGAGGCAGAAGCGTGACGACGTGCGGCAGAGCCGCCCGCCGAACACCGCGAGACCGAAGTCGGCGGCGAGCCGGCCGAGTGTCTGCCGTGCGGCTGCGTCGGCGGGATGGTGAGGCGACGAAGCCAAGGTCGTTGCTACCAGAACACGGCGTAGAGAATCAACGTGACGACGACCACCGCGGTCCCGACGGTCTTTGCGACCCCGCACGACACCAGATCGATGCTCGGTGTCGGCCGCGGCGGCAGCGGACTGGTGCGCGGGAACAGCAGCGTCAGCCCGCCCATCAGTGCGAGCACGCAACCGAACGACACCGCCATGCGGTCGAGGAACGCGAACTCCGGCAGCACGAACATCAACAGCCAGTAGACCAGCGGGTTCAGCAGCAGCCCGAGCACGCCGCAGAAGGTCGGTGCCCGCGGCACGAACAGCCCGAACACGAACACCGCGAGGATCCCGGGCGAGATGAAGCCCTGGAACTCCTGGATGAACGTGAAGATGCCGCCGAACTCCGGATCGCCGAGCAGCGGCGCGATCAGGCAGCCGATGACCGTGAACAACCCGACGCAGACGCGGCCGGTGAGCACGAGCGTGCGCTGGGCGGCGCCGCGCCGGATGTACTCGCGGAACAGGTCCATCGTGAAGATCGTCGACGCGGCGTTGAGCATCGAGGCCAGCGAGCTCACCACCGCGCCGAGGATCGCCGCCAGGATGAAGCCCCGCAGCCCGGTGCCGCCGGGCACCAGCCGGCCGACCAGCAGGCCGAACGCGGTGTCGTACTTGTAGCCCTGCAGGCGCTCGGCGCGCGGCGTCTCGCCGAGCTCGCGCGCGAGACCGTTGACCGCATCGTTCCAACGGCCGAGCTCGACCGCGAGCTCGGGGTTCTGCTTCGCCCACGCCGGATCGAACCCGAACACGATCTGCGAGCCCGGGTCGTCGGGCCGCACCTTGACGGCGTCGTACTCCGCGAGCACGGCGGAGTTGTCGACCTGTGCCGACGCCGCCATGTCGTCGCTGTAGAGGTTGAACGCCACCATGCCCGGAAACACGATCACGAACGGGATCAGCAGCTTCAGCGCGGCCGCGAACACGACGCCGCGCTGGCCGTGCGCGAGCGAGTGAGAGCCGAGCGTGCGCTGCGTGATGTACTGGTTCAGCCCCCAGTAGTAGAAGTTGGGGATCCAGAGCCCGACGACGAGCGCGGTCCACGGCAGGATCTTGTCGTCCGCCGGCAGCACCATGTGCAGCTTGTCGCGGTTGAGCGCGAAGAACTTGGCGAAGCCACCGGCGTCGTCGGCGAGGCCCTGCACGTCCGCGCTGCTCGCGAGCGTCGCGACCGGCGCAGCCGCGAGCGCGTCGATCGCGAGCCAGAGGATCACCGCGCCGCCGACGATCAGCGCCGAGCCCTGGATCAGGTCGGCCCAGGCGCAGGCCTTGAGCCCGCCGCTCGCGACGTAGACCGCCGCGATGCCGCCGATCAGCCACGATCCCGCCGGGATCGACACATCTGGGAACAGCGTGTGGATCATCAGCGCGCCCGAGTAGATCACCGCCGCGATCGTCACGCCGACGTAGACCGCCATCGTGAACAGCGCCATGAGCGAGCGCGCCGCCTTGTCGAAGCGGTACTCGAGGAACTCGGGGATGGTGTAGATGCCCGCGCGCAGGAACTTCGGCAGGAACAGGAACGCGCAGACCACCAGCGTGATCGCGGCCATCCACTCGTAGCTCGCGATCGCGAGCCCGACGTAGTCGGCCGCCTGACCCGACATGCCGACGAACTGCTCGGTCGAGATGTTCGCGGCGATCAGCGAGAAGCCGATCAGCCACCAGCTCAGGCCGCGCCCCGCCAGGAAGTACGACTCGCTGTCGTTCTCGTTGCGGCCCTTCAGCAGGCCGATCGCGACCACCGCAGTGACGAACACGAGGAAGACGACGGCGTCGAGGAGCGGCATTTACTCAATCACTTGCGAATCTCGTCCCCGAAAGCGTAGGGCCCGGCCCGGCAGCGACAAGCGGCGACAACACGACTGCGGTCCGCGCCGGCAAGTACAGCGGCAGGAAGTGACGGTGGATGCGGTCGGTGTGGGTCGAATGGACCGTCGCCGGATCCTGCCGGCCGTGGCCGCCGAACTCGGCCCGATCGCTGTCGAAGACGACGCGGTAGTCGCCGGGCGCGGCCGGGATCGCGAGCCCGGTGTAGGACCGCAGCGGGTCGAAATTGCACGCGAACAAGAGCCCGGCGCGCAGGAACGCGAGCACATGCCGCTTCTCGTCCGCGAGCAGCAGGTACTCGTCCTCGCCGTCCGGGAAACCGTGCGCGCGGGCGAGCTCGATCAGCGCGCGATCGAAGGCGGCGAGGTGCGCGTAGCGCAGCAGTGGATCCGGCCGCAGACTCCACTGGCGACGAGCGTGCGTGTGCGAGAAATCATTGCCCTCGCGCGGGAAGTCGATCCAGTCGGGGTGCCCGAACTCGTTGCCCATGAAGTTCAGGTAGCCGTCACCCGCGCTCGCGAGCGTCGCCAGCCGGATGAGCTTGTGCAGCGCGATGCCGCGATCGACGACGAGATCCTGCGTCAGCACTGACATGCGGTCGTACATGCGCTCGCCGACGAGGCGGAAGATCAGCGTCTGGTCGCCGACCAGCGCCTGATCGTGCGACTCCGCATAGGCGATCGTGCGCTCGTCGCGCCGGCGGTTCGTGAGCTCGTACCAGAGCTTCTCCATCGACCACTTCTCGTCGGGCACGTCTTTCACGAGCCGGATCCACTCGTCGGCGACCCCCATCGCGAAGCGGAAGTCGAAGCCGGCGCCGCCGCGTGCGACCGGCACCGCGAGGCCGGGCATCCCCGAGACGTCTTCGGCGATCGTGATCGCCGCCGGCGCGAGCTCGTGGACCAGCTCGTTCGCGAGCGTCAGGTAGGCGAGCGCGTCCTCGTCGACCTCCCGATCGAAGTACTCGGCGTAGCTCGCGAACACGTGCGCCAGACCGTGGTGCGAGTACAGCATGCTCGTGACGCCGTCGAACCGGAAGCCGTCGACGCGGAACTCCTCGAGCCAGTAGCGGCAGTTCGACAGCAGGAACTCGAGCACCTCGCGCTTGCCGTAGTCGAAACAACACGAGCCCCAGGCCGGGTGCAGGCCGCGTGCGCCCGGGTGCACGTACTGGCGGTCGCTGCCGTCCTGGCGCGCGATGCCCTCGACCTCGTTGCGCGCGCAGTGCGAGTGCACGAGGTCCATCAGGACCGACAGTCCCATGCCGTGCGCCGCGTCGATCAGGGCCTTCAGCTCGTCGGGAGTCCCGAAGCGCGAGGATGCCGCGAAGAAGCTCGTGATCTGGTAGCCGAACGACGCGTAGTAGGCGTGCTCGGCGAGCCCCATGATCTGCAGCGTGTCGTAGCCAGCATCGCGGATCCGCGGCAGCGTCTCGGTCCGGAACTCGTCGAACGTGCCGATGCGCGCGTCCTCCTGCGCCATGCCGACGTGGGTCTCGTAGACCAGCAGCGGCCGCGTGCGCGGCGTCGGCCGCGGGTGCACGAACTCGTAGGGTGCCTTCGGAGCCCAGACCTCGGCGTTCCAGTTGCGGCCGTCGAGCACGGCACGGCGGGTGCACGCCGGCAGCCGGTCGCCTTCGCCGCCGGGCCAGCGCACCCGCAGCCGGAACGCATCGCCGTGCTTCAAGGTCGCGGCCGGCAGCCGCAGCTCGAAGACACCGTTCGCCTTGCGGGTGAAGGCGAACCCGGGCTCGACGCGCCAACCCGTGAACGGCCCCTTGACGTGCACCGCGGTCGCGTTCGGCAGCCATTCGCGCAGCACCCACTCGTCGCCGTCGCGATGCAGGCCGAAGCGTTCGTGCACGTCGGCGATGGTGCGGAGCGACCTGCCGTCGGCGACGAGCCGGCGCCGCAGCGCGCGCGTGCGCTGCATGCGGTCGCGGATCTGCGCCGCGTACGGCGCGAGCAGCGGATCGGCCGCGATGCGCGCTCCGATCGGGTCGGCAGCGGCGGGATCGTCGCCCGCGGGATCGTCGGCTGGGCTGGCACGGCGGCTCACGTCAGCAACGCTAGCGAGCGCAGCGGTTAGAGTGAACGCCGTTCGCCCGCGCGTCGTTGTCGAGATCGATGAACACCACCCGCCC
>JAGQRB010000194.1 GCA_020425925.1 Planctomycetota bacterium
CGGCGCCGCCGAGCTCGCCCGCGCGACCGCGGGCCGCGGCGCCGGCGCACCACCGAACGGTGAGTGCGCGGGCGGCGCCGCGGGTTCGCCGAAGCCGCCGGTCTCGCCGAGCACGTCGGCGCCGAACTGCGTCACGTTCGGGGCGCCCGTCGAGCCGAACGCGGTGTAACCGTCGCCCGGTTCGCTCCAGTCGCTCTGCGGCGACTCCTCCGAGGCGTAGCCCGGCCCGGCATCCTCGAACAGGATGTCGTCCGGACTGTCACCGGACGTGGCAGCGCGATCCCTGAGTTTGATCTCGCCGTACGAAAGCGGGTCGTAGGTCATCTGTCAGCTCCGAAACGTCGGCGGCGGTAGCTCGACGGGATGCCGAGCTCGCCGCGGTACTTCGCAATCGTGCGGCGCGCGACCTGCACACCGCTCTGCTCCAGCAGCTGCACCAGGTCGTCGTCCGACAACGGCGTGGCCTTGTCCTCGGCCGCCACGAGGTCGGCGATGCGCTGGGCCACCCCCATCCGACCCTGGCCGGCGCGGGCCTGGTCGCCGCCGAGCCGGCCGCCGTCGAAGAAGTCGCGCAGTCGGAACAGCCCGAAGCTGGTCGCGACGTGTTTGCCCGCGATCGCGCGGCTCACGGTCGAGGTGTGCAGCTCGAGGCGGTCGGCGATCTCGCTCATTCGCAGCGGCACGATCGCCGCCTTGCCGCGCTGCAGGAACTGCACCTGTTCCTCCATGACGGCCTGGACCGTACGCAGCAGGGTATCGCGCCGCTGCTCGAGCGCGCTGATGAGATCGCGCGCGAGCTTGAGCTTCGGCCGCAGGTAGCTCCGGACCTCGTCCGCGGTGTCGCGATCGCTCGCCAGCGCCGCGTACTCGGCGTCGATGCCGAGCCCGGGCAGCGCGGCGTCGTCGAGCGACACCTGCACCACGCCATCGAGATAGGCGACGTAGGCATCCGGTCGGATCGCCGGCGCCGCTGTCTCGCTGAACTCGGCGGCCGGCCGCGGATTCAGATCGCGGATGCGCGCCATCACCTCCTGCAGCTCGTCGAGCGAGAGTTCGAGGTCGCGGGCGACGTCGGGCAGGCGGTTGCGACCCAGCGCGTCGAGGTGGACGGTCAGCAGCGCCTCGATGATCGAGAGGTCGGGGTCGCCCTCGGCCTGCAACAGCATCGCGGCGACCGAATCGGGCGCGCCGATGCCGCGCGGCTCGAGCGTCATGAGCTCGCCGTGGGCCTCCTCGAGCAGCGTCAACGGCAACCCGAACTCGGCGGCGAGGTCCGGCAGCGAGAACGGCAGCAGCCCGCGATCGTCGAGCTCGCCGCACAGCCGCACGACCACGTCGGCGAGCTCGTCCGGCACCTCGCGGAACGCGAGCTGCTCGCGCACGTGATCGACCAGCGTACCGGCATCGTCGGGCACGTTCTCGAGGAACGCGCGCTTGCCGTCGCCGTCGTCGCCACCGGCGCGCGCCGCCGGCCGCCACGAATCGGCGTCGGCGGACTCGCGCGCCGCGGCGCGCAGCTCCAGCGTCTCGTTGCGCTCGGCCTCCTGCTCGAGGAAGTGCAGCAGGTCGGTCGTCGCGAGCTGCAGCACCTCGATGGACTGCAGCATCTGCGGCAGCAGCGCGAGGCGCTGCTCCTGGCGTTGGCCGAGACGGACGTCGAGACTCATGCGGGCGAACCTGGCTCCACAAGAGGCTTTCGGCGCCCGGCGACGGGATCTTGAGCGCCGCCGGCCAGCCGTCCGAATTCCCGGCAGCGCGGCGCGATTCAGGACGGCCGGCGGCGCTTCGGGCGGGCTTCGGCGGTCGCTGTCAGGGGGTCCTCCGGCCAGGCGTGGCGCGGGTAGCGCCGACTCAATTCGCGACGGATCTGCGGGTAGACGTTGGCCCAGAAGCTCGGCAGATCGGTCGTGACCTGCACCGGCCGGTGGTTCGGTGCCAGCAGCTCGAGCACGACCGGGACGCGACCGCCGGCGAGCGCGGAGACCGCCCGCAGCCCGAAGAACTCCTGCAGTCGCGCCGCCACCGTCGGGCCGGCGGCGGCGGCGTAGTCGATCTTGGCGGCGCGACCCGACGGCAGCTCGATCCGATCCGGCGCCGACTCGCGCAGCGCGCGCTGCTGCGGCGGCGACAGCCGGCTCTGCAGCAGGTGCGCCAGCGCATCGGGATCGAGCTCGCGCAGGCTGGTGCGATCGGCGAGCAGCTCGCCGGCGACGGCCGCGAGCGCCGCATCGTCGAACGCCGGCAGCCCGAGGTCGGGCATGCGCTCGCGCAGCCAGGCGAGGCGGGCGAGCAGCCGCCGCAGATCGGCGGTGCGCTTCTCGTCGCCGAGCCAGCGCCACGGATCCTGTGCCAGCAGCGGCAGCAGCTTCGCGGCCGCGGCGCCG
>JAGQRB010000195.1 GCA_020425925.1 Planctomycetota bacterium
AAGCGCCGCGCGCCCCGGATCCGCGAGGACGGCATCGACGACTACAAGCCGCCGCCACCGCCGGGCTCCGGCGACGGCGCGCCGCCGCCGCCGCCGCGCCACGATTCCGACGACCCCGACACCTTCGGCGACTGGTAACGCGATGGCGGACCCGAGCGGGAGCCGTCCGAAGATCACGACCGCAAGCCTGCGCGCGATGAAGGCCGCCGGCGAGCGCATCGCGATGTTGACCGCCTACGACCACCTGTTTGCCGGCCTGCTCGACCAGGCCGGGATCGACGTCGTGCTGGTCGGCGACTCGGTCGCGACCGTGATGCAGGGCCGCGACACCACCGTGCCGGTCACGATGGACCAGATCGTCTACCACTGCGAGCTCGTCGGCCGCGGCGTCGAACGCGCGCTCGTGGTCGGCGACATGCCGTTCCTGAGCTACCAGGTCAGCGTCGAGGACGCGCTGCGCAACGCCGGCCGGTTGCTGAAAGAGGGCCTCGCCGAGGCCGTCAAGCTCGAGGGCGGCGCCGCCTACGCCGGCACCGTCGCGGCGCTGGTCGGCGCCGGCATCCCGGTCATGGGCCACCTCGGGCTGACGCCGCAGAGCATCCACCAGTTCGGCAGCTACAAGGCGCGCGGCATCGAGCCGGCCGAACGCGAGCGCATCCTCGCCGACGCGCGCGCGCTGGCCGATGCCGGCGCGTTCGCGATCGTGCTCGAGAAGGTGCCGGCCGAGCTCGGCGCCGCGATGCAGCAGGCCGTGCCGATCCCGATCCTCGGCATCGGCGCCGGGCCGCACGTCGATGGCCAGGTGCTGGTGACACACGACATGCTCGGGCTGTTCACGCGCTTCCGGCCGCGGTTCGCGCGGCGCTACCTCGAGCTCGCGGACGAGATCGGCAAGGCGGTCGCGAGCTACTGTGCCGACGTGCGCAGCGGCGGCTTCCCGAGCGACGAAGAGAGTTACTGACGCACCGGCGAGCAGCCGCCGAGGCGGCGCCTTGCTTCGCACCCGGCAGCTCGGCATCGTTGCGCCATGCAGGCATGGCGCGTCGACGTTCTGGTCAAGAGCGGGCAACCGGACCCTGCGGGTGAGGCCGCGCTGCGCGCGCTGCAGGCGGCCGGTCTCGCCGAAGTCACCGCGGTGCGCAGTCGCCGGGGTTTCCTGCTCGGCCGCGAGCTCGACGAACCCGCGGTGCGCCAGTTCGCCGCCGCGGTGCTCAGTGACCCGATCGCCGACGAGTTCGCGATCCACGCGCCCGATGCCGTCGCCGCCACCAACGCAGCCGACCACGCGCACTGCGTCGCCGTCGTGCCGCGCCCCGGCGTCACCGATCCGGTCGCCCACTCGGTGCAGAAGGCGCTGGTCGACATGGGCCTGCCCGCGGTCGCGACCGGCACCTACCGCGCCTACGACATCGAAGGCACGGTCGCCGACGACCGCCTGCTCGCGGTCGCGCGCAAGGTGCTCGCGAACGACGTCGTGCAGGAGGTTCTGACCGGGTTGCCCGCGGGCCTGCCGGGCGGCGGTGGCAGCGCCGAGCTCGACGTGCAGGCGATCGCCCTCGCCGGGCTCGACCGCGGCGCGCTCGAACAGCTCTCGCGGCAGGGTGGCCTCGCGCTCGACGGCGACGAGATGACCGCGATCCAGGCGCACTTCGCGGCACTCGGCCGCGCGCCGACCCGCATGGAGCTCGAGACCCTGGCGCAGACCTGGAGCGAGCACTGCAAACACAAGACGCTGACCGGCAACGTCACGTTCGACGGGCGGCGGATCGAGAACCTGCTGAAGAGCACGATCGCGCACGTCACCCGCACGCTCGACCGCGACTTCTGCGTCAGCGTGTTCGTCGACAACGCCGGCGTGATCCGTTTCGACGACGAGGACTCGGTCTGCATCAAGGTCGAGACTCACAACCGGCCGTCGGCGATCGAGCCGTTCGGCGGCGCCGGCACCGGCGTCGGCGGCGTGATCCGCGACGTGCTCGGCACCGGCCTCGGCGCGCGCCCGATCGCGAGCACCGACGTGTTCTGTTTCGCGCCGCCGGACCTGCCGGCCGAACGCGTGCCGGCGGGCTGCCTGCCGCCGCGCGCCGTGCTCGAGGGCGTGGTCGCGGGCGTGCGCGACTACGGCAACCCGATGGGCATCCCGACCGTCAACGG
>JAGQRB010000196.1 GCA_020425925.1 Planctomycetota bacterium
CGGAGGTCAAGGACCGCCTCGGCTACCTGCCGGAGGAGAAGGGCCTCTACAAGAAGATGAAGACGGCGGAGATCGTCGCCTACTTCGGCAAGCTCAAGGGCATGGACAGCAGCACCGCCAACGAGAAGGCGCGCGAGCTGCTGACGCGCTTCGGCCTCGGCGAGTGGCTCGACAAGAAGTGCGAGGCGATGAGCAAGGGCATGGGCCAGAAGGTGCAGATCCTCGGCACCATCATCCACGACCCCGAGCTCGTGATCCTCGACGAGCCGTTCAGCGGCCTCGATCCGGTCAACCGCGACGTGATGCGCGACACGATCCTGCAGATGAAGCGCGACGGCCGCACGGTGATCTTCAGCACGCACGTGATGGAGCAGGCCGAGCAGCTGTGCGACTCGGTGATGATGATCCACAAGGGCAAGCTCGCATTCGGCGGCACGATCGCCGCGATCAAGGCCGGCCGCGACTTCGGCATCCAGATCCACTACGACGGCGACGGCCGCGTGCTCGAGGATCTGCCGGGGGTGGAGCGCGTCAACGACAACGGCAAATCGGCCGAGATCTACCTGCGCCACGGCGAGGATCCGCAGGCGGCGCTGCGCTGGCTGCTCGACCGCCTGACGATCCGCAGCTTCGACTACCGCGAGCCGTCGCTGCACGAGATCTTCATCCGCACCGTCCAGGAACGCGACGCCGCCCTCGCCGGCGCGGGAGCGAACTGATGGCCAGCAAACGCTTCCTCGTCGCGCAGCGCGAGTTCCTCGAGAACGTCCGCACCAAGACCTTCTGGATCGGCATCCTGGCGGTGCCGGTGCTGATCGTGATCTCGATCGGCGCCACCTGGGTGCTCAACAAGTTCAAGGAGACCAAGAGCTACGCGGTGGTCGACTACAGCGAGGCCCGGATCGGGCGGCGCATCGAGCAGATGGCGCGCCTCGGCGACCTCAAGGCGTTCAACACCGTGCTCGGCCAGACCGGCAAGGCGATCGCCGAAGCCACCGAGGACGGCGAGCTCAGCGAGGCCGATCAGGACAAGCTGTATCGCGCCTGGCTCGACCTGCCGGCCTCCGACGTCGAGCAGATGGTGGCCGAGAACGCCGCGTTCAAGGATGCGCGGCGGTTCGAGTTCACCAGGCTGGCCGACCTCGAGCTCGACGGCCTCGACCCACCCGCCCAGGAGAAGGCGCTCGCCAAGCTGGTCGACGACGGCAAGCTGTTCGCCTACTTCACGATCGGCAGCAACCCGCTGCACGACATCGACGGCTTCACCTACGTCTCGGAGAACCGCACCGACAGTGACCTGCGCGACTGGTACGGCCGCGCCGCGACCGAGGTGGTGCGCAGCCTGCGCATCGCCGACGCCAAGATCTCGCGCGCTGCCGCGGCGCTGATCCAGGAACGCGTCGCGTTCCGCGAACAGAAGGCGGACGCCGAGACCGGCGAGAAGACCGATGTCACGGTCGGCGAGAAGGCCAACAAGTTCGCGCCAGTCGCCTTCGTCTACCTGCTCTGGATCGCGGTCTTCACCGCCGCCCAGATGCTGCTGACGAACACCGTCGAGGAGAAGAGCAACCGCATCATCGAGGTGCTGCTGAGCTCGTGCAGCCCGGGCGAGCTGATGTCGGGCAAGATCTGGGGCATCGCCGCGACCGGCATGACGATCATCGGCTCGTGGATCGCGTTCGCGCTGCTCGGCGTGTGGCTGGCGCCGAAGCTGATCGCCGGCTTCGACTTCCCGCTGATGGCGATCATCGGCGATCCGCGCTACCTGATCTCGTTCGCGGGCTACTTCCTGTTCGGCTACCTGCTCTACGCCGCGATGCTGGTCGCGATCGGCTCGGTCTGCAACAGCCTCAAGGAGGCACAGAACCTGATGCAGCCGGTCGTGATCCTGCTGATCATCCCGCTGGTCTCGATGATGTTCATCGTCCAGGAGCCCAACGGCCTGGTCGCCAAGGTCATGAGCTACATCCCGCTGTTCACGCCGTTCACGATGATGAACCGCGCCGGCGGGCCGCCCGAGGTCTACGAGTACGTGATCACCGGCATCCTCATGGTGGTGAGCGTCTGGATCGCCTTCAAAGCCGCCGGCAAGATCTTCCGCATCGGCGTGCTGATGACCGGCAAGCCGCCGAAGCTCAAGGAGATCTTCGGCTGGCTGCGGACCGAGAAGTGAAGTGAACGCGCCGGCCGAGGCTGCGGGCAAGGTCCTGGTCGTCGGCGGCGGCCAGGGCATCGGCGCGGCGATCGCGGCCGACCTCGGCGAACGCGCCGTGGTCTGGACCCGCCGCCAGGGCATCGACGCCACCGACCCGGACTCGCTGCGCCGTGCCTTCGCCGACTTCGAACGCGCGCACGGCGCGCCCTACGCGCTGGTCCACAGCGTCGGCGACTTCCACGAGGCGCCGCTGCTGCAGACCGACGCCGCGACCTACCGCGCGCAGTTCGCGAGCAACGTCGACAGCGTGTTCCACTGCCTGCAGGCGGTGGTGCCGAGCATGGTCGCGGCGCGCCGCGGGCGGGTGATCCTGTTCGCCGCCGCCGGCGCCAACCGCCACCGCGCGATGCTGCGCGCGCCGGTCTACTTCGCCGCCAAGGCCGCCGTGATCCAGCTCGCGATCTCGCTCGCCGGCGAGGTCGCCGCCGCCGGCCTGACGGTGAACGTGATCGCACCCGGCCTGATCGCCCACCCCGACAGCCACCGCGAGTCGCAGGACCGGCTGCTGCCGCGCGTGCCGGCCGGGCGCCTCGGCACCCCCGCCGACGTCCTCGGCACGGTGCGTTACCTGCTCGGGCCAGACGCCGACTACGTCACCGGCCAGGTGCTCACGGTCGACGGCGGCTTGCAGATGTGACGTTGGTCGGCCGCGGCAGCAGCCGACCGACGTCACATCTGGAATGCTGGCCGCCGCAGCGCGGGGAGCGCCGGACGGCAGATTGGCGCAGCCGGCCCCGCGGCGGCGGCGGGACCTGGCCACGGGCAGCCGCGGGGAACAACGGGGTATCAGGGCGCGCGACCCGCGGCAGTTTTCGCACACCGAACTGCTTGGACCCCACCCCGAATGACGACAAACTGTTGTCTCGCCCCCCGCACCGCGGGTAAACCGCCCTTTTCACCGACAGTTCGAGCCGATTGCCGAAGCCAGAACCGACGATTCTCTGCCCGACGGGAGCCGACCTCGACAGGCTCGATCCCGATGCGGTGCGGGCGACACAGCGCCTCACCTCCCGAGGTTACGAGGCCTTTCTGGTCGGCGGCTGCGTCCGCGACCTGCTGCTCGGCCGCGCCGCCAAGGACTACGACATCGCGACCTCGGCCCGACCGCAGCAGGTCAAGCGCACGTTCCCGCGCAACTGCCGCATCATCGGCCGCCGCTTCAAGCTCGCGCACCTGCACTTCGACCGCAACACCAAGATCCTCGAGGTCTCGACGTTCCGGCGCACGCCCGAGGACGACGGCGGTGACGACCTGCTGATCACCCGCGACAACGAGTTCGGCACCGCCGAGGAAGACGCGCTGCGCCGCGACTTCACCATCAACGCGCTGTTCCTCGATCCGACCGAGGACAAGATCCTCGACTGGTGCGACGGCCTCGCCGACCTCGAGGACCGCGTCATCCGCACGATCGGCGACCCGCGCGTGCGTTTCCGCGAGGACCCGGTGCGCATCCTGCGCGCCGCGAAGTTCGCCGGCCGCCTCGGCTTCTCGATCGAGCCCGAGACCTTCGCGGCGATGGCCGAGACCGCCGGCGATCTGGTGCGCGCGGCACCGCCGCGCGTGCTCGAAGAGATCCTGCGCCTGCTGCGCGGCGGCCACGCGCTGCCGTCGTTCCAGCTGCTGCGCGACGTCGGCGCACTGAAGAGCCTGGTGCCGGTGCTCGCCGAGTTCCTCGCCACTGCCGACCGCGATCAGCGCGACGCGTTCTGGGGCCTGCTCGAGGCGCTCGACGAGCGCGTGCTCGGCGGCGACGTGCCGTCGAACGCGGTGCTGCTCGGCGTGCTGCTGGTCGGCCCGGTGCTGGCGATGGCCGAGGCCGAACCCGACCGCAGTCCGTCGTCGATCGCCGAGGAGCTGCTCGGCCCGCTCGGCCAGGAGCTCAAGCTGCCGCGCCGCGATGCCGGCTGCCTGAAGCGGATCTGCGGCGTGCAGCACCGCTTCGTCCAGGGCGAGGGCAAGAAGCGCTTCCGCGTCGGCGGCTTCGTGCGCGGCCCCTACTACGACGAGGCGATCGAGCTGTTCGAGTTGCGGGTCGCGGCCGGCCAGGTCGAGGGCGACGCGCTCGACCGCTGGCACGAGCTCGTCGACCGGCGCATCGGCGCGGCCGATCGCGGCGGCGCAGCGGGCGCGCGCGAGCACGACGACGACGACCGCGAGGACGCGGCCGACGGCGACGAGATCGCACCGGCCGAACGCGCACGCGACGCCCGGACCGAGGCATCCGACACGACCGAGGGACCGCGGCGCAAGAAGCGCCGCCGCCGCCGGCGCCGTTCGTCGGGTTCGTATGACGACGCCGCCGATGTCGTGTTCGGCGAACCGGCGCGCGCGGCCGCAGACGACGACGACAACGACGACGACGATGTCGGCGCCGAGGACGACGCCGGCGACTCCGACGACGACGGTGATCGCGGCTACCGCGAGGATCGTGCGCGCGGCAGATCCTTCGCCGACCTCGACGACCCGGCGGACGACGAGCGTGACCGCGAGGACGACGGCGACGGTGAGGCCGAGCGCGACGACGACCGTGATGAAGAGGTCATCGGCTTCGGCCGCCCCCGCCGCCCGGCGCGCAGCCGCGGTCACGACGACGAGGCCGACGCCGACGACCGCGACGACGACCAGCTGCGGCCGTTCGATTCCGAGCCGTTCGACGAGACCCTCGAAGGCGAGGACGCCGGCGAACGCGACGAACCACGCGAGGGCCCGCGGCGTCGCCGCCGACGGCGCCGGCGCCACCGTGGCCAGGACGACGCCGACTCGGAGCAGGGTCGCGACGAGGGCGCCGAGAGCCCCGAGGCAACGCGCTTCGACGACGACCGAGGCTTCGAGGACGATGCCGAGGACGCCGACGACGATCGCGACCGCGCCGACGACGTCGATCGCGACGAGGCCGACGAAGCCGAACGCGAGGCCGAGGTCGGCGAGCGTGACGAGGGCGACGAGGGTGACAGCGAGCAGCGTTCGCGCCGCCGCCGCCGCCGCCGCGGGCGCCGCCGCTCGGGCGGGCGTGAGCCCGGCGACGGCAACACCGAGGCGCGCCAGCAGCCCCAGCAGCCGCGACGCCAGCAGCAGCCGCAACAGCAGCCGAAGAAGGACCGCAACGACGGCGGCGGCCGCCGCAACAAGCGCCGCGATCGTCGCCGTTCGGGCGGCAGCCGCGACGTCGAC
>JAGQRB010000197.1 GCA_020425925.1 Planctomycetota bacterium
AGCGGTTCTATCATCCGCCGTCGTCCGGTGCCGACGGCGGCGGCTGCGGTGGGGGTGGCGGCTGTGGCGGGGGCGGTTGCGGCGGGGGCGGCTGCGGCGGTTGAGGCCGTCTGGTCCTTGCCGACAGGCGCCTACCGGTCGGGGTCGCCGAGCGATCGCGCCCGGGCTTGCAGCAGCTCGGCGAGCAGATCGAGCTCGGGCGACGGTTCGCGCGGTCGGGTGACGAGTGCGAGTTCGATCGTGGGCACCGGCGGGCGCAGCTTCACGAACGCAGCACCCGCGTGCGGCAGCTTGGCGCTGTGCCATGGCGCGAGTGCGACACCGTCGCCGGCCGCGACCGCGCCGAGCATCATCGACACGGACTCGACCTCGGTTGCGATCTCGGGCTCGAAGCCGCGCGTGGCTGCGGCCGCGCGCAGGAACTCGCGGCGGCCCGGGAACAGTGCGTCGTCGAGCGAGACCCAGCGCTCCGAGCGCAGTGCGCCGAGCTCGACCGCGCGCGAGTTCGCGAGCGCATGGTCGGCCGGCAGCACGGCTGCGAAGCGGTGACGGCTGAGGCGGCGGACGCTGAATCGCTGGCGGTCCTCGGGCTCGAGGTTGCCGAGGATCGCGGCATCGAGCTCGCGCGTACCGAGCCGGTCGAGCTGTGCGCGCGGCGGCAGGTCGAACAGTGCGACGTCGATCCCGCTCGCGCGCCGCTCGAGCTCGCGCACGGTCGGCACCACGAGGTCGTCGAGGAACGGTCCGACGAAGCCGAGCCGCAGCGTCCGGCGTGCGCCGGCGAACCGTTCGCGCAGCTGCTGTTCGGCGGTGGCCGCGTCACAGAGCAGCTGCCGCGCTTTCGGCAGCAGGAACCGGCCGGCCGCGGTCAGGTGGATACGCTGCTTCCGGCGCTCGAACAGCTGCACGCCGAGCTGCTGCTCGAGCCGCGCGACCTGGCGGCTCAGCGCCGGCTGCGAGACGTGCTCGCGCTCGGCCGCGCGCGACATGCTCGAGGTCTCGGCGGCGGCGACGAAGTAGCGCAACTGGCTGAGATCCATGGCCGGGAGACTTCATAACCTCCGGGCATGACCCGAAGAAGCGGTCGGCATTGGCGGAATCGCGGCCGGCGGCCCAATCTCCCGCTCGAGGAACTCTGACATGACACTGACGATCCGCCGTTCCGCCGAGCGCGGCCACGCCGACCATGGCTGGCTCGACACCTACCACACCTTCAGCTTCGCGTCCTACTACGACCCGCGGCACATGGGCTTCCGCTCGCTGCGCGTGATCAACCAGGACCGCGTCGAGCCCGGTCGCGGCTTTTCGACCCACCCGCACCGCGACATGGAGATCTTCACCTACGTGCTCGAGGGTGCGCTGGAGCACAAGGACAGCATGGGCAATGGCCGCGTGCTGCGGCCCGACGAGATCCAGCTGATGAGCGCCGGCACCGGGGTGACGCACAGCGAGTTCAACCCCGACCCCGGCGAGGGCCTGCATCTGCTGCAGATCTGGATCGAGCCCAACGAGCTCGGGCTGACGCCGAGCTACACCGAGTGGAAGCCGGACGGCAAGGCCGCCGCCAGCAAGGACGTCGTGGTGATCTCGCCCGACGGCCGTGACAACAGCGCGGTGATCCACCAGGACGCGATCGTGCGCCGCCTGCGCCTGGCGCCCGGCGACGAGGTCGCACACGAAGTCGCTGCCGGCCGCGGCGCCTGGGTGCAGCTCGTCCGCGGGCGTCTCGGCATCGGTGATGCGACGCTGCTGCCCGGCGACGGCGCCAGCACCGAGACGGCGGGCGTGCTCACGCTGCGTGCCGAGCAGCCGGTCGAGGCGCTGCTGTTCGATCTGGCCTGAGGGTAGAGTCCGGCGGGATGACCGCGCCCTTTGCCAGCACCGAGCTCGCCGCTCGGATCGAACGCGCCGAATGTGACCTCGTCCGCGCCTGTGCCGAGTCGGTTGCGCGCCGCCGCGGCGAGGACGCGATCTGGCTGCGGCCGATCGGTGGCGGCCTGGCGGCGTTCGCAGGCAACGACTCGCCGATCAACAAGGTCGCCGGGCTCGGCTTCGGCGAGGGGATCGACGTCGCCGCGCTCGCCGAGGTCGAACGTGAGCTCGCGGCGCGCGGCGCGGCGGTGCAGATCGAGCTGTCGACGCTCGCCGACCCGGAGATCGCGCCGATGCTCTGTGGTCGCGGCTACGTGCTGCGGGGCTTCGAGAACGTGCTCGCGTGCAGTCTGCCGGCCGCCTCCACGAATCGCCCCGGCGCCGCGATCGTGGCGGCGAGTCCGGACGCCGAGTTCGAAACCTGGATCGAGTTGGTCGTCGACGGCTTCGCGAATCCCGACGTCGAGGGGGTGCCGTCGCACGAGAGCTTCCCCCGCGACGTCATGACCGCGACGCTGTGCGATGTCGCCGGCGCCGCCGGCTTCCGACGCTACCTCGCTCGGCTCGACGGCCTCCCGGCGGGCGGCGCGAGCATGAGCGTGCGTTCGGGTCTGGCGCAGATGGCGGGCGCGGCGACGGTGCCGGCGCGGCGACGGCGCGGTGTGCAGACTGCGCTGCTCGCTGCACGCCTGCTCGACGCCGCCGCAGCCGGCTGCGATCTCGCGGTGGTCACGACCGCGCCGGGCAGCAAGTCGCAGCAGAACATGCAGCGCCACGGCTTCGCGTTGCTCTACGCCCGCGCCGTGCTGGTCAAGGCGCCCCCCGCGGCGCCATGATGGCGCGCATGTCCAAGACCCGTTCTCCGCTCCGTCTCTTCGCGCCCGTGTTGCTCGCCGCCGCGCTGGTGCAGTCCGGCTGCGTCTACGCCGACTTCAAGACCACGCTCGACACCGACCTCAACCAGACCCGGCTCGGCGACAAGACCGGCGAATCGTCGACCTACAGCGTGTTGTGGCTCGCGGCCTGGGGCGATTCGGGCACCAAGGCGGCGGCCGAGAACGGCGGCCTGAAGCAGATCAACCACGCCGACACCAAGGTGTTCAGCATCCTGTGGGGGCTCTACTCGAAGGTCACGACGGTCGTCTACGGGGACTGACGCGATGGCGTTCCTCCGTCCGATCACCCGTTCGGTCGTTGCGCTCGGCGCCTGCGCGCTCGCGAGCGGCTGCACCAGCGGCCTGATCTACACCCACACCGTTCGCCCGCTGACGACGAACTTCAACAAGACGCCGGTCGGCGAGCGCTCCGAGATCGGCGACGTCAAGGACCTGCGCGTCTACAACATCGAGGTGCAGTGGGACTCCAACGCCGTCGGCGACGTCGCCCGCAAGCACGGCTTCGAAGAGCTCTACTACGCCGACCTCGAGACGCTGAGCATCCTCGGCGTCTGGACGCAGCAGTGGCTGCATCTCTACGGCAAGTAGAGCGCCGCGGCGCGGCTCGGGTCCGCCGGTGACGAACGCCGGCGATCCGGTCCTCGGTTGCGAGCTGCCGGCGGCGATCGGCTCGTATCGCGTCGAGCGGAGCCTGTTCGCCGGCGGCTTCTACGCCGACTATGCCGCGGTGCACGCGACACTCGGGCACGCACTCACGTTTCGCTGCGAGCGTTGGCCGTCGCGACCGGAGTGGCGCGAGCGGCCCGAGGCACTCGACGCGCTCCGGCGGGCGCGCCGGCTGCAGGCCGAACTCCGCCATCCGCGCATCGTGCCGGTCGTCGATTTCTTCGCGTCGGGCGGGCGCTGGTTCACCGTGTTCGATCACGAGCCCGAGGCTCCGACGCTCGCGACGCCGCTCGCGGCGATCCGGAACGGCGAGCTGCCACCGCCCGACATCGAGCACTTCGTGCGCTGGTCGGCGGCGCTCACGGACGGGCTCGCTGCGCTTCATCGGGCCGGCTACGTCCATCGCACGCTGGGTCCCGAGACGGTTCTCCTCGGCGCCGAGGGCGACCTGCGGCTTGCCGACCTCGGCTGCGCCACGCCGATCGACGGCGACGACCCGGCGTCGCGCGCGTTCCGAGACTTCGGCCGGCTCTACTCGGCCTCGCCGGAGCAGTACGACGAGGAATCCTCGTTCACCCCGGCGGTCGACTGCTGGGCGCTCGGCGTCATGCTGTTCGAGCTGCGCTACGGGCGCCATCCGTACATCGACGGACGCGCCCTGCCGGCGTTGCTCGCGGCGGCGCTGCGCGAGGGTGCGATTCGGTTCCCGGAAGCGAGCGCCGACCGACAGGACGACGGCTTGCGCGACTGGCTCGCGCGTCTGCTCGCGAAGGACCCGGGTGTCCGCTACGCCGATGCGCTGGCGGCGCAACGCGACCTCGAGGCGGTCGCGCGCGATCTCGAGGGGCGGCCGCCGCTCGCGCGAGCCTTCGTCGCGATGCCGTTCGCGACCGGGTTCGACGATCTCTGGCGGGCAGTTCACGCCGCATGCTCGGCGTGCCGCGTGGCACTCGTCCGGGCCGACCGTTCGCATCGGCACGACGACGTCTGGCAGGAGATCCGGGCGGCGATCGAGGCAGCAGACCTCGTGCTCGCGGTGGCCTCGCCGTCGGCCGCCGGCGCCTTCAACCCGAACGTGATGATCGAGGTCGGCTACGCGCGCGCGCTCGACAAGCCGCTGCTGCTGTTGACCGAGGATGCCGAGAAGCTGCCGTTCGACCTGCGGCTGCAGCGGGCGCTGACCTACGTCGCCGCCGACGTCGGCTCCGGCCACTTCCACGCCGAGTTGATGACCCGTGTCCAGGGCATGCTCGCGCACCGCCTCGCCGGGCCGTCACCGTCGGGCTGACCGGCGTCGGAGTGGCCGCGGACGGCTCTCAGTCGCCGATTCCGATCCGCAGGCCGCGCGACATCGCGAAGCCGGCGGGTGCGTTCGGATCCGGCGCCGCGGCCTGGAAGTGCAGCGCGACGCCGAGGAACCCGATGCTCGCCGGGATCGGCAGCGCGAGGGCGGCGTTGCCGCGAACGTCGGTCGGCAGCAGCACGGCTGCCTGACCCGGCGGCACCAGCAGCGTGCAGCCGAGCAGTGGCAGGCTCGCGGGCTGCACCGCGCCGAGCACCACGGCGAACGAGCTCGGCTGCGCGCGCACCAACTCGACTTCGAAGCCGGCCTCAGCGAGTCGCGGCCAGGTGCTGGCGGCAACGGTCGGCGCGTTCTGGCCGCAGGTGCCGCCGTACGGGGTCGCCGACGCAGCGGTCGCGCTCAGCGAATGCAGGTTCATGCCTTCGCCGTGCAGCAGTCCGAACGTGTACGGGTAGCCGAGCAACTTGCCGTCCCATGTGGCGTAGAGCATCTCGTACGACGGCGGCGTCGCGCCGATCTGGTTCCACGCCTGCCCGTCGAAACTCCAGCCGAGGTAGCCGGTGGTCGTCGAGGTCGTGCGCGCGACGACCTGGAGACGCTGCAGGTCGAACGCCGCGGTCGTCGCCTGGTGGCCGACGGGCAGGCTCCCCGACGGGACCGGCGACCAGGCCGTGCCGTCCCAGAGCCAGGTGTCGGTGAGCGGCGAGGCGCCGCTGATGCCGCCGCAGAGCACGGTGCGGCCGAGCACGGGGTCGAAGGCCATCGCCGGTGACCAGCGGCCGGTCGGGGCGGTCGTCGTCACCTGCTGCTGCCACGCGACGCCGTCGAAGGTCCAGGTATCCGTCGGCAGCGTCAGCGGCGTCGCGCCGCCGAACAGCACGGCGACGTTCGCCTGCAGGTCCCACGTCATCCCGGCGCCGGTACGCGCTGACGGGCCCGCCGCGACCACCTGCGTCCAGGCGGTGCCGTCCCAGCGCCAGAGATCGGAGAAGGCGCTGCCCGAGCCCCAGTTGTCGCCACCGTAGAGCCACACCGCCGTCGGCGACGTGCACGTCGCCGCCGCGACCCGCGGGCTCGGGCCCGGAACGTTGAGCTGGCTCCATGCCCGGCCGTCCCAGCGCCAGGTGTCCGCCGCCGGCGTCGTGCTGATGCCGAGACCGCTGAACGCGAGCACGCTGCTGCCGCTCGGCTCGACGGCGAGCGCCGCGAACGAGCGCATCGGCCGCTGGCCCTGCAGCGGGATCGGCTGCCAGCGGCTGCCGTCGAACGACCACGCATCGCGCAGCAGCGTGCTCGGGCGTTCGCCGCCGGCGAGCACGATCTCGCTGCGGTTCGGATCGAACGCCGCGGTCGCGCGGGCGCGCCCCACCGGGGGCGTCGTCGGCGAGACGATCTGCGACCAGGA
>JAGQRB010000198.1 GCA_020425925.1 Planctomycetota bacterium
ACTCAGCTGGTCGACCGTTCGGGCGAGACGCTGCAGAAGATCGTCGAGTCGGTGAAGACCGTGAACGACATCATCGCCGACATCGCCGCGGCCAGCGAGGAGCAGGCCACCGGCATCGAGATGGTCAACAAGGCGGTGACCGAGATGGACGGCACGGTGCAGAAGAACGCCACCGTGGTGCAGGAGGCCGCGGAAGCGAGCTCGGCGATGGAAGCCGAGGCGCACTCGCTGGTGCAGCTCGTCGGCTTCTTCAAGGTCGACGGTGCGGCGGACGAGGAGGAGACGGCCGCGCGATCGGCGAAGAAGCGTCGCCGTGGGCCGGCGCCGAAGCCGGAGCCGGTGCCGGTCGGCGGCGGTTCCGGCGACGAGGAGTGGGAGGACTTCTAGTCCGGTCGCGCGACTGCGCGACCGGCGCCGAAGCCCTCAGTTGCCGAACGTGAACCCGATCGTGAAGGTCGTGCCCGGCGCACCGCTGCCGACCGGGTGGATCTGCAGGCCGTTGCCGGTGCCGTAGAGCACCGAGCCGCCGCCGATCGTGGTCGCGAGGCCCGGCGTCCATTGCAGCGGGTTGGTCGGGAACGCCACCGGGTTGTTCATCACGACCTGGCTCCTGACCGTGAGCCCGGCGGTGCCGGGCGGCAGCATGAACGTCGGCACGGTCGCCGTCGTCACCGGATAGATCGCGAGCGGCTGCACCAGCATGTGGATGCCGCCGAGCACCACGGTGTCGGCGTCGTGCAGACCGACGAGCAGGTAGCACTCGGCGACGTCGAAGCGCACCGGCACGGTGACCGACAGCGGGTTCACCGGATCGGCGTCGGTCGCGATGAACTGCACGATGTGGACACCGAGTTGGTTCGGGTCCGGCGTGAACTGGCACTCGATGCGACCGACCGGTCCGAGCGTCGGCGGCGCGCACTGCAGGTTGGCGAGGCCCGGGGCCACGACCTCGATCGACTGGAATCCTTGCCCCGGGTCACCCGAGTCGAACTCGATCGCGAACACGAACGGGTTGCCGACCGTGGCCTCGAACAGGCCGCCGTTCGGGATGCTGCTCACGAACGGCGGATTGTTCGGCGCGGTCTGGACGGCGACCGTGACCCGGCACTCGGTCATCTGGCCGGCGACGTCGATCGCGAGAAAGTCGACCGGGAAGCTGCCGACCTGGCTCGAACTCGGGATCCAGTCGAAGTGGATCGCGACCGGGTTCCCGAATGCCGGCAGCGGCTCGAGGATGCGCGCCCCCGACGGCAGGTTCTGTGCCGTCAGCATGACGACGTCGCCGAGGTCGGCATCGAGCGCCTCGACGCCGAACTGCACGACCTGGTTGACCGTGGCCTGCACGATCGCGCCGCACGGCGTCGTCGGGCCGAAGCCCGGTGGCACGCCGACGAAGCCCTCGAACGCCGAGGCCGGCAGGAACTCGGTCATGAACGCGCGCGGTTCGACCAGCGACAGCCCGGCGCCGTACACCAGCAGCTCGCGAACGAACCACGGGCCGGCGACGCCGTTCATGCCGATCTCGCGGCCGTCGAAGCGGAAGACCATCGTGTTGGCGCCGACCTGGAACGAACCGCTGCCGGCGACGAAGTCGACCTCCTGGCCCCGCGAGTCGACCAATCGTGCCGACCACGAGTAGAAGCCCGCGGTGTCGACCTCGACCTCGACGCCGACGTCGAGGAAGTCGAACAGCTGGTTGCTGTTGACGTCGACGCCCACGGTGGAACCGTTGCCGGTGAGGCGGATCGCGTCGCGTTCGAACTGCGAGGCGAGATAGGCCGCCGTGAGGTAGGGCGCGGCGTAGCTCGCCGCCGGCAGCAGCTCGGCATCGACCTCCTGGGCGATACGGACGCGATCGAGTGTGTACGGACCGTCGATACCGTTCCGCGACAGCGCGCGGCCGTCGAACATCAGATCGATGGTCTCGACGCCACCGAGCGCGACGAAATCGACCTGGGCCGGCAGCTCGTTGCCCTGCGAGTCGCTGAGCACGCCGAGCAGACGATATTGCTGGTTCGGCACGAGGTCGACGTCGACGCTGAGCACCAGCAGGTCGAACAGCGTGTTGCTGTTGGTGTCGACCGGGGTCTCGGTGATGTTGCCGAGGATCGCGGGCGAACCGTCGACGACGCTGGCCGCGCCGAACGCGGTGCGCTGCCTCGAGCCGGTCCGGCCGGTGGCCGCCAGGCGGTAGTAGCCGGCCTCGCCGGTCCGGGTCGTGGAGCCGCTGTAGATGCCGTCGTTGGCGATGGCGTCGGGCGGCAGGCCGTCGTCGCGCAGGTTCAGCGCGATCGGGTTGCCGGTCGGCGGCTGCACGACGCCGTCGACCGTCGCGTTCAGCACCGGATTGCCGGCATCGGTGAACGCGGCGCGCACGGTCAGGGTCTGACCAGCGCGCACGACCTCGGTGCTCTCGTTTCTGATCGCCAGAGCGATCGGCGAGGGCTCACCGAGCGCGGCGAGCGCGAAGTCGGTCGACATGCCGGGCGCGTTGGTGCCGGTGACGCGGACCTGCCACGTGCCACCGGTCGGTTGCACGAGCTCGTAGGCCGCGAACTCGCTGCCGAGGAGGGAGCCGGTCGAGTAGCCGATGCCGGGGTCGTTGCCGGCGACGACCGGATCGACGACCGTGCCGTTCGGCCGCACCAGCACGAGGTCGGCGAGGCTGTTGTCGGTGAGCAGCAGCACGAACGTGCGGCTGCCGTTCTCGATCGTGAGATCGTTGGTGACGGTCATGCCGCTGGTGACCGTGTCGGTTCGCGTCAGCAGGACGGCGCCGGCTTCCTCGGCCACGAACGGGCTGCGCCTGCCGGGCGCGACGGTGATGTTGCCCGGGGAGCCGATCTGACGGGGCGTGCCGGTCGCGGCAGCGAGGAACGGCGCGGCGATGTCGTAGATCGAGCTGCTGTTGGTCTGCGCGACCGGTCCCGGCGAGACGATCGAGGCGTGGATCGTGTCGGTGACCGGGTGGGTCGACTGCAGCGTGAAGTTCGACGTGAAGCCCAGCGTGTGGACGCTGCTCACCGGCACGATGGTGTCACCGCGCCCCGTCAGCGTCAGCAGGAGGCGCTGCAGCGGCCGGCAGAGCGGGTTCAGAAAGAAGCAATCCGGGTCGTAGTCGCCGGCCAGCGCGACGTAGTCGACGTTCGCATTACTGCCGTGAAACAGGTTGTAGCCGGCCATGTAGGGGCGCGTGAGCTGGTAGCCGGCCGGCGTCGCGAGGGCGTTGATCAGGATCGTCAGCTTGGGCGCGGTGAGGAGCAGGCCGGCCTGGATCAGGTCGGCGAGCGGACTGCCGCCGTTCGGCGTGCCGATCTGCACCACCGCCGCGACGTCGTCGGAGTGCTCGACGTAGTGACGCGAATCGAGACCGCCCTTGCTGTGGCAGACGAGGTTGACCGCCTCGACGCCGAAGCGCGCGCGCGCGCTCGCGACTCGCGCGGCGATCTTGGCGGCGTTGTTCTGGATGCTGTCGAGCGCGCCCATGTCGAGCCGGTCGTTCGGCCAGCCGAGGCTGTCGAGCTCGGTCACCCACGAGAACGGGCTGGTGTTCCAGGTGTTGCCGTTCGACAGGATGCCGTGGACCATGACGACCGGGCGGACGACGCGGATCTCGAGCGCGGCCCAGTCGATCGAGGTGCACCAGCGGTCCGACGAGCTCAGCACGTCGATGTCGATGCGGATCGTGTTGGCGGCCGGCGTCGGCTGATTGCCGTTGCCGGGATCGCTCGGGAAGTTGATCCAGCTGACCGGGATGTCGAACGCGTTGAGGCGCCAGATGCCGTTGTCACCCTGCAGGAACTCGGTCGGCACGACGTGGCCGTTGAAGCTGACGCGGTCGCGTTCGGGTGGTGGGGCGCCGTTGAAGTCGACGTCGAACGCCGGCATGCTCAGCGTCGCGGTCGGCTCCATGAGCCCGGCGGCGACGAGGTCCTGGGCGGTCTTGCCGGCGACCGCGACGACGCGGTCGACCATGATGTCGAACAGCAGCGGGCCACCGCTGCGGTAGGTGCAACCGGTGTCGAGCCCGGGGGCCTGGTCGACGATGAAGACCTGATCGCTGCACTCGGGCGGATCGAACGGCGAATTGCCGAACCGCGGCGCGCAGCTGCCGGCGCTGTCCCGCAGCTCCGGCGTCGGCATGCAGAAGGGACGGTCCTGGGCCGAACCGATCGCGCCGAATGCGACCGCGGCCAGGACTAGACGGGGGACGAGGTTGCGCTCTGACATGGCATTCTTCCTTCGACCATCGCTGTGGTCGGTCTCCTTGGGTGGGAACGTGCGGGATTGCACGACGCCATGCAAGGCACGGGGCAGCCACTTCCTTTCGCGGTGCCCGGATCGCCGCCCGGAAGGGCGTCGCCGTGCCGATGCCGCGCGGGCGCCGCGGTCCGGCGCTACCATTCGGGAACCCGATTCCGCCACCGAGCGTATCCAACGAGCATGCCGCGCCGCCGCCAGAGCATCGCCTACACCCTCCGCGACCTGCTGCCGATCCTGCTGTTCGGCTCGCCGATCGTGTTCTTCCTCGTCGACCCCTGCAAATCTTGAATCGAGTCCGAGGTCTGCGGCCCCCGTGTGGCGGCCGACGTCCAGCGGCTCGCGTTCGCGGCCGACGAGTACTACGGCGTCAACGGCCGCTGGCCGACGCACGCCGAGCTGCTCGAGCTCGACGAGACGCTTCCCGATCGCGACTTCCTGCACCAGCAGCTGCGCTTCGAAGCCGCGTCGGACGGCGGCTTGCAGGTGCGCAGTCCCGGTGTCGACGGCCGCTTCGACACCACGGACGATATCGTGTCGTGGTCGATGAAGGGCGGTGAACGATTCGCCGAGCGGCAGCGCGTCGCGGGCGATGGGGAGCTGCGGCGTTGACGGCACGCGCGATCGTGCTGCTCACCGCGTTGGCCCTGGCGGTGCGGGCGCAGGACGGGCTCGACGGTGCGCTGAAGACGGCGCACTTCGACATCCGGTTCCGCATCGGGTCGCGCGCCGAGGCTTCGGCGGACCGGGTCGCGGCGCTGGTGGACGGCGAGCTGAAGCGGATCCTCGGCGAGCTCGGGCTGACCGGGTTCGACGGCACCATTCGACTCTGTCTCTACGACGATGTCGCCGAGCTGCAGCGGGTGACGGGTGTGCCGGCCGCCGGATTCTCGGTGCCGATGTGCTCGCACGTGCCGCACGACAACGATCAGACCCGCGTGCACGAACTCGTCCACGTCGTCGCCGAGCGCTTCCGTGAGCGCGGACCGGAGCCGCGCAATCTGTTCTTCGCCGAGGGCCTCGCGAACGCGGTGCTGCGTTTCGTCGACGGCGTGCACGTCGACTGTGTCGCGGCGTTCCATCTGCGTCGCGGCGATCTGCCGTCGATTCGCGAGCTCCACGCGGTCTCCGACTTCTACGGCTGGCTGGCCGAGCATCCCCGCGTCGGCAGCTACGACGTCGCGGGCAGCTGGATGCGTTTCCTGCTCGACGGCTACGGGGCGGCGAAGGTCCGGCGCTACTACAAGGGGGTGTCGGCCGAGGCCGCGTTCGACCGCAGTGTCGAGGCGCTCGAGCAGGACTGGCGCGCGCACCTCGCCGAGGTCGTGCTGCGCGAGGGCACCCTCGCGCTGCTGGCGGAGCGGCTCGGCGGTGCGGCGAGCGCTTCCGAAGTCGCCGCGGAGCTCGCGGCACTGCTCGCCCCGGCATCGGAGTGGCGGCCGGTCGAACGTGCGGCACTCGCCGATGCGGCGAAGGTGAGCGGCGACGGTCGCGACTTGCGGTTCGAGCTCTCGGGGCAACCCAACGAGGGCGACTGGTGCGAGGCGCGTTTCACCGGCGACCACTCCGATACGGCGTTGCGATGCACCGTCGAGGCGCTCGACGGCTGCTACGGCGTCAAGCTCCAGCTCGGCGGCGATTGCCAGGCGATGGTCCTGCGCGGCCAGGGTGCCTTCCTCTACAGCAGGGGGCAGCCCGCCGCCCACGATCGCGGCGTCCAGCTCGGTCAGCAGGCGACGATCGTGCTGCGCCGCCGCGGCGAACGCGCGAGCGTCTGGATCGACGGTCGGTTCGTGTTCGAGGCCGAAGTCGGCGATGTGCCGGCGCGCCTGGGTATCGGCTGTGTCGGCGGCGCTGCGCGCTTTCGCGACGTCGCGGCCCGCGACCTGTGAGCTCTACTTCTTCGGATAGGTCGCGAGCACGTAGGCGCGCCATTTCGCGTCGAAGCCCGGTGGATCGAGGCCGAACAGCTCTGCGAGCTGTTCCTTGGTGACCGCCGCGACGCGCTCGTGGGGGATCAGCTCGTTCGGCAGCGGCGGGATCGCTTTGATCGCCTTCAGGATCGCGGCGACCTTGGCGCGGTCCTCGTGCAGCAGGTAGTCGACGCGCGACCACGACTGCGCGTGCGCGTGATGGCCGAGTTCGCGGAAGTCCTGCCACGCCGCCATCTGTTCGAAGGTGAGGGTGCCGCCGTCGTGCTGCGCCCGCCGTCGCACCTTGCCGGGCCAGGCGTTGAGTCGGGCATCGGGGCCGGCCTCGTGGTCGAGCACGAGCACGTTCGCGACCGGGCTCGGGACCGCCAGTGCGAAGTGGTGGGCGAGACCTTCCTCGAGCCAGAGCGGCAGCCGGACGTGATTGCCGCGGAACCCGGTGAGCAGGCCGTGCGCGACGTTGTAGATCACGTGCGAGTGCACCGCGGTCGAATCGAATCCGTCGAGCGATTCGACCGCGATCGCGGCGAGGATCTGCTCGGTCTCGCGGTGGTGCCAGCGCATCGAGGCCTTGGTCTCGAAGCGGCAGAAGTGCTCGAAGTAGCGCGCCAGATCGCTGGTCTTCTGGAACAGCAGCACCAGGTACTTGTCGCCCATGCCGAGGAACGGTCCGTTCGGCGGTCCGGCGGCGTCGCCGAAGTCGGCGTCGGTGACACCCAGCAGCTCCTGGACGTCGGAGTACAGCCGCTCGAGTCGATGGGCGTAGAGGTGCGCGCGCTCCCAGCGACCGAACCGACGCGGCTTCTTCGGGAACTTCGCGAGCCGCGCGCGCACCGCCTCGACTTCGTCCTTGAGGAACTTGCGTTGCGCGGGCTGCTGCGGCCACGGCACCGCGCCGAGGCTGCAGCCGATGCGGAAGTGCGCCGTCTCGAGCCAGACGAACCGGTTCTTGCCGAGTTCGACCTCGAGGTCGTCGGTGGTCTTGTGGTCGGCCCACGGGAACGGTCCGTACCGCACGATGCCGGCGGCCTGCATCAGGTCGGCATCGCCCTCGGTGTAGGGGTCCAGCGGCCGGTCGAGGCGATCGTCGGCGTCCTGGGCCGCGGCGCCGGCGGCTGTCGCGAGCGTCAGCGCGAGCGCGAAACCGAGCCGTGCCGACGCCCGCATCGAAACCTCCGGGTTCAGTTGCCCGAGCCGGCCGTTGCCGGCTCGGCTTCCTGCCCTTCGCCGAGTGCCAGGTTCTTGAGCGCCAGCGCGCGCAACTCGCGTTCGCGGGCGAACAGCTTGTCGCGCTCCTTCTGGAGCTTGTCGAGGTTGCCCTGCAGCTTCTTGACCTTCGACGACGTCGGTCCGTTGCGATCGAGTTCGCGCTCCATCCGCGCGACCACCTCGAGTTCGAGGCCGTCGATGCGGTCGTGCTGATCGAGCAGCTTGCGCAGCTCCTTCAGCGCCTTCTTCGCGTTGCCCTCGTAGCAGCGGTCGAGGAACCCGAACATCGTTTCCCAGAGCTCGGCCTGCGACTGGTCACCGGGCAGCGGCGTCTGGTTGCTGCCGTCCGGATCGGCGAAGAACAGGTGCGGGATCCGGCCGGTCTGCTCGTCCTTCGCGAAGAACGAGCGGAACGGATGGTCCGCCTCGAGCACGTTCGGCGGCAGCTTCACGCAGCGGAACCAGCCGGTGAGCAGCACGGTCTGCTCGTTGCTGAGCGTGCGGCTCAGCAACGCGTGATCGGTGCCCTTGCAGCGCTCGCACTCGCGCATGACCAGCAGCGGGCGCCGGTCGCCGGCGGTGACGAACTCGTAGGCGGCCGCGACCGGC